>JAJYNS010000097.1 GCA_021786195.1 Actinomycetes bacterium | reverse complement strand
GCTCGGCTTCGTCTTCGTCTACGACCACACCCGAGGCGCCACGCTGGCGGTGCTGATCGCGACGCTGGTCGTCTTCGCCCTCGACGTGCCGGCCGTGATCGCCTTCACGGTGGCTCGCTACGCGGACGCGGGCCCTGGCGCAGGAGACTGAGCCGCCGGTATCGGCAAGGCGCGGCTCCGCCGGCGGCGGGGCGGGACGACGCGGCGGCGGAGCCGCGGCGCCCGTCGCCGGCGCCACGGGGGGACGCCGGCCGGCAGCTGTGGGGTAGGTTCGTGCCATGGGCGCTTCGACCTTCTTGCGACCGTCGCTCGTCTCCGCCGCCGGCCTCGTCGGCGGCTTCGCCGTGGCGCGTGCCACGGGTCGGCGCGAGCTGGGGGGCGCGGTGTTCGCGCTCGCCGGCGCGTGGTGCGCGCGCCAGTGGTCGGCGAGCGCCGGCCCGGCGGTCGCCGCCGGGCTCGCCGGACTGTACACGGCGGCCATGGCAGGCTCGCACCCGCTCGCGAAGAAGGTCGGGGCGTGGACCTCCGTCGCGATGGTCACCGCGCTCACGGCCGGGGCCTCCGAGGTGGTGACGCGCATCGGCCGCCGGGAGGCTTGAGCCGGCGGGCGGGCGCCGGTGCTCCTCCTCGAGCGGGCGCCTGGGGTCCGACGGCAGATCGTGTCGCCGCCGGATGCCAGCCGGGCCCTCAGCGGAAGTCCCGCGAGCGTCCGACGGCGAGTGGGAGCTCGAGCGGTTCGAGGCGCTCGGCGACGATGCTCACCGCGCCCGTCACCCGCTCGAGCCTGCCACGCACGACGAGCGCCTGTGCCGAAGAGGCCGTCTCGCGGTAGCGGGCCCAGCAGCCCCGCGAGCAGATGACGTTCACGACCCCGCTCTCGTCCTCCAGGTTCAAGAACACGGTGCCGCCCGCGGTCGAGGGCCGCTGGCGATGAGTGACGACGCCCGCGACGAGCACCCGCCCCCCGTCCTCTCCCTCACCGCGAAGGAGCGCCGCCGCGCGGAGCGCCCCCCTGCGGTCGAGCTCCTCCCGTAGGTGCTCGACGGGGTGCCCGTCGCCGGTCACCCCGGTCGCCCAGAGGTCCGCCGCCGTCACCTCGAGCGGGGTCATCTCCGGCAGGCTCGGCGCGCTCACCCCGACGACGACCCCCGGCAGCCGGGCCACCCCTCCGCCGGCGAGGGCACCGGCCGCCCAGAGCGCCTCCCTGCGACCCATCCCTCTCTCCGCGCCGTCGAGCGCGGGGAGCCCGGCGCAGGCACCGGCGGTGGCGAGCGCCTCGAGCTGCGCCCGGGTCGCACCGCTGCGGCGGGCAAGGTCCTCGAGGCTCGAGTACGGGCGGCCGGAGGCGATCCTCGCCGCGAGGGCCTCCCCGACCCCGCGGACACAGGAGAGCCCGAGGCGCACGGCCGGGGGCGGAGCACCCTCGAGGCTCGTCCCGGCGGCGCTCTCGTTGACGTGCGGGCCCCGGACGACGACGCCGTGGCGCCGCGCGTCGGCAACGAGGCTCTGGGGCGACCAGAACCCCATCGGCTGGGAGTCGAGCAGCGCCGCCAGGAACGCCGCCGGGTAATGGAGCTTGAACCACGCCGAGGCGTAGACGAGGTAGGCGAAGGAGACGGCGTGCGACTCGGGGAAGCCGAAGTTGGCGAAGGCGGCGAGCTGGTCGTAGATCCGGTCGGCCACCTCGCCGGTCACCCCGCGCTCGGCCATCCCGGCGTAGAGCCGCCCCCGGAGGCGCTCCATGCGCTGCGCCGAGCGTTTCGAGCCCATCGCCTGGCGGAGCTCGTCGGCGTCGGCCGCCGAGAAGCCGGCGACGTCGATGGCGATCTGCATCAGCTGCTCCTGGAACAGCGGGACGCCGAGGGTCTTGGCGAGCGCCGGCTCGAGGAGCGGGTGGGGGAAGCTCACCTCCTCCTCCCCGTTCCTCCGGCGCAGGTAGGGATGGACCGCCCGACCCTGGATCGGCCCGGGGCGGATCAGCGCGACCTCGACGACGAGGTCGTAGAACGTGCGCGGGCGCAACCTCGGGAGGGTCGCCATCTGCGCCCTGCTCTCGACCTGGAACACCCCCATGGAGTCGGCGCGGGCGAGCATCTCGTAGACCGCCGCCTCCTGGGGGATCGTCGCGAGGTCGACGGTCTGGCCGTGGTGCGCCGAGACCAGGTCGATCATCCGGTGCAGCGCCTCGAGCATCCCGAGCCCGAGGAGGTCGAACTTCACGAGCCCGACCGCCGCGCAGTCCTCCTTGTCCCACTGGAGCACCGTCCTCCCCTCGCGCCTCGCCCACTCGACGGGGCAGACGGCGACGACCGGGCGGTCGCAGATCACCATCCCCCCCGAGTGGACCCCGAGGTGTCGGGGGAAACCGTCGAGCTCGGCGGCCAGGCGCAGCACCTCCTGGGGCACGCCACCGGTGGCGACGTCCCCGGCGGCCTCCGCCGGGAGGGCGCCGAAGAAGCCGCCGACGCGCCTCGACCACGCGTCGAGCGCCCCGGGGGGGTAGCCGAGGGCCCGCCCGACGTCACGGACCGCCGAGCGCTGCCGGTAGGTGATGACGTTGGCCACCTGGGCGGCGTGCTCACGGCCGTAGCGCTCATAGACGTAGGCGATCACCTCGTCGCGCCGGCCGGACTCGATGTCGACGTCGATGTCCGGCGGCCCGTCCCGGGCCGGCGAGAGGAAGCGCTCGAACAACAGCCCGAGGCGCACGGCGTCGGCGTTGGTGATCCCGAGGGCGTAGCAGACCGCCGAGTTGGCCGCGGAGCCCCGCCCTTGGCAGAGGATGCCCGAGCGCCGGCAGTGCCGGACGATGTCCCAGACGACGAGGAAGTAGCCGGGGAAGCCGAGCCGCTCGATGACCTCGAGCTCCCTGTCGAGCTGGGCCCACGCGCCGGGCACCTGCTCGGCGCCCCGCTCGCCGTAACGCGCCCTTCCCCCTTCTTCGACAAGGGCACGCAGGTAGCTCGCCTCGTCCTGGCCGGGCGGCACCGGGAACGGCGGCAGGCCGGGAGCGACGAGCCTGAGGTCGAAGGCGCAGGCCTCGGCGATCTCCGCCGCCTGCTCGACCGCCCCCGGGTAGCGCCTGAAACGGCGGGACTGCTCGGCGCCCGAGCGGAGCGTCGCCGCCGCCCAGGCGGGCAGGTACCCCTCGACCTCGTCGAGGCTGCTGCGGGCGCGGATCGCCGCCAGGGCGGTCGAGAGCCGGTAGCGCGCCGCCGTGGCGTAATGGGCGTTCGCCGTGGCGACGAGCGCCACCCCTGCCCGGGCCGCCAGGACGGCGAGGGCGTCGTTGCGCGCGCCGTCCAGCGGGGCGCCGTGGTCGAACAGCTCGACGGCGACGTTCTCCCGCCCGAAGGCCTCGACGAGACGGGCGAGCTCGCGAGCGGCGGCGGCCGGCCCGCAACGCTCGAGCGCTGCAGGGACGGCACCGTGGCGGCAGCCCGTGAGCACCAGCCAGCTCCCGCCGTGAGCGCCGGCGAGCTCGGCGAGGGAGTAGCGCGGCCTGCCCTTCTCCCCTCCCGAGAGCTGCGCCCTCGCGATCGCCGTCGACAGCCGGGCGTAGCCCTCCGGGCTCCGGGCGAGCACGACGAGGTGCGTCGCCTCCGGGTCGATCGCCCCCGCCCGCGCCCCGGCCCGCCCGGGCGCCCCGCCGCGCCGGCGCCCCGCCGCGCCGGCGCCCGCCCCCTCCTGAGACGAGCCGGGCGGCAAGCCGAGCTCGGCGCCGAAGACCGTCGGCAGGCCGGCCTCCCGGGCGGCCGCGGCGAAACGGACGACCCCGTAGAAGCCGTCGTGGTCGGTGAGCGCGAGGCCGCTCAGCTCGAGGCGGGCCGCCTCCTCGACGAGCTCTTCCGGGGACGAGGCGCCGTCGAGGAAGCTGAAGCTCGAGTGGCAGTGCAGCTCGGCATAGGCAACCCCGCCGGTGCCCGTCCGGTGAGCGGACCGGGTGCCGGCGGGCGCGGCGGGCGCGGGCCGGAGGAGCGGCGGGCTCGCGACATCGACCTTCGGCCCTCGACTACGGTCGGACCGCCCGGAGAGCCGCCGCTCGAGCTCGGACCACGGGACGACCGGGTTGAAGGTGCCCACGGCTCGACACTACCGAACGTATGTTCGTGATGCTCACCCGCTCCCCTGCCAGCAAAGACGGCGCGGCCGAGGCCGGCCGGCCGGGGGCGCGCCACCGCCGCCTCGCCTTCCTCGCGCCGGCGGCTTTGGCGATGGCCGCCTACGCCGCGCTCGCCTGCGTCGCGTTCTGGCCGGTCCAGCCGCTGTCGAACAGCGCGATCCCCGTCTGCGCCTGC
>JAJYNS010000004.1:4509-23514 GCA_021786195.1 Actinomycetes bacterium | reverse complement strand
GGCGAAGGCGAGCTTGGAGCAGGGGTCGACGACCCGGTTGAGCGTCGCCAGCGCGATGTAGGTCCCGACCGATGCCCCGGCATCGGAGCGACGGGGGCCGACCACCTCGTCGACGATCTCCGCGACATGAAGGCGCCGGAGCATCTCCCACACCGCAGCGACGTCCCCGAAGGCGAGGTGGCGGGTGCGATCGGGCATCACCGTGGCCCCGGCGATCGCCGCCTCGACGTCCGCCGCCTTGCCCAAGTAGCGCTGGGAGACGATCCGGGGCTTGCCGCCGACCCGGGCGGACTCGGCCAGGTAGTAGTAGGTGTGCCCGCCAACCTACTTGGAGATGATGGAAGCCATACATTAGGTAATACACCATCCAGCGACAAATCTCGAGCCTTTGACCAGGACAAACGCGCTGGTCGCGGGCTTATTTGAAAGAAACTTCTGGGTCCGACCAAGAGGGGTTCAGTGGGCTATCCCGGAAACTCCCGCTAGCGGTCGAGAAGGCGGCCCTCTCGCCCACCCCTCCCGCTCGGCTCGCGCCAGGGGGGACCCTCAGGCGCCGGACGAGCCCGTAGGCTCGGCGTCGTCGCCGGCGTGCGGCGCAGGCGCGGGCCTGATCGAGGCGAGCAGGCGGTCGACGAGCTCGCGGGCCCGGCGCAGCGAGTCGGCGGTGTCGGGGACCTCGCCGTAGCGGGCGGCGACGTAGAGGGCGGTGAGGGGAGCGAGCGCCGAGGCCTCGAGCGACGCCGGCTCGGCCTCGAGCCGCCGCTCGAGCTCGAGCGGGGTCTCTGGACCGGCGCGCCCGAGGCCGGCGGCCCGGGCTCGCTCGAGCAGGAGGCGGTAGTGCCGCCGAACCGACTGGGGCTCGGGCTCAGGCGCGGGCGCGCCAGCGCCCTGCGGTCCCGAGCCGGCGCCTTCCGCCGGCACCGGCTCCCTCGTGCGTGCGGCGAGCCGGCGGCGTAACGAGTCGAGCAGCTGATCGAGCAGGTGAGCGAAGGAGAACACCGAGTCCCGCAGTTCCTCGCCCTCCCCGGCGAGCCGCCGCCAGCCCGGTCGCCGCCACCGGCGCCGGAGCGCGCCCAGGACCAGCGCGCCGAGCCCGAGCGCGGCGAGGGCACCGACGCCCAATAGCGCGTCGGCGATCCAGGCCGGCAGGGCTCGGCCCGGGGCGCGCCGCAGGGCGGGCGGGGTGGTCGGCGGCTTGAGAAGGGGGGGCGCCCCGGGCTGGCCGCTCAGGCTGACGCGAGGCGCGACGTGCGCCAGCAGGCGGAACAGGGCGGCCAGCAGCGCCCCGACGCCTCGGGCCGCGTCCTGCACCAGATGGCCCACCGGCGGAGCGAGTGGCGAGGCCAGCTCGAGCAGGGCCAGCGCGCCGAGCCCGGCGGCGCCGACGGGGAGGGCGATCGAGAGGAGCCAGCCGGCGTTCGGGCGCGCCGCCGCCCGCAGGGGGGCCAGGCGCTCGAGGTCACGCTCCCGGACGAAGGCGAGCCCGGCCACCCCGCCGGGGAGCGCGACGAACAGCAGGCCGGCGGCGTCGCGGCCGAGGTGCTCGAAGAACGGCTCGCCATGGTGGAAGGCAGAGATCGCAAGGACCAGCCCGAAGATCGCCGCGCCGATCGAGAGCGAGACGAGCACGGCGCCGGTCCGGGGCTCCCGCCATGCGATCCAGCTCCCCCGGGCGGCGGCGAGGCCGCAGAGGGACAGGGCGACTACGGCGCGTTGGGCCGGCTCGGGGGAGAGCGTCCAGGGATGGGCGACCGAGGCGTAGCCGCCGGCGAGGACCACCCCGTCGTAGAGGGCCGAGCCGGCGAGCCAGGAGACGAGGAGGAGGGGGGCGAGCACGAGGGCCCTGCGCGCCCCGGCTCCGCCGGCGCTCCCGCCCGGGGCGCTCGGGCCGGCGGCTGGGCGGCCGGCGCCGAGGCGTGCAGTCCAGCCGGTGGCCGCCGCGCCGAGCGCGCCGGGGAGGGCGAGCGCGAGGAACGGGACGTCCTCGTGCCCGCCCTGCCCCGAGCGGAGGAGCGCGACGAGCACCAGCGACGCCCAGGTCGACTCCACGGCGACGAGGAGCGCCGGGACGACGACGCTATGGAAGGAGCTCCAGGCTCTTTCGGGACTGCCAGTCTTCCGCATAGGGCGCGTGCAGGAGCGCGTCGACGCGCTCGGTCGGCGGCGGGTCCCCGCCGAGGGCGAGATGGACCGCGGTCAGGGCGTGGTGGCGGCGGACCTCGTCGATCGCGGCGAGCAGGGGTCTCGGGAAGTCGGCGGCGATCACGACGAAGCTCGTCTGGCCCGGCAGGCGGCTCGACGCGGCGAGCAGGACGCGCTCGACGAAGGGCGTGCCGGAGGGGAGGAGCCGGGCCAGGGACTCGAGCATCGCCGGGAGAGCGGAGGGGTCCCTGCTCGGGGGGTGCGCGACCGGGCGGCCGCCGGCGCTGCCCGTGGTGTAGAGGCCGACGGGGATCCGCCCCCGAGCGAGCGCCGAGAGGATCGAGGCGGTCGAGGCGACGGCGAACTCGAGCTCGTCCGGGTCCGGCGACCAGCCTCGGACCTGGGGGACGAGGACGTCGAGGACGACCGCGATCCTCGGGCTGACCGTGGGCTCGAAGCGGCGCACGAGGAGCTCGCCCGTGCGTGCGGTCGCCCGCCAGTCGACGTGGCGGAGCGGGTCCCCCGGCGAGTAGGCGCGGACCCCGGCGGCTCTCAGCGGATCGGCACCGAGGGGCGAGCGGCTGGAGAGGTCGCCGAGGAGCACCCGGGCGAGGACCCCCTCAGGAGAGACGGGGAGGATCCTCGGGTAGACGAGCAGCTGCTCGGTCTCCGCCAGCACCTCGCTGCGAGTGCCCCGGCCGACCGGGTCGCCGCTGGTCAAAGTGGCAGGGCCGAAGCGGTGCTCGCCCCTCCGGTCGCAGCTGACGAGCATGCGGCGGCGGACTCGCTGGTAGGGGAGGAGCGGCAGGACCTGGACGAGCCTGGCGCTCCTCCGGCTGAAGCCGGTGACGGTGGCCCCGCCCTCGATGCGAAGGCCGTAGGGGACCTCGTCGTCGATCTCCAGGAAGGAGAGCGGCAGGATCTTGTCGTTGACGATCTCGAGCTCGAGGCCCACGCTCTCGCCGAGCCCCGCCCGGTGGCGCTCGAGCCGCCGGGAGTAGCTGACGCCGGCGAGGCAGCTGCGCTCCCACAGCGCCAGCAGCGCGACGAGCAGCGTCCCGAGGCAGCCGAGCAGCGCCAGGGTGTCGGAGGAGAGCGCGAAGCCGAGCACCGCAAGGGCGAGGAAGGCCTCGGCAAGGCGGAGCTCCCGGGCGAGCGCCTTCAGCCGAGCCATCTCCGCCTGCTGGCCGGCGAGCCCTCCGCCGCCCGGGCTCCGGCCGGCCGGGGGGCCCCGGCAGAAGGCTGCCCCAAGGCCTCGGCCGTCCGGGCCTCCTCCTCGACGGGGACCTCGAGCGTCGAGAGCACCCCGGCGAGCACGTCCTCGACCTTGTCGCCGGCGAGGCGGGCGGAGGCGCGCAGCACGAGGCGGTGCCGGAGCACCGGCAGGGCGAGGGCCTTGACATCGTCGGGCAGGGCGAACCTGCGGCCCGAGAGCAGCGCCCGGGCCTGCACCGCCCGGTGCAGCATGAGGGCGGCCCTGGGGCTGGCGCCGAGCTCGACTCGGGGGTCGGCACGAGTCGAGCGAGCCACCTCCAGCAGGTAGGCCCGGAGGTCGTCCGCCACGTGGACCTGGCCCCGGGCGAGCTGCCAGCGGCGGATCTCCTCGGCGTCGGTCACCGGGTCCGGCGCGAGGTCCGCGTCGGACTCGTAGCGGCGGAGCACCGCGTCCTCCTCCTCCCGGCTCGGGTAGCCGAGGCGGACGTGGACGCAGAAGCGGTCGAGCTGAGCCTCCGGCAGCGGGAAGGTGCCCTCGAGCTCGACGGGGTTCTGGGTCGCGAGGACGAGGAAGGGGTCGTGCAGGCGCCGGGTCTCGCCGTCGACGGTGACCTGGCGCTCCTCCATCGCCTCGAGCAGCGCCGCCTGGGTCCGAGGCGTCGCCCGGTTGATCTCGTCGGCGAGGAGCACCTCGGTGAACAGCGGCCCTGGGCGGAACTCGAACTCCCCGAGCTTTTGGTTGAAGACGTTCGACCCGGTGATGTCGGAGGGCAGCACGTCCGGGGTGAGCTGCAGGCGCCGGAAGCGGCAGCCGAGGGCGGCCGCCAGCGAGCGGGCGAGCAGCGTCTTGCCGACGCCGGGCACGTCCTCGACCAGGGCGTGGCCCCGGCAGAGGAGCGCGACCAGCAGGAGCTCGACTGCCTCCTCCTGGCCGACCACCGCCCGGGCGACCCCGGCCCGGAGGCGAGCCGGGAGCGTCGAGTCGAAGGGCCCGCCCGGGCCGGCCCCGCCGTTCCCCGGCGCCCGGTCCGGCTCGAGCTCCTCGGACACGCCTGCGGACCGTAGTCCTTGGGCGCCCCGGCACCGAGCCCGGCACCGAGCGGCCGGCCACGCGGCGGCCCCGGATCTCCCGGGGCACCTCTCGCCTAGAGTCCTCGGCCGATGCCCGCCGACCCCTCTCCCGGCGAGGGGACCGGGGCCGTCCCGGCGGCGCGGGTCGCCCCGGCCGTCCCGGTGGCTTCGGGCCCTGCCGTCCGAGCCGGGTCCGGCGCGTCCGGCGCAGCGGAGCGCGAGGTTCCTCCGCCCCGCTGGGTCCTCGTCTTCGTCGTCGTCGCCCTGGCGCTGTTGATGAGCTCGCTCGACGGCACGATCGTCGCCACGGCGCTGCACGCGATCGAGCAGGGCCTGCACGCCTCGATCAACTGGACCAGCTGGGTGATCACCGCGTACTCGGTCGGCCTGGTCCTGATGCTGTCGCTGGCGGGGAAGCTCTCCGTCCGCTTCGGCCAGAGGCGCTACTTCCTCTTCTCGGTGGTCCTGTTCGCCTTCGCCTCGCTGTGCTGCGGCCTGGCGACGAACATCTACTTCCTGATCGCCCTGCGCGCCCTGCAGGCGGCGGGCGGCGCGGGCTTCACCCCCTCGGCGACGGCCATCGTCGTCGAGCGCTTCGGCCCCGCCCGGGACAAGGCCGTCGGGCTGTTCGGCAGCATCTTCCCGATCGGCTCGACGATCGGCCCGATATTCGGCGGGCTGTTCGTCACCTACTGGTCCTGGCGGGGGATCTTCTTCGTCAACGTGCCGATCGGGGTCGTGCTGGTGGTGATGTGCCTGCGCTACGTCCCCCGGGACGGCGAGCGGCGAGGGGCGGTCCAGGGGCCGCTCGACCTGCGGGGCATGGCCCTTCTCGGGACGGGCGCGCTCGCGCTGATGCTCGGGATCAGCGAGCTCGGCAAATCCGGCACCCAGCCCTGGTCGCCGCCGGTCGTCGTCCCCACCGCCCTCGGGGTCGTCGGCCTGGTGCTGTTCGGCCGGCACCTGCGCACCGCCTCGGACCCCTTCATCCCGGCCCGCCTGATCGCCGGGCGGGGGTTCGCCGCGGTCAACCTGATCAACCTCCTCTACGGGGGCGCGACGGCGGGGATGATCGCCCTCGTCCCGCTCTACGCGGTCGTCCGCTACCACATCGGCGTGCTCGGCTCTGGGACCCTGCTCACCGCCGACGGGGTGGCGGCGATCGCCGCCTCGACGGCGGCCGCCATGGGGCTGCGCCGCACCGGCTACCGGCTCCCCCTCTACCTCGGCTCGGCCGTCATCGCCCTCGGGGTCGCGGCCCTCGCGTTGCGGCCTTTGGGGATGTCGGCCTACGCCTGGCTCGCGCTCGCGACCTCCGCGGTCGGCATCGGCGCCGGCCTCTCCGCGCCCGCGAGCCGCAATGCCGGCCTGAAGCTGGCCCCGGGGCAGTCCGCGGCGATCGCCGCGCTCCGCTCCACCGGCCGGCAGGTCGGGTCGATCGCGACGATCTCGGTGACCTCCGCGCTGCTCTCCCGGGCGGCTCGCCCGGGAGAGGTCCAGGCGATCGCGCTCGGCGTCTTCGCGTTGCTGCTCGCGTGCTGCATCCCCGTCGTCGCCCGGGTTCCCGAGCACCGGGGGTCGTGGTGAGCCGGGGAGCCCGGCGCTCGGCGAGGGGCAAAGGAGCCCCTACGGGCCGGCGGTCTCCTCTGGACCCTCGAAGGCAGCGCCTGCTCCCTTCGCCCCGGGCCCCAGGGCTTCGGCGGTCTCCTCGGTGCCGCCGGCGTTCCTCAGCTCCTCGATCCCCTCGGCGACCACGGCGGTGAGCAGGTCGATGGCCTCCTCGGTCGAGCCCGCCTCGAGCAGCCAGCGCGCCGCGGCGACGCGCTGCAGGAGCGAGTCGCTCGTCTCGAGCGCGACCTGCTGGCGCTCGCAGAGCTCGCCCAGCCGGCGGGCCTGCTCGGCATGGCGGGCGGCCAGCCGGCGCGCTCTCGAGGCCCGCTCGGCCAGCTCGCCGACGAGGCCGCCGACGAGGAACATCGCGGCCGGAGGCGCCGCCCACCCGGTCGCGTCGAGGTCGCCTCGCTCGTGCAGGGCGGAGAAGACGACGAACAGCCCGGCGCCCGCCACGGCCGCGACGAGCCCCCCTCGCCGGCCTCGCCACAGGGCGCTCAGCGCGACGGGGAGCACGTAGAGGAGCGCGACCACCTGGCCGCCCCGGTCGAAGTACCAGCGGAGCACGGTGACGCCGAGGAACAGGCCGGCGACGACGACGGACGTCGGCCCGTCGGGGAGGGGCTCGGAGGACCACCTGAGGAGGCGCCCGAGGCACCTCAGGCGCTCGGCGACTCGGCCGGAAGGAAGGCACACCGCTCTCGCCACCTCTCGCCCTCCGCCTCCTCCCCGGCTCGTCGCTCCCTGTCCCTCCGGGCGAGCATGGCGGCGCCGGCTCGAGCCGGCCAGGGTCTCCTGACCCTAATGCGGGCCCGGGCGCGAGCGGCCGTGCCCGGCCGTGGCGGCGACCGGGCACGCCGGCGCCACCGCCTGGTCGGGCAGGCCGCCTTGCCCCAGGGGCTCCGGCCGCTCGGTCGGCTCCGCCGGCTCTGCCCCGGCAGGTTGCCCGCCCGGGGCGTGCCGGAACTGGTGGACGGTACGGACGACGACGACGGCGGCGACGAGCAGCACCAGGAGCACGAGCAGGGTCCCGACGCCGAGCCGGTCGAGGTTGTGGACGTGGATGCCGGTCGTGATCCCCGCCGTCATGATCGACGGCACCGCCAGGCCGGCGGCGCCGGCCGCGACGAAGAGCGCGCCGCCGAGGAGCAGGGTCCAGCCGGCGCCCTGCTGGGCCACCTGCTGGGCGAGCCGTTCGGGCAGCCGCTGGCGGCGGACGAGCGAGCCGACCACGGCGCCGATCCCGGCGAGGACGGCCGTCGTGCCGAGCCCGAAGGCGGCCCCGGGGACCCAGCCGAGCGCGGCCGAGGGCATCGCAGGGGCGAGGACGGTGGTGACGATGAGGGCGAAGGCGCCGAGCCCCCAGCCGGCGACGAAGCCGTGGACCATCGCCATCCCGGGCGAGGGGGTGCGTCCCGCCCACTCCTTGGTGTCGGCGTGGCTCGGCCGGTGGCACCCTCCGACCGAGGGCGGCCAGAGGTGCAGGTGGAGCGCGCAGCGCATGCGCAGCACGTAGAAGGCGGCGAGCACCATCACAGAGCCGACCACGACGTAGATGACCGCGTTCCACAGGGCGCTCCCGTCGAGGTGCAACAGCCCGAGATAGGCGAGCTCGGAGAGCAGGGCCCGCTGGAGGGTGAAGGACAGGGAGAACGCGAGCGCCGACCTCATGCCCTTGCGGGCGGAGAATGACCCGAGCGCGTAGGAGAAGGTGATCGGCCAGGTGTGCTCGTCGGGCGTCACGCCGTGGACCATGCCGAGCAGGAAGGCGGTGATGATCACCACCCCGAGCGAGAGCCCGTGGTGGGGGCTCCAGAGGTCGATCGCGAGCACCATGGGGCACCGCTCCTGCCGTATCGGGCGCACCTACCCGGATGGGTATGCACCGGACAACGCCGGAGCGGGGGGCAACCTTCCCGGGGGCTCGGGATCGAGTCGCCTTCCGCCTGGAGGGACCATCGGCCCTACCCGCGGCCACCGGGCGGGGGCGAGGGTGGGGAGGTCGGCCGGAGCCGGAGCGCGCAGGGAGGCACGGGCATGCAGGGACAGGGTTGGCGGCGCCGGGTTCGGGTCGTAGGGTGACCGGCGTGACCTGCCGGGCTCGCCGATGCGTGCCGAGACGGGGCTGAGGTGATCCGCCGAGACCTCGCAGGGCTGCCGGACCTGCTGCACGGGCGGCCGGAGGCCGGCCCGGTCCGCTCCCGCCGGCCCGTCTACGTCGACCTGCTCCCCCCCTGCAACGCCGCCTGCCCGGCGGGGGAGAACATCCAGGCCTGGCTCGCCCACGCCCAGGCGGGGCGCTACGAGGACGCCTGGCGGCAGCTCGTCCTCGACAACCCCCTGCCGGCGGTGCACGGCCGGGTCTGCTACCACCCCTGCGAGTCGAGGTGCAACCGGGCCGAGCTCGACGAGGCGGTGTCGATCCACGCCGTCGAGCGCTTCCTCGGCGACATGGCGATCGACCGGGGCTTCGAGCTCTCCCCTCCGGCGCCTCCCAGCGGCAGGCGGGTGCTCGTCGTCGGCTGCGGCCCGAGCGGGCTCTCCGCCGCCTACCACCTCGCCCGGCTCGGCCACGAGGTCGAGGTCCGAGACGCCGGCCCGGTGCCGGGCGGGATGATGCGCTACGGCATCCCCGCCTACCGCCTGCCCCGAGAGGTGCTCGACGCCGAGATCGCCCGCATCTCGGCCCTCGGGGTGCGGCTGACGAGCTCCCACAAGGTGGAGGACCTGGAGGCCGAGCGCCGGGAGGGCGGCTTCGACGCCGTCTTCGTGGCCGTCGGGGCCCACCTCTCGAGGCGGGTCGACATCCCCGCGGGCGACACCGCGAGGATCATCGACGCGCTGCCCTTCCTCCGGGACGTCGCCGAGGGCGAGCGGCCGCTCGTCGGCCGGAGGGTGGCCGTCTACGGAGGGGGCAACACCGCGATGGACGCGGCCCGCACCGCGAGGCGCCTCGGGGCGACGGAGGCGATGATCGTCTACCGGCGCACCAGGGACAAGATGCCGGCGCACGAGGAGGAGGCGGCCGAGGCCGAGCGGGAGGGGGTCCGGATCAACTGGCTCCGCACGATCACCGCCTTCGAGGGGCCGGAGCTCACCGTGGAGGTGATGGAGCTCGACGAGACCGGCTTCCCCCGGCCGACCGGGCGCTTCGAGACCCTGGCGGCCGACACGGTGATCCTCGCCCTCGGCCAGGACACCGACACCGGCTTCCTGCGGTCGGTCCCCGGCGTCGAGCTCGAGCGGGACGGGACCGTGAGGGTCTCCCCGACGATGATGACGGGCGCCCCCGGCGTCTTCGCCGGCGGCGACATGGTGCCCGCCGAGCGCACGGTGACGGTGGGGGTCGGGCACGGCAAGAAGGCCGCCCGCAACATCGACGCCTGGCTGCGGGGCGGGGCGCCCCCCGCCGCCCCGAAGCACCCCGAGGCGAGCTTCGAGGGCCTGCACCTTTGGTACTTCGGGGACTTCCTGCACCGGCCCCAGCCCGAGCTCCCGCCCGTCGAGCGGGTGGCGGACTTCACCGAGGTGGTCGGGGGCCTGTCGGAGAAGGAGGCCGAGTACGAGGCGGGGCGCTGCCTGTCCTGCGGCAACTGCTTCGAGTGCGACGGGTGCTTCGGCGCCTGCCCGGAGGATGCCGTGATCAAGCTCGGGCCCGGCAACCGCTACCGCTTCGACTACGACCGCTGCACCGGGTGCGGCGTCTGCTTCGAGCAGTGCCCGGTGCATGCGATCGAGATGGTCCCCGAGCCGTCCGGAGCACGGAGCGCGACATGAGGGCGACGATCGACGCGAACGAGGCGACGGTGTCCGTCGCCTACCGGCTGAACGAGCTGTGCTGCATCTTCCCGATCACCCCCTCCTCGCCGATGGCCGAGCTGGCCGACGAGTGGTCGGCCAAGGGGCGGAGGAACGTCTACGGGGCCGTGCCCTCGGTCGTCGAGATGCAGAGCGAGGGCGGGGCGGCGGGGGCGCTCCACGGCGCGTTGCAGGGCGGGGCGCTGTCCACGACCTTCACGGCCTCTCAGGGGCTGTTGCTGATGGTCCCCAACATGTACAAGATCGCCGGGGAGCTGACCTCGGCCACCATCCACGTCGCGGCCCGCTCGCTCGCCGCCCAGGCCCTGTCGATCTTCGGGGACCACCAGGACGTGATGGCGGTGAGGGAGACCGGCTTCGCCCTGCTCGCCACCTCCTCGGTGCAGGAGGCCCACGACCTCGCCGCGGTGGCCCAGCGCGCCACGCTCGAGGCCCGGGTGCCCTTCGTCCACTTCTTCGACGGCTTCCGCACCTCCCACGAGCTCAACACGATCGAGCTGTTGTCCGACGAGGACCTGCAGGCGCTCGTGCCCGACGAGCTCGTCCTCGCCCACCGCCGCCGGGCGATGTCGCCCGAGCACCCCTTCATCCGGGGCACCTCGCAGAACCCCGACGTCTACTTCCAGGCCCGGGAGACCGTCAACCCCTTCTACGAGCGGGTGCCCGGTCTGGTCGAGGACGCGCTGCGCGCCCTCGCGGAGCGCACCGGCCGCCGCTACCACCTCGTCGACTATCAAGGGCACCCCGAGGCCGAGAGGGTCGTCGTGGCGATGGGCTCGGGCGCGGAGACCCTCCGGCAGACCGTCGCCCACCTCGCCGGGAGAGGGGAGCGAGTCGGCGCGCTCACCGTGCGCCTGTTCCGCCCCTTCCCCGCCGCCTCCCTGCTCGCCGCCCTGCCGGCGACCGTCGAGCGGGTGGCCGTGCTCGACCGGACCAAGGAGCCCGGCTCCTTCGGCGAGCCGCTCTTCCTCGACGTGCTGGGCGCTCTCGCCGAGGCCCACTCGAGGGGCGAGCGGGAGAAGATGCCGCTCGTCGTCGGCGGGCGCTACGGGCTTTCCTCCAAGGAGTTCACCCCGGGCATGGCCGCGGGGGTCCTCGCCGAGCTGGCCCGGGAGGAGCCGAAGCGCCGTTTCACCGTCGGCATCGACGACGACGTCTCCCGGACGAGCATCGCCTACGAGCGGGGCCTCGACGTCGAGCCCCCCGGCACCCTGAGGGCGCTGTTCTTCGGCCTCGGCTCGGACGGCACCGTCGGAGCCAACAAGAACACGATCAAGATCCTCGGCGACGAGGGCCTCTACGCCCAGGGCTACTTCGTCTACGACTCGAAGAAGTCCGGCGGCTACACGATCTCGCACCTGCGCTTCGGGCCGGAGCCGATCGCCGCGCCCTACCTCGTCGACCAGGCGGGCTTCGTCGGCTGCCACCACTTCGGCCTCCTCGGGCGCGAGGAGGTGCTCGCCAGGGCGGCCCCCGGGGCCACCCTGCTGCTCAACTGCGAGCTGCCTCCGGACAAGGTCTGGGACGCGCTCACCCGGCCCGTGCAGGAGAAGATCCTCGCCAAGCACCTCAAGGTCTGGGTCGTCGACGCGAGCAGGATCGCGAGGGAGGTCGGGCTCGGTAACCGGGTCAACGTCGTCCTGCAGACCTGCTTCTTCGCCATCTCTGGCGTGCTCGACCGGGAGGTGGCGATCGGCAAGGTGAAAGAGGCGGTCCGCAAGAGCTACGGGCGTCGTGGCCAGCGGGTCGTCGACGCCAACCTGGCGGCCGTCGACCGGGCGCTCGAGGGCCTGGCCGAGGCGGTGGTGCCCGACCAGGTCACCTCGAAGGCCGAGCCGGCGCCGATCGTGCCGGCGAGCGCCCCCCCCTTCGTGAGGGAGGTGACCGCCGCGATGATGGCGGGCCTGGGCGACGACATCCCCGTGAGCCGGCTGCCCGCCGACGGCACCTGGCCGGTCGGGACGGCGGCCTACGAGAAGCGCAACATCTCCGACCTCGTCGCCGAGTGGGACCCCGACTTGTGCATCCAGTGCGGCAACTGCAGCTTCGTCTGCCCCCACAGCGTGATCCGCTCGAAGTACTACGAGCGGACGAGGCTGGACCTGGCGCCGGCGGGCTTCCGCTCCGCCCCGCTCAACGCCCGGGGCCTGCCGGGCACCTCCTACACCTTGCAGGTCTACCTGGAGGACTGCACCGGCTGCGGGCTGTGCGTGGAGGCCTGCCCGGTGAGCTCCTCCGAGGACCCCTCCCACAAGGCGATCAACCTCTCCTGGCGGGAGCCTCGCGTTGCCGCAGAGCGGGAGCACGTCGCCTTCTTCGAGTCCCTCCCCCTCGCCGAGCGGGCCAGGGTCGACTTCGGGACGGTGAGGGGCGCGCAGTTCCTCGAGCCGCTCTTCGAGTTCTCCGGGGCCTGCGCCGGCTGCGGCGAGACGCCCTACATCAAGCTCGTCTCCCAGCTCTTCGGGGACCGGGCCGTCGTCGCCAACGCGACCGGCTGCTCCTCCATCTACGGGGGCAACCTGCCGACGACGCCTTGGACGGCGAACGCCGAGGGGCGCGGCCCGGCGTGGTCGAACTCGCTGTTCGAGGACAACGCCGAGTTCGGCCTCGGGCTGCGCCTCGCCGCCGACCACCACGCCGCGATCGCCCGTGAGCGGCTCCTCGAGATGAAAGACGCCATCGGTCCCGAGCTCGTCGAGGCGATCCTCGAGGCGCCCCAGCGCACCGAGTCCGAGCTCGCCGCCCAGCGAGCGCGCCTGGTCGAGCTGCGCCGCCGCCTGGGCCGGCTCGACGGCGGGGCTGGGGTGGCCGACCTCGAGAGCGTGCTCGACCACCTGCTGCGCCGGAGCGTCTGGATCATCGGGGGCGACGGCTGGGCCTACGACATCGGCTCCGGCGGCCTCGACCACGTGCTGGCGAGCGGCAGGGACGTCAACGTGCTCGTGCTCGACACCGAGGTCTACTCCAACACCGGGGGCCAGGCCTCCAAGGCGACCCCGCTCGGCGCCGTGGCGAAGTTCGCCGCCGCCGGGAAGACCTCGGAGAAGAAGGACCTCGCGCTCCAGGCGATCGCCTACGGGAGCGTGTACGTCGCGAGGGTGGCCATGGGAGCGGACCCGGAGCAGACGCTGCGGGCCTTCCGGGAGGCGGAGGCCTACGACGGCCCCTCTCTCGTCATCGCCTACAGCCACTGCATCGCGCACGGGATCGAGAAGGACGGGATCATCCTGCGCAACGGCCTCGACCAGCAGTACCGGGCGGTGGCGAGCGGGTACTGGCCGCTCCTTCGCTACGACCCGGTGCTGCGCTCGACGGGCGCCAACCCCTTCCTGCTCGACTCGCCCCGGCCCCGCATCTCCCTGCACGACTACACGGGCCAGGAGCTGCGCTACTCCGTGCTCGCCCGCAGCGACCCGGCCGAGGCGGAGCGCCTCGCCCAGGTGGCCCAGGAGGCGGTCGACCGGCGCTGGGCGACCTACGAGGAGATGGCGACCCGGCCCGCGGGCAGCTACGCCCCCGACGCGAGGAGGGGCCGCTAGCGTGGTCGACCTCTCCACGAGCTACATGGGGCTTTCTCTGCGCAACCCCCTCGTCGCGTCGGCCTCGCCGCTCTCCCACACGGTGGAGGGCATCCGCCGCCTCGCCGATGCAGGGGTGGGCGCGGTGGTGATGCACTCGCTGTTCGAGGAGGAGGTCGAGGCCGAGGCCGAGCGGCAGGTCGCGCTGTCGGAGGCGGGCAGCGAGAGCTTCGCCGAGTCGCTCAGCTACTTCCCCGAGGTGCCCGGGGTGGAGGCGGCCGGCAAGCGCTACCTCTCCGTGCTCGAGCGCGCCTCGGCGGCGGTCGAGGTGCCCGTCATCGCCAGCCTGAACGGCACCGGGCCCTCGGGCTGGACCCGCTACGCCCAGAAGATGGAGAGCGCCGGCGCCGCGGCGATCGAGCTCAACATCTACTCCACGCCTCCTGGCCCGGAGGAGCCCGGGCGGGCGGTGGAGGAGCGCCACGTCGACGTCCTCGCGCTCGTGAAGGCCGCGGTCTCGGTGCCGGTGGCGGTGAAGCTCTCGCCCTACTACAGCTCGGTCGGCGAGGTCGCGCTCCGCCTCGCCGAGGCCGGGGCCGACGCGCTCGTGCTGTTCAACCGGTTCCTCCACCCCGACGTCGACCCCGAGCTGCTCGAGGTGGTCCCGGGCATCGGCCTGTCGAGGCCTCAGGAGGGACGGCTCGCCCGTACCTGGCTCGCGCTGCTACGCCCGCGGGTCGACATCGGCCTGGCGGCCTCCACCGGCGTGGAGGGCCCCGAGGACGTCGTCAAGTACCTGCTCGCCGGCGCGGACGTCGTCATGAGCGCCTCCGCCCTCCTGCGCCACGGCCCAGGGCACACCCAGGTCCTCCTCGACGGCCTTCGAGAGTGGATGTCCCGCAAGGGCTTCACGACCCTGGGCGAGGTCCGGGGCGCGCTGGCGGCCTCGGGCCCGGACCAGGCCGGCAGGGAGCGGGCACGCTACGTCGAGGCGATGCGCGCCGCCAACTCCAACCTCACCGGCCCCTGGTAGGGAGGGACTTCGCGACGCGCACCACCTGGCGCCGTTGGCCCACCGGATCACCGGGCTGCTCCTGCCGAGAGGTATAATGCTGGTATGCGCGTGGCCGACCGCATCAGGAAGGCCCGGCGGGCTGCCGGGCTGACCCAGGCCGAGCTGGCTCGCCGATCCGGCACCTCCCAACCGGCCATCAACCGCTACGAGCGGGGTGCGGCCGTCCCCAACGCCGCCACCACCTGGCGGATCCTGCGAGCGTGCGAAGTGGGTCGACGACCGAGCCAGGCCTTGCGGGAGCACCGCGACGAGGTGCTCGAGATCCTGAGGCGCAGCGGTGCCAGCACCGTCTTGGTGTTCGGGTCGGTGGCGAGGGGGGAAGACGGACCTGGCTCCGATGTCGACTTGTTGGTCGACCACCTGGACAAGGACAGCTACGTGTGGGGGATCCCAAGGGCCCAAGACGAGCTTCAGGACCTCCTGGGCGCCAAGGTGGACCTTGGCGAGGTTTCGTCCCTTCGGCCCTCGGCCCTGGGACAGGTCCTCGCCGACGCCCGACCGCTGTGAAGGCCGGGCGGCGTCGCGATCCACAACGTGCACGCGACATCGTCGATGCCATCGAGAGGATCCATCGCTGGCACGCTCTGCAAGCAGCGCCATTGGCGGAGGACTTCTACGGCGAGCTGGGTGACATGTACCGCGCTGCCGTGATGCGGGAGCTCGCCGTCATCGGCGAGGCGGCCAGCGCGTTGAGCGATCAGTTTCTGTCCGAGCACCCCGAGCTTCCGTGGAGGCAGATCCGAGGGTTCCGCAATCGAGTCGTCCACGAGTACTGGGACACGGACTGGGCGATCATCGAGGAGATCGTGACCACGAGCCTTCCGGAGCTGCAGAGGGTCGCAGGTCCGATCGCAGCCCCGCCCAAGGAGCCACCGCCGAGCTTCTCCGACGCAGCGCGACGACCACCCTGGGGAGCGCCGGTCCCTGCCGTGGCCCCTGGTCCGAGTTGTGGCGTGTGGATGCCACTGGCCCGCGCTCGTTGCGCCCTTCGGCCCGGTCACGCGGGTCATCACCGCTCGGCCCGCTGAGGGTGTGCTGACCCGGAGCTTCCCAACGGCGCTCGTCGATGCGGCGGTCGAGGCGGCCGGCAGGGCCGAGCAGCGTCACCGGCTGCTGCCGGCCCGCCTCGTCGTCTACTACGTGCTCGCGCTGTTCTTCGATGCGAGCTGTGAGGAGGTGATGCGCAAATTGGTCGAGGGCCTCTCCTGCCAGCCCGCCCGGGAGCGCCACTGGGACGTCCCGACCAAGGGTGCGATCTCCCAGGCGCCCCCTCAGCCGAACAGCGCCATGGGGCTGGAGCGCCTGGTGCGCTCGAGCAGCGGGGTGGCGAGGACCGTGGCCGCGGCGACGGCGCCGAGGATCGCGAAGGCGGTGCCGAGGTGCGCGTGGGACCCTCCCATGAGCAGGCTCGCCGTGAGCGGGCCGAGCGCCTGGCCGCCGGTCGAGCCCACCCCCCACACGAGGGCGTTCCCCGTCGTCGAGGACCGCTTCGGCACGTAGTCGGCGGCGAGGGACATCAAGAGGGGGAACCCGCTGAAGGTGAACATGCCGAACACGGCGAGCGCGAAGAGCGCGCCGGCCCCGTCGCCGGAGGTGGAGAGGAAGAGGTACACGCCGCCCGCGGAGCCCAGGCTGTCGACCGCGAGCACGACCCGCTTGTCGAAGCGGTCCGCCAGCAGGCCGAACAGCGGCTGGCCGACGATGCCGCCGGCGTACATCACGGTGACCGCCACCCCGAGGCTCGTGGAGAGCCCCGCATGGCGCTCGGTCGTGAGGTAGATGGGGATCCAGGAGACGACGCCGATGAAGGCGAGGGAGCGGAAGAAGGAGATCCCCATCAGCCCGAGCACGCTCCGGGTGAGCAGGGAGCGGAGCGTGGCCTGGGCGGGCTTCGGGTCCGGCACGCCGGCGCCCTCGCCCGGAGGGTCCGCCGAGCTTCGCGCCGGGGCGGGCTCGGCGCCCCCGCCCGGGGGGTCCGCCACGGCCGGCTCGGCGCCGGCCCCGGCGGGGAGAGCGCGGCCGGGCAGCTGCGCAGGAAGCCCGAAGGCGACGACGACGGCGGCGAGCAGGCTGAGGACGGCGAAGACGACGGTCGTCGCCGGCTTGGAGATCCCGAGGGCGGCGATCACGAAGAACAGCGCCGGGTAGAGGGCCCTGCCGAGGCTCCCGAAGGCCCCGTTGATCCCGAGCGCCCGGCCCCGGGCGCTCGCCGGGAAGCCGAGCTGGAGGAGAGACCCGCCGAGGGGATGGTAGAAGGCGCTGCCGACCCCGGCCACTGCGGCGGCGACGAGCACGAGGACGTCGCTCCCGGCGCCGGAGAACGAAAGAGAGGCGTAGAAGCCGAGGAGGCTCACCCCGAGGGTGCCGATCCCGACGGCCATCATCGGGCCGCGCCGCCCGAGCGAGTCCGCCGCCAGCCCGACGGCGATCCCGAAGCCGGCCGAGGCCACGTAGAAGATCGTCAGCATCGCGGTGACGACGGCCGTCGAGGTGCCGTGGTCCTGGGAGAGCAGGTCGCCGATCACCGGGATGAAGAACACGACGCCGTCGTTCAGGAAATGGGCGAGGGAGCTTATGGCGAGCAGGCGGGCGGACCCGGTCCGCGCGAGCGTGCTCCTGGCCGTTCCCACCGCCGTGCTCACGGCCGGCTCCCCTCGGGCCGGCTCGCCCAGGCGACGACGTCGACGAGCGGCCCGCCGCCGTCGCCCGCCGGCTGCTGCCGGCGCTCGAGGCGGAGGGTCTCGAGGCCGGGGAACGCGCCGTCGAGGCTCGCCTCGGTGTAGAGGCGCGCTGCGTGCGGGGGGCCGGCTCGCCCCAGGGAGTCGAGGTGGTGGCCGGCGAGGAAGAGGTGGCCGCCCGGGGCGACCGCCGCCGAGGCGGCGGCGAGCAGCCGGGCGCGCTCCTCCGGCGCGGGGTGGAGGTAGGACCAGACGACGAGGTCGAAGCGGGAGGCGCCGGCGAGGTACTGGCCGATGTCGCCGACCACGGTCTCGACGGCGAGGCGCTCCCTCGCCGCCTCGGCCGCCAGCCGGGACAGGGCGACCCCGGAGAGGTCGACGGCGGTCACCCGCCAGCCGAGGCGGGCGAGGAACAGGCTGTTGCGGCCCTCTCCGGCGCCGAGGTCGAGCGCCCGGCCGGCGGGGAGCTGGCCGGCGAGCTCGACCAGCGAGGGGTCCGGGCCCGCGGGGTCGGCCCGGAACGGCCGCCTCGTCTCGGCGTAGCGCTGGTCGAAGTCGTGCCCATGGGTCATCTCCGCTCCACCTCGGTCCTCTCCTGCCGCTCCTGCCGCGCTCGCGGCCTTCCTGCCCGCTCGGCCTCTCTCACGAGGGCGTCCTCGAGGCGCCCGAGCAGCCGCTGCAGCTGGTCGAGCTCGGTGGCCCCGACCAGCTCGGCGAGCCGGCGGTGCCAGGCCGCGGCCCGGACGGCCAGCTCCCCGGCGAGCTCGACGCCCCCGGCGGTCGGCTCGAGGTCGCGCCGCTGGCGGTGGGAGGGGTCGACCGTCGAGGCGACCAGGCCCGCCTGCTCGAGGTGGTCCGCGATGCGCTTGGCGTTCATCGGGTCGCTGCGGGTCCGCCGAGCGACCTCGCGGATCCCCGAGCCGGGACGCTCGCAGATCGCCCTCAGCATGGCCGCCTGCGGCGGGCTCACCTTGAGGTCGGCGATCCGCTCCCCCCAGGCCTCCCTCAGCGCCCGGTGCGCCCTCCCCATGACAAAGCCCAGGGTGGACTCGAGCGACCCGGGCGCGGTCTCCGGCCGCGGCCCGCTGGGCCCGGTCCCCGACCGGCCGGCATCGCCCGCCCGAAGCGCCTTTCCCGTAGCCATCGCTACGGGCCAACCGTAGTCAGGTCTACGCTATTCCCGGCCCGCCGCCCGGCTCGCCGGCCGGCGTGGCCAACGCTGCGTCAGGGGGCGAGGGTCAGCGCCCGGGCCGCCTCGAAGCGCCTCGCGACGTCCGGCCAGTTGACGAGGTGCCACAGGGCAGAGACGAAGTCGGCCCGGACGTTCTTGTACTGCAGGTAGTAGGCGTGCTCCCAGGCGTCGAAGACGAGGAGCGGGACCGAGCCGTTGCCGAGGTTGCCCTGGTGGTCGTAGACCTGCTCGACGATGAGGCGCCTGCCGAGCGGCTCGTAGGCGAGGACGCCCCAGCCCGATCCCTGGACCCCGACGGTCGCCTGGCCGAGCTGCGCCTGCAGCGCCTCGAAGCTGCCGAAGTGCTCCTCCACGGCGGCGGCGAGCTCGCCCTCGGGGTGGCCGCCGCCGTCGGGGGAGAGGTTCGTCCAGAAGATCGAGTGGAGCACGTGCCCCGAGAGGTTGAACGCGAGGGTCTTCTCGAGCCCGACGAGCCCGGCGAGGTCGCCCTTCTCCCGAGCCTCGGCGAGCTGGCCGAGCGCCGCGTTCGCCCCGGCGACGTAGGCGGCGTGGTGGCGGTCGTGGTGGAGCTCGACCACCTGGCCGGAGTAGTGGGGCTCGAGCGCGGAGTAGTCGTAGGGCAGGTCGGGCAGGACGTAGTCGGCCATGGCGTACCTCGGGTCTCGGGTGGAGCGCGGCTGTCAG
>JAJYNS010000004.1:0-3988 GCA_021786195.1 Actinomycetes bacterium | reverse complement strand
CAGGCGAGCCAGCGCAGCAGCGCGAGGGCGCTCTCGCTGCTCGAGGCGCTCGAGTCCTCCGCGCCGATCGGCATCGCCTTCCTCGACGCCGAGCTGCGCTTCGCCCGGGTGAACGACACCTTCGCCGCCCTCGCCGGCCGGTCCCGGGACGAGCTCCTCGGGCGCCGGCCGGCGGAGGTCTCGCCGGGTGCCTGGGGCGAGCTCGAGCGGGTGAGGGGCGAGCCCGCCCACCGGCGCGAGCCGCTCGTCAACCTCGAGCTCGGGGGCACGCTCGAGGCCACCGGCCGGCCCTTCACCTGGCTCGTCAGCTCCTACCCCGTCGAGGTGGAGGGCGAGCTGCAGGGCTTCGGGGTGCTCCTCGTCGACATCACCGAGCGCAAGGAGGCCGAGGAGCGCCAACGGCAGCTCGCCCGGGCCGCGATCGGCGCGCTGGCGACGACCTCGGAGCGGAGGGACCCCTACACCGCGGGGCACCACCGGGGCGTCGCCGAGCTCGCCACCGCCCTCGCCCTCGAGCTCGGCGTCGAGGCGGCCGAGGTCGAGGGCGTCACGATGGCCGCCAACATCCACGACATCGGCAAGATCGCCGTCCCGATCGAGATCCTCGCCAAGCCGGGAAGGCTCACCGCGCTCGAGATGGAGCTCGTCAAGAGCCACAGCCGGGTCGGCTACGAGATCGTCGCCGGGATCGAGCTCCCCTGGCCGGTCGCGCAGATGATCCTGCAGCACCACGAGCGCATGGACGGGAGCGGCTACCCGGCCGGGCTGTCCGGGGAGGCGATCCTTCCCGGCGCACGGGTGATCGCCGTCGCCGACGTGGTCGAGGCGATGGCCAACCACCGCCCCTACCGCCCCGCTCTCGGCCTCGACGAGGCCCTGGAGGAGATCTCGGCCGGCAGGGGGCGCCTGTACGACGAGGCCGCGGCCGAGGCCTGCCTGCGACTGTTCGCAGAGGGGCGCTTCTGCTTCGGCCGGGGCGCCGGCGCGGCGGGCTCGGCGGCGACATGACGATCCCCCCGGCTCGCTACGAGGCGACCATCGCCGGCGGCGCCGAGGCGATCGCCGGCGCCGTCGAGCAGGACCCCGGCCGGGCCGTGCCGGGCTGCCCGGGGTGGGACGTCGCCCGGCTCGCCGCCCACGCCGGCACGCTCCTTGCAAGGGTCGCAGAGATGGTGCGGCGCCGCGCCCCCGAGGGGCTGCGCCCGGAGGAGGTGCCGGGCCCTCCCGAAGGGCCCGCCGCCCTCGCGACCTGGCTGCGCGACGCCTCGGCCGGCCTGCGCTCGGCGCTCGGGGCGGCCGGCGACGACGACCCGGCGGGGAGGTGGCGGGACCGGGAGGTGACGGCCGGTTTCTGGCGGAGGCGGCTCGCGCACGAGCTCGCCGTCCACGGCTTCGACGCGGCCTCGGCGCTCGGGGGGCAGGAGGTGCTCGACGCCGAGGTCTCCGCCGACGGCATCGACGAGGTGTGCGAGCTCTTCCTGCCCCACTCGGCGGGCAAGGAGGCCTGGCCGCCGCCCGGCCCGCTCCTGCTCGCAGCCGTGGACCTGGCCGCCGGCTGGGTGCTCGAGCCGGGGGCCGGCGACCGGGGCGGCGTCGCCTGG
This sequence comes from Actinomycetes bacterium, assembly GCA_021786195.1. Classification (GTDB taxonomy): domain Bacteria; phylum Actinomycetota; class Acidimicrobiia; order Acidimicrobiales; family Bog-793; genus JAKAOD01. The sequence continues at coordinate 2,387 of JAJYNS010000004.1, read as the reverse complement.
CGGCGGGTCGGGGAGGGGGACCTCGCGGGGCCCCCGCCCGGCGGCGGCCCCTCGGCCCGGGTGGAGGCCACGGCGAGCGAGCTCTTCCTCTACTGCTGGGGACGCTGGGCCCCCGAGGCCGAGGCCCTCGGCGACCGTGAGGTGCTCGGGGGGTGGCGGGCCGTCCTCGGCTGGTGAGCGGCCCCGGCCGGCGCCGCCTGGTCCCCGGGCGGGGGCCCGGTCGTCGGGTCAGGCCTCGAGCTCGGGCGGGCGGCGTGCCCGCTTCGCCGCCGATCGGTGGCGCTTGGCCTCGAGGCGGCGCTCCCGGGAGGCGGGCGTCGGGCTCGTCGAGACCCTCGGCCGCTCGACCCTGAGCGCGCCGGCGAGCCTCGCGGCGAGGCGCTCGAGGGCGAGCTCCCGGTTGCGAGACTGGGAGCGGGAGTCCGACGCGACCACCCGCACCGAGGGCCCGAGCCGCTCGAGCAGCCGGGCTCGCTGGCGGGGGCCGAGGGAGGGGGAGGAGGCGACGTCGAAGCGGACCTCGGCCCGGGTGTTCGAGGTGTTGGCGTGCTGGCCCCCCGGCCCCCCGCTGCCGCTGAAGCGCCACTCGAGCTCCTCGAGCGGCACCCTCAGGCTGCGGCTGACCCGAAGCTCGGACCCCCGGGCCCGCCCGGGCACCTCACCCAAGGCGGCCGGCCCGGCTCGCCCCTCGAGGAGCCGGGCCGCTCACCCGGCAGGCCCGGCCCGGCGCTGCTCCCCGGCCGGCCCGGTCGCGCCGTGGCGGAGGCCGTCGAGGAGGAGGCCGACGAGCGGCAGGGACTGGGCCACCTGGTGGGAGGCGTCGGCGGCGAGGCAGATCCCGTGGATCGCCCGGAGCAGCTCCCCGGCGTCGACGTCGCTGCGGACCTCCCCCGAGGCGGCCGCCGCCTGGAGCAACCGCCCGGCCGCGCCGTCGAGGCGCCGGCGGTAGTCGTCGAAGAACGAGGAGTTGGCGCGGAGGATCGACTTCACGGCGCTCGCCATCCCCCGCTTGGTGGCGACGTAGCCGACGTAGCGCCGCATCCACTCGGCGAGCGCCTCGCCGGGAGGGAGCGCCGCGAGCAGCTCGTCGGCGTCGTCGCAGAGCGAGTCGACGGTGCTGCGGTAGACGGCCTCGACGAGGGCGTCCCGGGTCGGGAAGTGGCGGTAGAGGGTGCCGATGCCGACCGCGGCTCGGCGGGCGACGTCCTCGAGCGAGGTGGCCTCGCCGTGCTCGGCGAAGGCGGCCGAGCCGGCCTCGAGGAGCCGGGCGCGGTTGCGCAGCGCGTCGGCCCTGGCGGCCCGGGACCTGTGCGCCGGGCGCGCCGGGCCGCTCGCCGGCACCTGCCCAGGACCTGCCGCCGTCACCGGACCTTCCTCTCGCGGGACGGCTCCACGCCCGCTTGCAAACCGGAGGGAACCTCCGTATAGTGAGCGGAGGAGCCCTCCGCTTCTATCCCCACTCTAGCCCTGGAGCCGCCCGACGTGCCCGTCCAACCCTTCGCGCCCATCGACCGCGCCCCTGCGGCCCGGTCCGGCCTCGTCCTTGCCACCATCCTCGCCTGCCAGCTCATGGTCGTGCTCGACGCGACGATCGTGAACATCGCCCTGCCGGAGGTCAAGTCGGCGCTCCGGTTCTCGAGCGCGGGCCTGGCCTGGGTGCTCGACGCCTACACCCTCGCCTTCGGGGGCCTGCTCCTCCTCGGCGCCCGTGCCGGCGACCTCCTCGGCCGCCGCCGCACCTTCGTCGCCGGGATCGCCCTGTTCGCCCTGGCGTCGATGGCGGGAGGGCTCGCCTCCTGGCGCTGGGTCTTCTTCGTCAACGTCCCGATCGGCGTCGCCGTCGTCGCCGGGGCGCTCCGGCTGTTCCGGGAGACGACCCCGCGCCGAGGCCGCTTCGACCTCGCCGGCGCGCTCGGCTCGACGCTCGGGGTCGGGGCCCTCGTCTACGGCCTCGTCCACGCGGCCGGTGGCGGCTGGGGGAGCCCGGTGACGCTCGCCGCCTTCGCCTCGGGTTCGGCGCTGCTTGCCGGCTACGTGCGCAACGAGCGCCGGGCCGCGGAGCCGATCACCCCGCTCCGGCTCTTCGCCGACCGCAACCGCTCGGCCGCCCTCCTCGCCCGGCTGTGCATGGGCGCCGGGATGTACGGGATGTTCTTCTTCCTCACCCAGTTCCTCCAGGACGAGCTCGGCTACCGGCCGAGCTCGTGCCCTGAGCCCTGCCGGGCAGGGCGGGGCTCACCCGCCGTGCACGAGCGTGTCCAGGGCCTCGGCGACGGAGGGGAAGAGCCGGTCGGCGCCGATCTCCTCGAGGAGGGCCCCGTGCTTGAGGTCGTGGTGGACGAGGTGCGAGGCCCGGGCGATCGCGAGCGTGACCCCCTTGGCTCGAA
>JAJYNS010000031.1 GCA_021786195.1 Actinomycetes bacterium | reverse complement strand
CGTGCTGTCGATGTTCAGCCATGCAGGGCCCTTGACGGCCTTGACCGAGATCCTCGAGCGTTTCGGTCTCGGTAGTCCTCGATCTCCGGTCACGCGAGCCATGCTCGTCGGAGTGACCGTCTCGTCGGGTGTATGGGCGAGCCAGGCGCTTGACCATCTGCTCGAGACACACGTGATGTGGGAGCTGGAGCGCATCGCCGACCGCATGGATCTCCAACCGCTCTTCCTCGCCCCGCCAGAGGGCAAAGTGCGGTAGCACCCGGGCATGGCGTCCGCGGCGCGCTTGCTCTCGCGCGGGGTCACTTTGCGGTCGCGCGGGCCTTTCGTGCTGCTCGGGCGCAGCGCCTTGCCGTGCGTTCGTCCTGCTGGCGTTGCTCAAGCCTCCGGGGGTCGACGGGCCGGTCGGCCGCATGCTGCCGGAGGCTGAGCCGGGCAAGGTGATCGCGTCGCATGACCGCCTCCATCGACAGCGCCGCCCCCGGCCTTCAGGGTGCGGCCTGTGCGCGTTGCGGGACGCCCGGCGAGCGCAGGGTCGGTGCGGGTCGGGTCGGCTCGAGGACCATCACTGTCACGAGGCACGGCGAGGGCGCGCCATGCGGACGAGAAGGACCCGGCGGGAGCGTTCGGCTCCCCCGCGTCCCGGCTCGACGGTACTCGACCGCCGAAACGCTACTGCCATAAGACGGACAGGGCGATCATCAGCAACCGGGCAATCAGGCCGGACATCCCACTGCCCCTTGGGCTGGCGATGTCCCTCCCGGTGCTCGTCGGTGAGTGGCTGGGACCGCGCCATCCCAGGTGGCACCGCGCCCACCTGCCGTCCTCCTCGCCGTGCGCAGTGGGAGCATCGGGGCACCCGGAGGCCTCGTCCCTGTCCCCTTCAGCGTCGGCTACGGCGCAGAGCACGCCCTTTCCGCCGAACAGAACCTACCTGGCTGACCGAGGTTCCTTCCCTGCCGGCATGCGGCCCCTCCGAGAGGTGCGGTCAACCCGCCGCGCGCCCCCTCCGGGGAGGCTTCTCGGTCTCGCGCACTGGCCAAGTCGCCACCTGATCGCCTTCGGCGCCACCGCCCGCCCCTCGTCCAAGCGGCGGCCGGGGGCCGGCTCCGGCGGACCGTTCGGCGCCGGACGAAAAGCGACCCTCAAGTCACCGCAGGGATCGGTCGTTCGGAGAGGTTGTCGGTCGCGCCACGGGGCAGCTTTTCGTTCGAGGGCGCGCTTGGCGGGGAGGCGGCGAGATGGTGAGACGACAGCAGGGATCGAGGCGAGGGCCGCGACGTGGACTCTGGCGCAATGCGACGCTCGCCGCGACCGGGGTGGCCGCGGCGTCGCTCGCCGCGCTCGCGGCCCCGACCGCCGCAGACGCGTCGATCGACACCTACGCCCTCGTCGTCGCCGGCAGCCCCTCGACCTTTGTGGTCGGAAAGGACGTGACCTCCCTCTCGGTCGAGCTCGCCGGTGCTTCGGGCCAGGACGGCCAGGGCGCGACCCCCCAGGGTCCCGGAGGGACGGGGGGCCTCGGCGGCACGATCTCCGGCCGGATCGTGATGGGGCACGGGATCAGCGTCGGCGACGTCCTCGCGATCTACCCGGGGTTGAAAGGTGGGGAGGACCAGGCGGGCAACCCGCTCGCCGGAGGACCTGGCGGCCCGGGCACCCCGGGCCAGGGCACCTCCGGCGGCTCGGGCGGCGGCGGCAGTGGCCTCTACAACACGACGACGGGACGCTGGCTCTTCGTCGCAGGGGGTGGAGGCGGCGGGAGCGGCACGGGCTCCTACGACTACGGGGGCGTGTCGGGCGGCAACGCGGACACGCCCGGCGACTCAGCCCGCGACGCCTCAGGCGGCGCGGCAAACGCCGGCTGCCCGGAGGTCGGGGCGGACATGGCGCGCCTCGCCGGAGGCGCCGGAGGCGCCTCCGGCACGGGCTTGTTCAACGGCGGGGGCGGCGGCGGGGGCGGCGGTTGCTACGGAGGAGGGGGCGGTGCGGCCGGCGGGTTCAGCACGTCCGGCGGGGGCGGGGGCGGCGGACGGACCTGGAACTTCGCCGAGGCCCTCGACGTGGTACGCGGCAGCGCGGCACGAGGCAACGGGTACGTGAAGATCCTCGTCAGCCGCTACGTTGAGCCGCCACCAACGATCATCAGCCCGGATCGGTTCGACCTCACCGTCGGCCAGCCCGTCGTCGACGACTTCGTCTCCTCGGGCACGCCTCCGCCCGATCTCCATGTCTCCGGCACCTTCCCTCGAGGCGTCACCTTCTCGATCCCCCCGTTCTCCGGGCGAGGCGAGATCCGCGGCATCCCCGAGGCCGGCAGCGAAGGCACCTACCCGATCACGGTCACCGCCACGAACGACTTCGGCTCGACCTCCCAGACCTTCGTCCTCGTCGTCCACCCGGCCCAGTCCGGGGGCTGACCCGGGGCGCGGGCCACCACTCGAGATAGCAGGTGCGCAGCACCGGCCACCTCTTCTTGGCCCTGCGGTCTCGGCGCCGGCGACGTTGCCGTTCGAGCCGCTATCGGCCGTCTCGCCCGGTGGGTCGCGCTCGAGCTGCTCCGTCGACCCGACAGTTGCCGCCCGGTGGGTCATCCCACCACCATTCGCCGTACGCGACGTCGTGTGATCCCCCCAAGGGGCGCGGGCCCGGCCCGTCGGCAACAGCCGCTTTCCTTGCGCCGGGAGCCTCGCCGGGATCTCGGTGATGGTCGAGGGCCTCGAGTCTCCGGCGCGGGGCCACCCCAGATCCCTCCGGTGCCACGGGCCCTCGGCACGGTCTGCGGGATCCGGTAGCCGCGACCCGGGACGGCCGGAGCGGCACAGCGGATCCTGCGACCCGGGCGACGCGCTCCGCTGGCCGCTTATACCCCACTGGGTATAGTGTGCGGACGAGGACACCCGGAGAGAGGAGAGCGACGTCATGCTGCAGACCGGACTGGAGCACATCGAGTCGGTGCAGGACTTCGAGGACACGCTGGCGAACAACGAGAACGTCATGATCTGCTGCGGCCGGATGGGCCCGATGTGCCTCCCCGTCTACGACGTCATGGAGAACCTTGCCCCGGAGTACGGGCACGTCGCCTTCAGGGACCTGGCGTTCGACGAGCCTGTGGGGCAGGTCATCCGCAGCCTTCCGGAGACCGCCGGCTTCACCGGGCTGCCCTTCACGGTCTATTTCAAGAACGGCCGGGTCGTCGCCGCGACGAGCAGCATCCAGACCATGGAGCAGGTCTCCGCGATCCTCGACGAGCACTTCGGCAGCCAGGCCTGACCTGCGGCGTCGATGAGCACGGACTACGACCTCCTCATCCTCGGAGCGGGGCCGGCGGGCCTGACCGCAGGGATCTACGCGGCACGGGCCCGGCGCTCGGTGCTCGTCGTCGACAGCGGGACGGTCGGCGGGCAGACCGTGCTCAGCTACAGCGTCGCCAACTACCCGGGCGTCGCGGAGACCTCCGGCCGTGAGCTCTCCCGGACGATGGCCCAGCAGGCCCGGGGCTTCGGATGCGAGCTGCGCCCGTTCGCGCGCCTCGCGCGGATCGAGCTCGACGGCGAGGTCAAAGCCGTCACGCTGAAGGACGGCACCCGTGTCACCTCGAAGGCGGTCATCATCGCCTCCGGCGGCATCCCCCGCAAGCTCGGGGTCGACGGCGAGGAGAGGCTCGTCGGCAGAGGGATCTCCTACTGCGCCACCTGCGACGGCGAGTTCTTCACCGACCGGCCGATCGCGGTCGTAGGCGGCGGCAACTCGGCGCTGGAGGAAGCGGTCTCGTTGAGCCGCTACGCGTCGCGCATCACCGTCATCCACGAGTTCGAACAGTTCCAGGCGGAGCCCTGGATCGTGGGAGAGGTGATGGCCAACGATAAGGTCAGCCTCCTCATGAACCAACGGGTGCTCGGGTTCGTCGGGAACTCGGAGCTCGCCGCGGTGCGATCGGCCCACAAGGTGTCCGGGGCCGTGACCGAGACGCTCGTCGACGGCTGCTTCGTGTTCATCGGCTACGTCCCCAACTCCGAGGCGTTCGAGGGACAGGTCAAGCTCACCGAGCTCGGTGAGATCGTCACCGACGAACAGCTGAGGACGAGCCTCCCGGGGGTCTTCGCCGCCGGTGACGTGCGGGAGAAACGGGTGCGCCAGATCACCACCGCGGTCGCGGACGGGACGGTCGCGGCGCTCTCCGCCCTGGAGTACCTCCGCGAGGTGGCCCCTTGACCGCCCTCAGCACCCCCCTGGCCCGGGCGGGGCGCCGTCGCTGTCGCGAGGTCCGAAGGTCCCTTCGCACAGCTCATGGGACGCGGTGCCCGCCGACCAGCCCGAGGAGGCGTCGCCCCGACTCACTCGACGCTGAGCTGGACGTTCCTCCGCCGATCCTGGCAGCCC
>JAJYNS010000100.1 GCA_021786195.1 Actinomycetes bacterium | reverse complement strand
AGTACGTCTGGCCCTTGATGGTCTTGCCGATGATCGAAGTCACGTATTAGGTCATACACCCTCCAGCGCCAAAACGCGAGCCTTTGACCAGGACAAACGCGCTGGTCAGCGGGTTATTTTGAAGAAAGTCCCAGCAGGCTCGAAAAGGGGCTCAGGACGATAGCCCGGAAGGTTCCGCTAGCCGGGCTTCCTTCGCGCCGCCTGGGAGCCCGGCGCGTCTCGGCGAACGCCTCCTGTCAAGCCGAGGCCGCCGCCGGTCGTGAGGTGGGGGATGAGGGGATCGACGAGAGCGTCGGCGCGCCGGCACCATGTCGGGCTCGCGTCTGTTGGATCTGCGGGCGCGCTCTTCCTCGCCTCGCTGTCCGGCCTGACCGGCCGGGAGGCTCGGTGGAGCCCGTTCTCGCACGAGAGGGTCGGGAGGGGCGTCGCCGCGATGGCGGCGCCTGCGGCGTCGAGGCCGCAGGCGGGGATCGTCCCGCCGGCGAACCCGCCGGCCAACATCCCCTCCGATCCGCCCATCGACCAGTACAGCTGCACCTACACCGGCTCGGCGTCGGCCCCGACCTCGCTGCGCTGCACGAGCCCGTGCGCCCGCTCGCTCGAGGTCTCCTACGACGACTCCCCGGCCTGCGTCGACGCCGCGCTCGAGGCGATCGACCGGGCTCGGGCGGCCGAGCACGTCGGGAAGATGCAGCTGCCGGCCGACTGGTACCGGTTGACGGTCGCCGAGCAGCTGTTCGTGACCGCCGACCTCGAGCGGGTGGACCGGGGCCTCCCGCCCTACGTCGGGCTCGTGCGCTCGCTCGACGCGGCAGCCGAGATCGGCGCGAGGCAGGCTCGGGACCCGACGCTCACACCCTCGGCGACGACCGCGCTCGCCTACAGCGCGAACTGGGCAGGCGACAGCTTCTCGCCGCTCAGCGCCGACTACGGCTGGATGTACTCGGACGGCTGGGGGCCCAGGCACTTCAACTTCGACTGCAGCACGCCTCGTTCCCCGGGCTGCTGGGGGCATCGGGACGACATCCTCGGCGAGTACACCGGAGTCCGCTGCACCGACTGCGTGATGGGGGCCGCCTACGCGGCGCCGGCCGCTAGCGGCTGGCGCAACTCCTACACCGAGCTGTTCGTCGAGCCTGCGACCCCGAGGACCTACCTCCCCTACTTCACCTGGGCGCGAAACGTCCTGCCCTACCTTGCCCGGGCCCTCGGCCGGCGGGCGGGCGGCGGCGCGCCCGGCGCCTGATCACGGTGTCGTGGCGCGAAGGCGGTCGGCCGTCCTGCCGCCCTCCGCGATGACACCCTCGGCGCCTCGCGACATCCTCGCCAGGGCCATGTCGAGCTCCCGGTACAGCTCGGCGATGCGGCGAGCCGGGCCGGCGAGCGAGGGGTAGTCGGCCGCGACCCGGTCGGCGAAGTCCTCGTGCCGCCTAGCGAGCCTCGCGCAGCGGGAACGGCTGGAGTCCATCTCCAGCAGATCCCGGGAGAGCGAGCTCACCGCCGAGTCAAGCGACTTCGCCGTCTCCTCGAGCTTGCGCTGCAGCGCGTCCATGGGCGGGCCTCCTGTGTCGTACCGACACGGCGCCGGTTTCGCCCTGGCTCCCCACTGGGACCTTGGCGACCAGAGCACCCCAGCGGATCGACGCCTCACCGTGGCCCAATCATGCCATGGTCGTGGTCGAGGCGTCAGCGCGCCAGCGCGCGACGAACGCGAAGAGTGATGAACAGAATGCGGGGTGCGCGCCCGACCCGGCACGACCTCGGCCCTGGCGCCCTTGCACCCCGGTCGCCCGCTGCTGCCCGGCCGGTCCGCCCGCCCGCACCTGCCGCACGTGCCGAGGCGGGCGTGCGCACTTAGCATCGGCTGATGCCTGCCACGGGGGGCGCCCTGGCGCCCGCCGCGCCCCGCCCTCCCGCACGTCTGGCCCGCCTTCAGCGGCCCGTCCAGGCCCTTCGGCGCCGTCACCTGGCGACTGCCGCCGCGGTCCTCCCGCCGACGGCGCTGAGCGCGGTCCTCGTCCTGCACGGGCTCGCGGCGCGCAGCATCTGGATCGACGAGGCCTCGACCTTCGCCGTGGCGAGCCAGCGAGTGGCCGTGCTCGGGCACTACCTGGCGAGGGCGGGCGGCGACATGCTCCTCTACTACGCGGGGATGCACCTGCTCGTCGGCCTGTTCGGCGCGAGCCTGGTCGTGCTCCGGCTCCCGAGCGCGCTCGCGGCCGTCGCCTGCGTCCCGGTCGGCTTCGCGCTCGCCGACCACCTGCTCGGTCGCCGAGCGGCGAGCTTCGGCGCCTGGCTGCTCGCCGTCTGCCTCCCCACGGTCTTCTGGGGCCAGCAGGCCCGTGGCTACGCGCCGGCGGAGCTGTTCGTCAGCGCGGCGGCGCTCTCGCTCGTCGAGGCCGTGCGCTCCCGGCGGAGGCTGGCATGGGCCTGCTTCGTCGCCTGCTCGGTCCTCGCGGCCTACACGACGCTGCTCGCGACCGTCGCCGTGCTCGCGCTGCTCCTCGCCCTGCTCTCGGCGCCCGGACGCCGGGAGCTGCTCCCTCGGGCCGCGCTCGCCGCCGCCGGAGTGGCCGTCGCCTGCGTCCCGCTGGCCCTCCTCGCGACCGACAGAGGCACCTCGGGGCTCGGCTGGCTTGGAGCCCCGGGCACCGCCTACGGCCCCTCCTACGTCGAGCTCGCCGAGCTGCTCGCCTCGACGAGAGTCGCCGGCATCGCCCCCGGTGCCGCGGCCGGACCGGTCGCCCTCGCCACGGCCGCCGCCTGGGCCGGCGCGGCCGGGATCCTTCTCCTCCGGGCGCGGCGGGGGCCGCTCGACGTGGCGAGCTGGGGCTACGTGCTGCTCGGCAGCTGGCTCCTGCTCCCCCCGCTCGTGCTCTGGGCGGCGTCGATGCTCGTGCACCCCGTGCTCGAGGACCGCTACGTGCTGTTCTGCGTGCCGGCCGGCTCGCTGCTCGCCGGGGCAGCCGTCTCGAGGATCCGGCCGGCCCTCGCCGCCCTCGCCGTGCTCGCCGCGCTGCTCGGCTCGAGGGCGGCGCTGGTCCTCCCCGTCTACGCCGTCCCCATCGAGGACTGGAGCGCCGCCGCGGCCCAGGTCGCCAGGTCGGAGAGGACAGGAGACTGCATCGCCTTCTTCCTGGCCGACGGCGAGGACGCCTTCGACTACTACGCCGACGAGGAGCGCCTGCGAGAGCCCCGCCCCGTGCTCCCCTCCTCGCCGTACTCGGCTCGAGCCCCCTACTCCCTCGATCCCGAGGTCTTCACAAAAGGGGCGCTCGGGCGCGCGAGCTCGGGGTGCCGGCGGTTGTGGCTCGTGCGCAGCCACGCGAGCGCGGCGCGCCTCGTCCCGGGCGCGCCGCCGTTCCAGGTGCTGAAGCGTCGCCGGTACCTCGAGCTGCTCGCCGAGGTGCGCTCCCGCTACCGCCTCGATGTCGCCCGGCCCTATCCTGGCGTGCTCGTCGAGCTCTACCTGCCGAGGCCCGGTCCGGCCGGCCTCGGACGCCGTCCGATGCCGAGCAGGACGGGAGTGGTCGGCGCGATCTCGTCGGTGACGAAGAAGTCCGACGCGGTGATCCCCGACGCTCCGCCGGTCCCGGACCTCGCCGCGAGGCGGTAGGCGAGGGGGAGGAGCACCGAGTAGGCCGCCACGTACCAGGACCGGGGGAGGTGCCGGCGGATGCGCAGGACGTCGAGGGCGAGCATGCGCCGGGCCCGGGCGCGGCGCGCCTCGAGGTCGCGGCGGGCCCGCTCGCTCGCCTCCAGGCCGGTGACCGACGCCTCGGCGAAGTGGCGGCCGAGCGCCGCCTCGAGCTGGTCCGGCTCGAAGAGGTGGACGTGGAAGGGGTTCTCGAAGTCCGCCGGCGCGTTCGGGGTGAGGAAGAAGGCCGTGCCCCCGGGCGCGAGCACACGGGCCACCTCGGCGACGTGCAGGTCGGGCTCCTCGAAGTGCTCGATCAGGTGCGAGGAGCACACCGCGTCGAAGGCCCCGGCGCGAAGTCCGAGCCGCGCCGCGTCCATGCAGGCAAGCCCGGTCCCGGCAGGCAGCCGCCGGCGCGCCTCGGCGAGGGCGGCCGGCGCGTAGTCGATCCCGACGACCCGCCGCCCCGGACGCGAAAGGCGCGCCGCCCCGCCGCCGACGCCGCAGCCGAGGTCGGCGACGAGACCGCAACCGGCGCGCTCGTCGACCTCGCGGTAACCGGCCTCGTGGATGGCGAGGATCGAGTCGGGGGTGCAGCCCACGATGGGGCGCTCGCCGGTCAGGCGCGGCATCCGCCCAGGCTAGGGCGGCTCGAGCGCCGACCACGCCAGCGAGGCGACCGCGGCGAGGCACAGTGCCTGGACGGCGATACCGGAGGAGGCGGGCGGCGCCTTGCCGCCGGGCGGCAGCACGGCAGCGAGGACCCC
>JAJYNS010000134.1 GCA_021786195.1 Actinomycetes bacterium | reverse complement strand
GCGAAGTCCTCGTAGCGATCCTCGGGGAGCAGGTCGCCGGTGTAGCGCCCGTGGGCGCGCCGGGCCCGGTCCAGCGCCTCGCGGGGGTCCGCGCCCTGCTGCAGCGCGACGAGCGCGTCCCGCGCCGCGTCGGCGAAGGCCCAGGCGTCGACCTCGACGCCCTCGACGAGGCGGAGGTGGTCGCCGTTGCGCAAGAGGAGCGGGCCGGCGGCTCGGGCGAGGCGGCTCGCCACGTTGCGCAGGCGCCGCCTCCCGGTCCTCGGGTCGGTCTCGGGCCAGAGCTGCTCGACCACCTGGTCGACGTGCAGGCCCTCCGGGCTCAGCACGAGGAGCTTGACGAGCCGGGCGACCTGAGGCGCCAGGTGCAGCGCCACGCCGGCCCGCCGGAGGCGGAAGGTCCCGAGGACCTCGATCGACACCGGCCCCGCCGGCCTCTCCGGCACCCTCTCGGGCAGGTCCTCGCCGCAGGCCTTCGCCCGGCGGCCCTCGTCCTGGTGCCCCCGCACGCCGGCAGCAGTGAGCGTGCGTGCAGGGGGCGCGGCGCCGGCCTCGAGCAGCCAGCCAAGGTGCACGCAGCCGCCTCGGCGGGCCAAGAGGCGGCGGGCCAGTCTCTCGAGCTCTCGCGCCGGCACCGGGTCCCCGGCGGGCCAGGCACGCGCCATGACGTGCATCGCCCATGCCAGGCTCGCCTCGTCGCCGAGGCGCCGGAACCGCCTGGCTGCCCGCCGGGCGTCGGAGAGGGCCGAGGGGCGCTCGCCCCAGCGGTACCGGGCGAGGGCGCGAAATAGCAGGCTCGTCGCGCTCCCCTGCGCGTCGCCCAGGGCGCGCTGGAGCTCGAGGGCGCGCCCGAGCTCTGCCTCGGCGAGGCCCTCGAGCCCCTCGGCCAGGGCGCACAGCGCCGTCAAGGACCACAGGTGCGCGAGCTCGCCCGGGGCGTCTGCGCCCTCGAGGTCGGAACGGCACAGCTCGAGGAGCTGGCGGGCGGCGCCGGCCTCCCCGGTGCAGAGGAGGGTGAGGGCGAGGTGCCGGCGGGCACGCGCTGCCTGCAGGGCGTCGGACCCGGGATCGGACAGGATGACCGCTTCCTGCTGGGCCCGGCGCGCCTCGTCGTAGTCGCCCTGGCGCCATGCGAGCACGCCGAGGCCGTCGAGGAGACGGGCCCGCACCGCCTCTTCGACCGGTCCTGCGGCGAGGACCCGGCAGATCGCGCGCCGGGCCTCTCCGAAGGGCCCGCGCAGCTCCCACAGCCGGCACAGCCTGGTGGCGAGGCCGGCCGCGGCGAGAAGGTCCCCCTCGCTCAACGAGCCGTCCAAGGCGGCCTGGAGGTTCTGCCGCTCGGCGCCGAGGCGCCACAGCCAGCGCCGCTCGTCCCCCCACTCCGCGAGCTCCTCGTCCGCCCGGGCGACGAGCCGCTCGCACCAGGCGCGCTGCTGGCGGCGCGCCTCCTCGAGGCGGGCCATTCTCCAGGGCTCGCTGCCAAGCCCCTCGAGCGCCCCCTTGGCCAGCGAGTAGCGCGTCCGGCCCCGGCGCGTGCGGCGGAGGACGACCGAGCGCTCGGCGAGGCGGGCGAGGCGCTCGGCGAGCTCCAGCACCGACCGGCCCGCGAAGGGCGCGCAGCGCGAGAGGGTCGAGAGGTCGGCACCTCCGACGAAGGCCGCGAGGAGCCCGAGCAGCGCCTGCTCCTCGGCCGTCACCTCCCCGGCCAGATCCTCGGCGGCTGCGACCATCGAAGCGCTCGGACCTCCCCGCTCGTCCCTGCCCGAGATGATGCGACGGGCGGCGTTCCCGAACCGTTCCCGCCCGAGCCGGCCGCTGCGCCCGAGCCGGCCGCTGCGCCCGGGCCAGCCCGGGCACCGCTCAGGGGCCTTCGTCGACGGCTGTCCTGGGGCGCGCTGGCTGCACCTGGCGAGCAAGGGCTGGCTCGCCGCGCCGGACGACGGCCGGCGGCGAGACGGCAGGCCGGGGCGCCTCAGCGTGCCCGGCGGGCGAGCTCGGCGACGAGGCGGGCCATCTCGATCGCGGCGAGCGCCGCGTCCTCGCCCCGGTTCCCGAGGACGCCACCGGCTCGGGCCTCGGCCTGCTCTTTGGTCGAGGCCGCAAGCACGCCGAAGATCACCGGCACGCCGGTGTCGAGCGCGACCCGGGCGATCCCCTCCGCGGCAGCCTTCGCGACGAGCTCGTAGTGGTCGGTCTCGCCCCGGATCACCGCCCCGAGGGCGATGATCGCGTCGAACTCCCCGGTCCTCGCGAGGCGAGCGGCGACGAGCGGCAGCTCGAAGGCCCCGGGGCACTCGACGAGGAGGATCTTGTCCTCGTCGACGCCCTGCCGGCGGAGCGTCGCCTGCGCGGCGGCGGCGAGGCGTCCTGTGACCTCGTGGTTGAACCGGCTGCAGGCCACGGCGATCTTGAGCCCCGCGCCGTCGAGCTCCAGCCGCTCGGGGCGCTCAGACGACATGGCCCGGTTCCGGGTGCGGCTCCGCAGGGGTGAGCAGGTGGCCGAGCCGGGTGCGCTTGGTCTCGAGATAGGCGACGTTCTCCGGGTTCGGCCGAGTCTCGAGCGGCACTCGGCCGGTGACCGTGAGGCCGAAGCCCTCGATGCCGCTTCGCTTCGCCGGGTTGTTCGTCATGAGCCGGATCGTCCTCAGCCCGAGGTCTCGCAGGATCTGCGCGCCGATCCCGTACTCTCGGCGGTCCACCGGGAGCCCGAGCCGGAGGTTCGCGTCGACGGTGTCGAGCCCTTCGTCCTGCAGGGAGTAGGCGCGCAGCTTGTCCACGATCCCGATGCCCCGTCCCTCGTGGCCGCGGAGGTAGACGAGGACGCCGACGCCGGCCTTTTGGATCTCCGCCATCGCGGCGTGCAGCTGCGGGCCGCAGTCGCAACGGAGCGAGCCGAAGATGTCGCCGGTGATGCACTCGGAGTGGACCCGGACGAGGACGTCCTCGCGCTCGGCGGGCTCGCCCATCACGAACGCGAGGTGCGTCTCGCCCTCGAGGTGGGACCCGTAGGCGTGGCAGGTGAACTCGCCGTAGGGGGTCGGCAGGCGAGCGCTCGCCACCCGCTCGACCAGGGTCTCTCGCCGGCGACGGTAGCGGATCAGCTCGGCGATCGTGAGGAAGACGAGCCCGTGCGCCTTCGCGAACGCCGTCAGCTCCTCGCCGTGCGCCATGCCGAGCCCGTCGGGGGTCACGATCTCGGCGAGCACCCCCGCCGGGGTCAGCCCGGCGAGGCGGGCGAGGTCGACCGCCGCCTCGGTGTGCCCGGCCCGGCGCAGCACGCCGCCCTCCCGGGCCCGCAGCACGTGCAGGTGGCCGGGCCTTGCCAGGTCCTCGGGCCGGGTGGCCGGGTCGACCAGCGCTCGGATCGTCGTCGCCCGGTCCGCCGCGGAGATGCCCGTGGTCGTCCCCTCGACCGCGTCGACGGTGACCGTGAAGGCCGTCTTGTGCGCCTCGGTGTTGTGCTCGACCATGAGCGGCAGCTCGAGCTCGTCGGCCCGCCGCTCGGTGATCGCCGCGCAGATCAGGCCGGAGGTGTGCCGGACGAAGAAGGCGAGCTTGTCCGCTGAGGCGTGCTCGGCCGCGAGGATCAGGTCGCCCTCGTTCTCCCGGTCCTCGTCGTCCGCGACGACGAGGATCTCGCCGGCGGCGAACGCCTCGAGCGCCTCCTCGACGGTGGCGGTCACCTCGGCCCTTCGATCCCGGCGGCAGAGTACGGCGAGCCGGCCCCGGCCCGCAACAGGGTCTCGACGTACTTCGCGACCACGTCGACCTCGACGTTGACGAGCGAGCCGACGCCCTTTCGTCCGAGCGTCGTCGACGCGACCGTGTGCGGGATGAGCTCGACCCTCACGGCCTCCCCGAGCGCCTCGACGACCGTCAGGCTGCACCCGTCGAGCGCGATCGACCCCTTCTCGACGCAGTAGCGGAGGAGCCTCGGCTCCAGGCGCACCCGGAGGTGGGGCGCGCCTTCGAGGATCGGCGCCACGGCGTCGACGTGGCCCTGGACGAGATGGCCGCCGAGCCGGCCCCCGAGCACCGCCGGGCGCTCGAGGTTGACCGCCTCTCCGGCCTGGAGCGAGCCGAGGTTCGTGCGAGCGAGGGTCTCGGCGACGGCCTCGACGCCGAAGGACCCGGCGTCCTTCCTGACCACCGTGAGGCAGCAGCCGTTCACGGCGACCGAGTCGCCGACCTCGAGCGTCTTCGCGACCGCCTCCCCTGAGAGGCTCAGCCGCGCGCCCGTGCCGGCCGGCTCGACGGCGAGCACGGTGCCGAGCTCCTCGACGATGCCGGTGAACATGGCAGGCTCCTCAGCTGGGCGGCGGCGACTCGTCCTCGCCTCGCGGCTCGAGCCAGGGCGGACGAGGGGTCGGCACGAGCTCGATGCGCACATCATCGCCGAGCTGTCGCAGCTCGACCAGCCGGCCACGCCAGAGCTGCGCGATCGTCGGCGCCCCGGCACCGGAGAAGGCCGCGACGGCGTCGCTCCCCCCGAAGAGCGCCGGGGCGACGTAGAAGACGTAGCGGTCGACGAGCCCGGCGGCGTGGAAGTCGTGTGCCACCTGCGCCCCTCCCTCCACGAGCAGCTGGAGGACGTCTCTTTGACCGAGCTCGTCGAGGACGCCGCCGAGCTCGCCGGAGAGCGAGAGCGCCGGCTCGACGAGCGCCCCTTCCGGCACCTCGCCGAGCACCACCCTGAGCGGCTGGCGCGGAGAGGCGCGCACGGTGAGGCGAGGGTCGTCGGCACGCACCGTCCCGGCACCGACGAGCACGGCGTCGCTCTCGGCGCGCAGGCGCTGGGTGTCGGCACGAGCGGCCTCCCCGGTGATCCACGCGCTCGAGCCGTCGGGCGCCGCGATCCTGCCGTCGAGGGTCGTCGCGAGCTTCAGCACGACATAGGGCCGACCGGTCGAGCGGTGCTTGAGATAGGGCGCGAGCGCCTCGCGCACCTCGAGCTCGAGCACCCCGACGCGGACCTGGGCTCCCGCCGTCCGGAGGCGGCGGACGCCTGCGCCGGACACCCTCGCGTCGGGGTCGAGCGTCCCGACGACCACCCGGCCGATCCCCGCGGCGACGAGCGCGTCCGCACAAGGCGGCGTGCGGCCCTGGTGCGAGCAGGGCTCGAGGGTGACGTACGCGGTGGCGCCCCTCGCCGCCGAGCCCGCCCGGGCGAGGGCGACGATCTCGGCATGGGCGCCGCCTGGCGGCGAGGTCGCGCCCTCGTAGATCTCTCCCTCGCGGCCGACGATGCGGCACCCGACCCAGGGGTTGGGCGAGGTCGAGCCGCGAACCGACAGGCCGAGGGCGATCGCCGCTTGCAGGTGGACCTCGTCAGGAGCCGAATGCTGCACCCCCCCACTCTGCTACGGCGCGAGGAGCAGGGCGCGCCGCTGCCCGCGCCGATACGGCTGGGTGGAGATCTGCGCTAGCCCTTCACCGCCGACTCGATCCGAGACCGGGTCAGGTACCTCTGGAACACGAAGAACAACGCGGCCACGGGCACCGTGGTCAGCAGCGCCGCGCCGAGCTTCAAGGGGAACTGGTTCCCCGCCGACAGCCCGCCGTTCACGACGTTGGCCAGTCCCGTCGTCAGGGTGAAGTACTGAGGTGACACGGTGGCGACGAGGAAGAACGCGTATTGGTTCCACGCCGCCTGGAAGGAGAGGATCGTGAGCGTGATGACGCCCGGGCGCACGACCGGCAGCACGACCCGCCAGTAGGTCGTGAACGCCCCGGCTCCGTCGATCCTCGCCGCCTCTTCGAGCGCCAGGGGCACCTGAAGGAAGAACTGCCGCATCATGTAGATGCCGGCCGCATCGATGAGCATCGGCAGGATCATGCCCGGGTAGGAGTTGAATATCCCGAGCTGCTTGATGATCAGGAACTGGGGGATGAGGAGCACGACGCCGGGCACGGCGAGCGTCGCCACGACCAGGGCGAAGACGAGCCGGCGCCCCCGGAAGTCGAGGCGGGCGAGCGCGTAGCCCGCGAGGCTGTCGAGGAAGACCCGGCCGACCGTGATGAACACCGCGACGACACAGCTGTTGACGAACCAGCGAGGGAAGTCCGCCACGCCGGCCGCTCCGCTCAGACCGAGGATCTCGCGCCAGGCCGCCAGGGTCGGCGGGTGCGGGATGAGCGACACGCCGTTTGCCGTCGCGTCCCCGTCGGTCTTGAAGGAGTTCGCGATCTGCAGCAGGAACGGCCCGAGGAACAGCGCGGCGAAGACGACGAGCAGCGCGTAGGAGAGGGCCCGCCGCCGAGCCGACCGATACGGGCGGGCGCTCATCTCGTGAGGTCCTCCTTCACGAAGCGCCGCTGGATCAGCGTGAGGATGACGATCAAGGCGAACAACAAGAACGCGATCGCCGCCCCTTGGCCGAACTCGTTGTTCTGGAAGCTGACGTAGTAGGAGAGGTAGGCCGGCGTCCAGGTCGTCTGGTTGTAGGGGCCGACGAGGGTGACCTGGTCGAACAGCTGCCAGGTGCTGATGAGGCCGAGCGTGAGGACCAGGACGATCGCGGGCCGCAGCATCGGCACCGTCACGTGCCTGAACCGCTGCCAGGGCGTCGCGCCGTCGATCTCGCTCGCCTCCTCGACGTCGAGGGAGACGCCCTGCAGGGCGGCGATGAACAGCAGCATGAACGTCCCCGACGTGGTCCAGGTGAGCAGGATGATCAGCACGCACATCCCGAAGGATGGCCCGGCGATCCACTGCCAGATGCTGATGCCGAGAAAGGTGTGGCCGGCCCAACCCGGTGCGCTGTGCACGCCGATCATGCTCAGTATGACGGTGAAGATCCCCCGGGTGTCGTAGAGCCAGTTGGGCCCCCTGATACCGAAGACGCTCAGGATCTTGTTGACCGCGCCGGACCCCTGGAACAAGAAGATGAACACGGTGGTGATCGCGACGGAGCTCGTCACGGAGGGGAAGTAGAACGCCAGCCGGAAGAACCCGCGGCCCCTGAGGAACCTGTTGTTCACCACCACCGCGAGCCACAGCGCGAGCAGGGTCTGCAGGGGGACCGTGAAGAGGACGAAGTACAGGTTGTTGCGAATGTCCGTGCCGAACAGCTGCCGGTTCAAGCCGGGCTCGGTGAGCAGCGCCCGGTAGTTGGCGAGGCCCACCCCCTGGACCGTCCGTCCGAACGGGCTCGTGATGCCCGACCAGTTGGTGAAGCTGACGTAGAGCGCGAGCCCGATGGGGATGACGAGGAACATGACCAGGATGCCGAGCGCCGGCGCGACGAAGAGCCACCCCGCCGCGTTCTGCCCTCGTGTCGAGCTGCCCCGGTGGCGCCAGATCCGCCGTGGCGACCAGGGCGCGCTCACCCCTCTCGGCGCCATCGCTTCGTCGAGGGTCCGGGCGAGTCCCATGCCAGCGCTCTGTCTCGTGATCTCTCGTCGGTCGGGCCTGGCCGAGCGGGCCGGCGGTCTCCTCCGATCCCCGAGACCGCCGGCCCACCTCCCGTATTACGGCCTGAGGAGCGCCTCTGCGTTCTGCTGCAGCTCGTCGAGAAGCGTCTTCGGGTCAAGCGACGCAAGGTTGGCCACCTGCGAGTCGAACTGGGACTGGACCGTGGCGAAGCCCACCGTGCCCACGGGAGACATCGCGTAGGGCGTCCCGGCGACGAACGCGGCAACCTGCGGGTTCTGCTTCGCGTAGGCCTGGGCCACGGAGATGCGCGACGGCAGGACGCCGAAGGCCTCCGCGAACCGGAGCTGCTGGGCGGGCGACGCCAGGTACTTGACGAAGCTGACCGCGGCGGCGGAGTTCTTGCTCGACGACGGGATGCCCCAGCAGTTCGTGAAGGTCAGCGTCCCCTTCTTCCCGGTCGGCCCCGCCGGCATCGGGTACGCGGCCCACTTGATGCTCGGGTACGAGGACTTCATCGCACCGATGATCCAGTTGCCTTCGGTCGTCATCGCCGCCTTGCCGAGCCCGAAGGCCTCACCCGCCCATCCCGAGGACTGCTGAGGCGGGAACGCGAGGATCCCCTGCTTCGCCATCGACTGCACGAACTGCAGGGCCTTGACGTTCTGGGGCGAGTTGAACGTGAAGGCCGTGTGCGCCGCGTTCATGTACGAGCCCCCGTTCTCCGCGAAGAACGCTCCGAGGCGGTCCAAGGTGTTGCCCACGTCGAGCCCCACGACGCCGTTGCCGGTCAGCTTCTTCGCGTCCGCCTCCAGCATGCTCCAGTTCTTCGGGATGTCCGCGCTGGTGAGGCCTGCCTTCTTCCACAAGGTCGTGTTGATCTCGAGCGCCAGGTTCGAGAAGTCCTTCGGGATGCAGTACCAGGTGTGGTTCCAGGTGTAGGCCTTGACCAGCGCAGGGTAGAAGTCCTTGGCCGGCGCGACGAGCGACGCGTAGGGAAGGAGCTCGCCCTGCTTCGCGAAGGTCTCGAGCTGCTGGGAGCCGAGATAGAAGACGTCGGGCGGAGTCCCTCCGGCAAAGGCCTGGTCGAGCTGCTGGGTGAAGTTCGACGCGTTGATGACGTTGACCTTGTTGCCCGACAGCGCCGCCCACGCCTTCGCGGCCGCGGTCACCGCGGCGGTCTCGGCCGGTCCTGACGAGCCGTACATCAGCGTGAGCGTGACCCCGTGCGCCTTTCCCGTCAGGACGACCTTGCTGTGCGGAGTGCTCCGCCCCGTCGAGGCCACCGCGCCGGTGACGCCGACCCCGCCCACGGCCACCAACGTGCCGAGGGCCACCGCTGCCAGTCGATTCCTTGCCTTCATGATCCTTCCTTTCCTGTCCCCTCTTGCATCTGTGAGGTCTGTCCGTCTCCGTCCGCCGCCGCCCGCGCGACGGCCGCCCGGGTCTCCCGGGCACGCCTGCCTGCCCGAAGAGGCCCCTCGAGGAGCGATCCGACGGCCGCGGCAGTGCCGGTCCTCTCGGCGAGCGCCGGGATCGGCCCGTCGAGCACGGGCCTCGCGGCTCCGCCGCGTGCGGAGCCGGCCGGGCCGGTCGACTCTCGCACCACGAGACTCGGCGCAAGGAGGACCCGGGACCACCTGCGAGCCGGCCCACCCAGCTCTGCGAGCAGCAGCGACACGACCTCGTTGGCGACGGCCTCGATCGGCTGGCGCACGCTCGACAGCCCCGGCCGCACGACCGAGGCCACCGGGCTGTCGTCGAAGCCGACGACGGAGACGTCACGACCAGGACGCCCGCCTCGGTCCTCGATCGCCCGCAGCGCGCCGAGCGCCATCGAGTCGCTCACGCAGACGAACGCCGTCGGCGGCCTCGACGTCCCGAGCAGGTGGTCCGCGAGCGCACGGCCCGACGCGATCCCGTCCTCGGCCCTTGCGACGAGCCCCTTCACGGGGAGCCTCGCCTCGGCCATGGCGCGCTCCCAGCCCATGTAGCGGTCGTCGCCGACTCCGCTCGACTCGGGCACACCGAGGAACGCGATCCGGCTGTGCGCCAGGTCGACGAGATGACGCACTGCGGCCGAGGTGCCGCTCGCGCCGTCGACGTCGACCCAGGAGTGGTGCGGGCGCCTCACTCCCCAGGGTCGGCCGAAGGCGACGAAGCGCCCGCCGTGCGCCCGGAGCCACTCCGGACGTGCGTCGACGTGGTGGGTGTTCGTGAGCACGAACCCGTCGACGGCCCGCCGTCTGAGAAGGTCGTCGAAGACGGCGATCTCCTCGTCGTCACTCGTCGCCGAGAAGGTGAGGATGTCGTAGCCGTTGGACCGGGCGGCGTCGCAGAGCGCGTGGAAGAACCGGTCGAGGACACCTCCGGTGCCTCCGTAGTTGCCCGGCAGCAGGCGGCACGCGATGAGCCGGGTCGCGTCCGTGCGCAACGAGCGAGCAGCCTGGCTCGGCCGGTAGCCGAGCTCGTCGACCGCCTTGAGCACTCTCTCGAGCGTCTCGGGCCTCAGCCGGCGCGGGGCGTTGAGCGCGTTCGAGACGGTCTGGCGAGAGACACCGGCACGCGCCGCGACGGTGTCGATCGTCGCACGCGCGCCCCCGGGCGACGCCGGTGCCCCCAGGGTCGGGTCCTGCCGGTCCCCCACCCCCACGCACACCCCCTTGCTGTTGATGCTGCTGCCTGGAAGCGCCCGAAGCGCGGAGCCGTCGGAGCCTCGGTGCACTAGTGGATCGATCAAACGACAGCACCGAGTATTGCATGTGAACGATCAAATTGCTAGCGTCCGGTCTCGGATTCTCGAGGGGAGACGGTGGCAGATGTCAGTCGACGGGAGACCCACCGCCCCCGCACCCCCGCCCGAGGACGACCAGGGAAGAGGCGCGTCGCAGCATCACGGGGCACCCCCACCCGCTGACCGGCCGGTCCGTTCGCTTCACCAACCTGCGCTCCACCATCTCGTCGCGGCGGTGTGCGCGCCGGCCCTCAGCCTGTCCGGATGGGACGGCCAGATCCGGCGCGAGGGAGCAGAAGGGCTCTACGTGGACGACGTGCGCGCGCTCTCGGAGCTGGTCGTCACGGTCGATGGCGCCGAACCTGTGCCGCTCGGCTGCGACATCGAGGGCGGCTCGACGAACCGGTTCGACGCGGCGGTGTTCGAGCCCGGGTCGCTCGCGGCCGACCCGGTCGCCCTCGTCACACGCCGCCGACGCCTACGGCCCGCCGGTCTGATCGAGGACATCGAGATCACGTCCAGTATCGGACGCGCGATGTCGCTCGCGCTCGAGGTGCGCCTCGCGGTGGACCTCGCCCCACTGGCCTCGGTCAAGTCCGGCAGGGCGCCAGACGTCGAGGTCGCCGCCCGACGCGATCGCGCCGGCCGTCTCGCCTGGCCCGCATCCGGGACGAGCGTCGTCGTCGTCGTCGCAGGCTCGCCTCCACCTGGGTCCGTCGAGGCGCCCGGTGGCCGGATGCGGTGGGACCTCACGCTGGCGCCTCGAGGTCGTCAGCTCGTCAGCGTGAGCGTCGACTGGCGGGGAACCCGGCGAGGCGCCGTGCTGACGGCGGCCTCCCGGGCCGCCCGGGGTCGGCAGCACACGGGGTCGCGCGCCGGCCCGGGCGCCGAGACGGCGGCCGCCGAGCTTTCGGCCCTCGAAGTCGCCTCGAGCGACGCGCGCCTCACCCGCTTTGTCGAGCGGAGCCTCGCGGACTTGGAGGCGCTGCGGGTCTCGACGCCCGAGGCGCCCGAGGACGTGTTCCTCGCTGCCGGCGTGCCCTGGTTCCTCGCCCTGTTCGGACGCGACTCGCTCTGGGCGGCCCGCATGCTCCTGCCTCTCGGGACGGAGCTCGCGCTCGGCACGCTGCGGACCCTCTCCGCACGGCAGGGACGAGCCGTCGACGACCGTACCGGTGAGGAGCCCGGGAAGATCCTCCACGAGCTGCGACGAGACGCCACCGTCCACGAGGCCTTCGCAGGAGGGTCGCGAGGGGCGGCGACGCTGTCGCTGCCTCCCGTCTACTACGGCACGGTCGACGCGACCGCGCTCTGGGTCGTCCTGCTGCACGACGCATGGCGCTACGGCGCGCCCGGCGAGGCCGTCGAGGAGCTCTTGGACCCGATGAGCCGCTGCCTCGAGTGGATCGCGGACTTCGGCATCAGCGAGAGCGGCTTCGTGAGCTACGTGGACCGCTCAGGACATGGGCTCACGAACCAGGGCTGGAAGGACTCCCACGACGCGATCCAGTTCCGCGACGGGACGATCGCGGTGCCCCCCTTGGCCCTGTGCGAGGTCCAGGCCTATGCCTACCAGGCGGCAGTCGACGGTGCCGCGCTGCTCGACGCGTTCGGTCGCGAAGGGGCCGATCGCTGGCGCGACCTCGCGGCCGCGCTCGCCGGCCGCTTCCGCTCCCGGTTCTGGGTGGAGGACGCCCGGGGCCCCTACCCGGCGGTCGCGCTCGACGCCAGGGGCGCGCCGGTCGACTCGCTCAGCTCGAACATCGGCCATCTGCTCGGCACGGGCTTGCTGGACGAGCGTGAGTCCGAGCTCGTCGCCGAGCGACTGTCGGCGAGCGAGCTCGACAGCGGGTTCGGGTTGCGGACCCTCGCGAGCTCCTCGGCCGGGTTCAACCCGCTCGGCTACCACAGCGGATCGGTCTGGGCGCACGACACGGCGATCGCCATCGGGGGGCTCGCCGCGACGGCGAGCACGGTCGCCTCGGCGGCAGCGACCTCCTTGATCGAGGGCCTCCTCTGCTCGGCCGAGAGCTTCGACTACCGCATGCCCGAGCTCTACGGCGGGCACCAGCGCGGCGAGCGCCGGTCCCCGCTGCCCTACCCGGCATCCTGCCGTCCCCAGGCCTGGGCCGCCGCGGCCTCGATCGCCGTGCTGAGCGCCCTGGTCGGTCTCCGCCCTGACGTCCCCCGGGGGACGGTCGTCCTCGCGCCGCTGGCCGGCAGCCCGCTGACCGCGGGGGGCCTGCACGTCGAGGGCCTCCAGGTCGACGGCTCGAAGGTGGCCGTCCGGCTGGAGCCGGGCAGGGAGCCGGTGCTCGAGGGCACGCCGGCACACCTCAAGGTGCAGGTGCGCACCCACTGACGCCCCGGGCTCCTCGCCGCCGCCCCCTACGACCTCCCGACGACCGGCTCGACGAGGCGAGGCTCCCCGGCCGCAGGCCCGAGGAAGTCGAAGTCGCACCCCTGCGGCGCCTGGGTGACGTGGGCCTGGTAGAGCGAGAGCCAGCCCCGCCTCGTGACGGGCTCGGGCGGGCGCCAGGCGGCGGCCCGGCGGCGGAGCTCCTCCTCGCCGACGAGCAGGTCCAGGCGCCCCGAGTCGGCGTCCACCTCGATCTCGTCGCCGTCTCTCACGAGCGCGAGCGGGCCGCCGACCGCGGCCTCGGGGGCCAGGTGGAGATAGACGGTCCCGTAGCTCGTGCCGCTCATCCGGGCGTCGGATATGCGGACCATGTCCCGCACGCCCGCCTCGAGCAGGCGGCGGGGGATCGGGATCATCCCCCACTCGGGCATGCCCGGCGCCCCGACCGGGCCGCAGCCGGACAGGACGAGGACGCTCGAGGCGTCCACCTCGAGCGCCGGGTCGTCGATACGGGCCCGCATCTCTTGGTAGCTGCGGAACACGACCGCCCGCCCCCGGTGCCTCAGCAGCTCGGGAGAAGCGGAGGAGCGCTTCAGCACGGCGCCGTCCGGCGCGAGCGTGCCCCGGACCACCCGGAACGCCCCTCCGGCGGCGAGCGGCGCCTCCCGGGAGCGAAGCGCCGGCCCCGAGGGGGCAGGGGCCGAGGCGACGTGGGCTCCCGTGGAGCGCCCGTCCCCGAGCAACGGCTCGGGCTCGAGGAGCTCGCCGAGCACCCCGAGGAGCGCGGGGACCCCTCCTGCGGCGTCGAGGTCCTGCACGAGCCTTGACCCCGAGGGCTCCACGTCGACGAGGAGGGGGACCTCCCGGCCGAGCGAGTCGACCTCGTCCAGCTCGAAGCGCACCCCGAGGCGGCCGGCGAGCGCGGCGAGGTGGAGGACGGCGTTGGTCGACCCCCCGATGGCGTTCAGCACCCGCAGGGCGTTGCGGAAGGACGCCTCGCCGCAGCCCGCGAAGGTGCTCTCCCCGAGCCGGGCGAGCTGCGCGACCCGCCGGCCTGCTCGGCGGGCGCCCTCCGCCGAGCGAGGGTCGCCGGCCGGGATCGTGCTCGTCCCGGGGAAGGCGAGCCCGAGGACCTCGGACAGGATCGCCATCGTCGACGCCGTGCCCATGGTGTTGCAGGCGCCTCGCCCCTGCGCCAGGCAGGCCTCGAGCTCCTGCCACCCGGCGTCGTCGAGGGCGCCCCGGCGGCGTTCGTCCCAAAGGCGCCACAGCGCCGTGCCCGTGCCGAGCCGCTCGCCCCGGAACCGGCAGGAGGGCCGTGCGCCCCCGGTGACCACGAGCGCCGGCAGGCCGGTGCTCGCCGCCCCCATCAGGGCGCCGGGCACGGTCTTGTCGCAGTTGGCGAGCAGCACGACGCCGTCGAGGGGGTAGGAGCGGAGCGTCTCTTCGATCTCGATGGCGAGGAGGTTGCGGTAGAGCATGGCGGTCGGCTTCATCAGGTCCTCGCCGAGCGACATCACCGGGAACTCGACCGGCACCCCCCCGCCGGCCTCGATGCCCGCTCGCACCGCGCCGATGAGGTCCTTGAGCGGGAGGTTGCACGGGTTGAGCTCGCTCGCCGAGTTGGCGATGCCGATCAGGGGCCTCCCGCCGCCGCGGTCCACGGCCACCCCGGCGCTCAGCAAGGCGACCCGGTGCTCCATCGCGACCTCGTCGTCGCCGGAGACCCAACGGTCGCTCCTCAGCACGGCCGGCCCTCCCCGGCCCGCACCTGTGGCGCCGTCCCGGCGTCCCGCCCCCCGGCGCCCGCCGACGCGCTCATGGCGCCGGGATCCCGAGCCCCTTGGCGCCCGGGGAGGACTGGATCGCGGCGACGCCGCTGCGCTCGAGCCACTCGAGCGCCACGCTGGCCCGGCGCACCTTCTCCCGGGCGATCGAGATCACCTCGGCCTCGAGGTGCAGCCCGCTCGGGTACAGCGGGCGGGAGTTGCGCAGGCCGAACTTGGTGTAGATCGGGGCGGCCACCGGGATGATGTCGCCGATCTCCTGGCCTCTCACGACCCCGCCGGCCCCGTCGGGGGACTCGACGTAGAGGTCGATCGGCAGCCCGGACACCGAGCGGATCTCGCCGAGCTGGCCGAGGGTCATGTCCGAAGGGACGTTGATCGTCGAGGCCCCGAGGCGCTCGAGCTGGACGAAGGTCGCCGGGTTCGTCGGCGCCATGTAGGCCGACACCTTCCAGACCGTCTCGGCCGGGACCTCGCCGTGGCGCTGGGCCTCGGCGAGCACCTCGAGCAGGCCGGTGTCGGCGACGAGGAAGCTGCGGATGCCGCACTCTCCGGCCCTCAGCACGTCCTCGAGCGCGTAGCGCAGCTGGCGCGCCCCGCGGATGCGGCCCGCGAAGGCCGGCCCGTCGCTCGAGCGCGCCGTCGCCCCGGTGTCCCACTCGTCCCGGGGGCCGACGAACAGCGAGACCTCGATGCCCGAGTCCCTCCCGATGCGCGCCATCTCGCGCAGCTCCTCCCGGCTGAGCAGCATCGCCCCGCTGCCCTGGGAGACCCGGTTGACCGTGATGCGGCGCTGGGCCGCCTCGGCCACGACCGCAGCGAGGGGGCCGGGGCCTTCGATGCTCGGGACCTCGATGCGAAAGTGGGCACCGTCGGGGAAGCGGTGCTCGCTCGGGCCCGGGACCGCCTCGGGCAGGATGCCGAGACGGCCCAGGGCGGCCGGCGCGGCCCGGTGGGCGTGGTGGTTCGTCGCTTCGCTCACCCTTCGACCCCTCCGTCTCCGTCCTGCCGGACCGGCCGGTCAGGCCGCGCCCGGTGCCGCGCCGTCGCGTCGCCGGTCGCGCGGGGCCGACGCGACAGCCCGTCGACCGGCTGTTCCCCAGGACCGAATCATGTTCTGAGAACGACCGGATCGAACCACCTGGCGCCGCCCGTGTCAAGAAACACTGCACGAGTTCGCCATTTCTCGCATTCCGTTGTGTCAACACGAACGCAGCGGCGACGCCTTTCGCGCCGGGGCCCGCCTCGAGGAGTGCCGAGCGCCCTCCCGGCCCGCCGAGACCACCCGGCGTGCCCGGCAGCAGGCGCCGGCGGCGCCCGGGGCTCAGCGGTTGACGCCGAGCGTGAGGCCGGCGACGAGGTAGCGCTGGAAGAACAGGTAGACGAGGACCGCCGGCAGGGCGCTGACGAGCGAGCCCGCCATCAGCACCGGGACGCTCACCACCCGGCCCGAGGAGAGCACCCCGAGCCCGACGGTGATGGTGCGGTTGGTCGGCTCCTGCAGGAACAGCAGGCCGACGAGCAGGTCGTCCCAGATCTGGATGAACTGCAGCACGGCGACGGTGGCGAGCGCCGGCTTCGCCATGGGCAGCGCGACCCGGAAGAAGCTCCCCGCATGCCCGAGGCCGTCGCAGGCCGCGGCCTCGGTGAGCTCGTCGGGCAGGCCCCGGAAGAAGGTCGTCATGAGGAAGGTGGCGAAGGGCGTCCCGAAGCCGGCGTAGACGAGGATGGCGCCGAGGTAGGTGTTGATCAGGTGCAGGTGGGCGAAGTTGACGTAGACCGGGATGATGATCGACTGCAGCGGGACCATCATGCTGCCGATGACGGCGAAGAACAGGAGCCCCTGCCGCCTGAAGCGCAGCTTCGCGAACGCGTAGCCCGCCGCGCTCGACAGGGCGAGGATGATCGCGATGGACGCGACGCAGACGAGGGTCGAGTTCAACAGCTCCCGGCCGACCGGCAGGTTGGCGAAGAGCTGGCCCCAGCTGACCGTCGAGAACCCGGTGCCGCTCAGGTACTGGTTCTCGCTCCTCAGCGAGTTCAAGATCATGAACAAGAACGGGTAGAGCATCCCGGCGCTCACGGCGAGCAGCAGGAGGAAGATCACCACCTTCACCGGGTCCCGCCTTGCCTCCTTCCAGACCGTGCGGAACCTCCCCCGAGGGGCGCGCCGGGCCGCCGGCCGGCGCCGAGCGAGGCCGGGCGCCGCGGCGCTCACTGCTGCTCCCGGAGCAGCTTCAGCTGGACCAGGCTGACCCCGAACAGCAGCACGAAGAGCACGACGCCGAGCATCGCGCCGGTCCCGAACTGCCCCACGTCGAAGGCCTGCTGGTAGACGAAGAACTCCAGGGTCGTCGTGCCGTAGCCGGGACCGCCTCCGGTCATGATGAAGATCAAGCTGAACAGCGCCGTGAAGGCCGTGATCATCGTGATCACGAACGTGAACTGGAAGTAGCGCTTCAGCATCGGAACCGTGATCTGGGTGAAGGAGGCCCACCGGCCGGCGCCGTCGAGGCGGGCCGCCTCGTAGATCGCCGGGTCGGTCGTCGACATCCCGGTGAGGAAGATGATCGTGTTCGTGCCGATCATCGACCAGACGAAGGTCAGCGCGACGGCGAGGATGGCGGTGTACTCGTGGCCGAGGAAGTCGGTCTGCAGCCTGGCCAGGCCGAAGAGGCCGAGGAGGTAGTTCACGATCCCCGAGGGCGCGAACAGCCGCACCGCGATCATCCCGATGACGACCCAGGAGACCGCCGTCGGGAGGAAGATCAGGCTCCGGAACAGCTTCCACAGCCAGACGTGCTCGTGGAGCAGGGCGGCGATCCCGAGTGGTATGGCCAGTGCGACGGGCACCGAGACGAGCAGGATGCCGTTGTTCTCGAGGACCCGCCAGAACACCGGGTCCTTGAACAGCGAGGTGTAGGTGCTCGGGCCGACCCACTGCGCGCTGATGCCGTTCCAGTTCGTCATCGAGTAGTAGATCGCCTCTCCGATGGGGACGATCAGCACGAAGAGCACGAGGACGAGCGCAGGGACGCTGAGGAGGATGCCGGCGCGCGCACGGTGCCGGCCGAGGCCCCCCCTCGCCCGGCGCCGGACCGAGCGCTCGGCCGGCAGGGCGGCCGCCTGCAGCGCGCCGGGCCCCGGGGCGGTGAGCACCATCGGGGCGTCCGACGTCAACTGCGCCTCCCGTCCCTCGGCTCCACCTGCTCCCCTCATGGGCCTCCCTCCGCTCCTATCCTGCCGAACGCCACCCTTGCCCGCCGACGCGCTCCTGCGGGTGCCCCGCCGGGCACCCGCAGGATCCGCTCCCGAACCGGTGCGCCCTCTCTCGGCGCGCCTCGGGCCTGGGCCGGGTCAACCGGCGCTGTAGGAGGCCCAGGTCTTCCCCCGCTGGCCGGCGGGGAGCTGCTTCCAGGCCTGCTCGAGCTGGGCGGCGGCGGCCTTCGGCGTCACCTGCCCGGCGAGCAGCTGCGGGAGCACCTTGCTCCCGGCGTTCACGACGCCGACCTGGGTGACGTTGTCGAGCATCGGGTACTTGGTCATGTGGTCCACCGCCGAGAAGGCGAGCATCTGCTGGCTGACCGGGTTCGGGGTCGAGACGCCCCTCACGTCGGGGATGAGCCCGCTCGCCGCCACGATGCGGCCCGCCTGGGGCGTCGTCAGGAACTGCAGGAACTCGGCCGCCTGCGCCTTGTGCTGGGAGTAGGTCGTCATCGAGTAGCCGTCCCCGGGGAACTGGACCACCCCGCGCATCTTCGTGGTCGTGAACGGCGGCACGAAGGTGCCGAGGTTCTTTCCCATCGCGCCGTAGAGCTGGGCGAGGTCCCAGTTGCCCTTGATCAGCATCGCCGCCTTCCCGTGCTCGAAGGCGTTGAGCGAGCCGATGGAGGTGATGACGTTCCTGTTGGTGTAGCCGTCGGAGTAGAGCTTCTGCCACTTCGCCAGCTGGTTCACGACGACCGGGCTCGTCCAGGGGATCTTGCCGTTGTAGAGCCCCTCCCACTGCGGCAGCGAGAGCGCGCCGATCATGAGGTAGCTCAGGTCGTAGTAGGGGTAGAACTCGGCCCCGAGGTTCTGGGACCCGGCGCCGTAGTAGAGGCAGGTGATGCCCGCCGCCTTGAACTTCGCGCAGTCCTGGTAGAGCTGGCTCCAGTTCTGCGGGACCTGGGAGACGTGGGCCTTGGCGAACAGCGCCTTGTTGTAGAAGCCGATGTAGAACTGGTCCTCGAGCGGGATCACGTAGGTGCCCGCCGCCGTGTTGAACCCTGGCGCCGTCCAGCGAAGGCCCTCCATGCGGGCGAGGTCCGACCTCGGCACGTAGGAGGCGAGGTTCTGCAGGTAGCTCTTGTACTGCAGCGTGTACAGGCCGGTCCACATGACGGCGAGGTCCGGCCCGGTGTGCGAGATCGCCGCAGCCTGGAGCAGCGAGAAGTAGTTGCTCGCCGGCTGGGCGACGACGTTGATCTTGATGCTCGGGTGGCTGGCCTCGAACGCCTTGACGAGGTTGTCCGTCGCCGTGGCGTTGGCCTCCGTGCCGTAGTTCTGCCAGAGGGTGAGCGTCACCGTGGGCTGCGAGCGAGGCAGCGTCCCCGACGCCGAGGCGGCGGTGGTCGTCCCGGCCATCCCGGCGAGCGCGAGCGCAGCGGATACGGCGGCGAGCCGCCGGAAGATCGAGCCGTTCTTCATGGGTCTCCTCTCGTTGGTCTCACTGGTCTGGCGGCGAGGCCAGGATGCGCCGGCGCCTCGGGGCCCCCCGGCGCCCGCCGACGCGCTCATGGCGCCGGGATCCCGAGCCCCTTGGCGCCCGGGGAGGACTGGATCGCGGCGACGCCGCTGCGCTCGAGCCACTCGAGCGCCACGCTGGCCCGGCGCACCTTCTCCCGGGCGATCGAGATCACCTCGGCCTCGAGGTGCAGCCCGCTCGGGTACAGCGGGCGGGAGTTGCGCAGGCCGAACTTGGTGTAGATCGGGGCGGCCACCGGGATGATGTCGCCGATCTCCTGGCCTCTCACGACCCCGCCGGCCCCGTCGGGGGACTCGACGTAGAGGTCGATCGGCAGCCCGGACACCGAGCGGATCTCGCCGAGCTGGCCGAGGGTCATGTCCGAAGGGACGTTGATCGTCGAGGCCCCGAGGCGCTCGAGCTGGACGAAGGTCGCCGGGTTCGTCGGCGCCATGTAGGCCGACACCTTCCAGACCGTCTCGGCCGGGACCTCGCCGTGGCGCTGGGCCTCGGCGAGCACCTCGAGCAGGCCGGTGTCGGCGACGAGGAAGCTGCGGATGCCGCACTCTCCGGCCCTCAGCACGTCCTCGAGCGCGTAGCGCAGCTGGCGCGCCCCGCGGATGCGGCCCGCGAAGGCCGGCCCGTCGCTCGAGCGCGCCGTCGCCCCGGTGTCCCACTCGTCCCGGGGGCCGACGAACAGCGAGACCTCGATGCCCGAGTCCCTCCCGATGCGCGCCATCTCGCGCAGCTCCTCCCGGCTGAGCAGCATCGCCCCGCTGCCCTGGGAGACCCGGTTGACCGTGATGCGGCGCTGGGCCGCCTCGGCCACGACCGCAGCGAGGGGGCCGGGGCCTTCGATGCTCGGGACCTCGATGCGAAAGTGGGCACCGTCGGGGAAGCGGTGCTCGCTCGGGCCCGGGACCGCCTCGGGCAGGATGCCGAGACGGCCCAGGGCGGCCGGCGCGGCCCGGTGGGCGTGGTCGCCTTCGTCTCGTCCTGTCATGTCGCCCCCATTTCCACCTCGTCCCACGAGATCTCCTGCCTCCACCGCTCCTCGCCGGACGCCTTCGGGCCCGGCGCCCGGCGACTGCCCTGTCGCCGCCGGTCAGTCGACGACGAGCACCCCCGGCCGATCGGCGAGCGGCGAGCCCGGCCCCGCGGGCACGGCCGGCCAGCCCGGCTGGACCGTGACCGGGGACAAGGCACCCTCCTCGACGAGGTAGGTGTCCTCGCGCTTGGCGCCTCCGGCAAGGCTCGGGTTCCAGGCGACGGCGTCGCCCGGTCTCACCTCGACGGCACCGTAGGGGCCGTGGGGGCCCCCGGGCGCGATCTCGAACTCCCTCTGGGCGAAGCCGATCGGCCCGCCCTGGTAGTGCTCCCGCCACGCGCCGGGGGCCCCGGCTCGCTCGTAGGCCCTGGCGAGCTCGGCCGTCACCTGCGCGTAGGTCGTCCCCGGCACGGTTGCCGAGAGCACGGCGTCTTCGACCTCGCAGACCCGGGCGAGCACCGGGCGCAGCGCCCGCTCGGCGGACCGGACCGCCGCGAAGCGGGTCGCCGCCACGTGCAGGCCGGCCCGGCGAGCGACGACGACCGCCATGAGGAGCTCTTCCACCCGGGCACCGACCGCGACCGGGTGTCTCAGGCGCCGCACCCGCTCGTCCCCGCCGACGATGAGCACGGGCGCGTCCGCGCCTTGCGCCTCGAGCCGGAAGGCGATCTCCGCCTGGACCTCCCGGTCCGTGTGCTTGCCGGGATGCCATTCCCGCAGCGCCTCCCCGAGCGCGCTCGCCGCGAGCTCGCCCAGCTCGCGCAGGTCGAGCTGCTCCGCCGGGGAGAGCGGCATGCGCAGCTCCACGAGGTCCGCGCCGACGTCGGGCCCGAGGCGCCCATGGCCGTCCGAGGCCAGCTCGGCCGGCTCGACCCCGGCGAGCTCCGCGCAGGCCCGGGGCAGCGCCGAAGGGTCGAACCACTCGACTGCGACGAGGCCGAAGCCCTGGCTCTCCGGGTCGTAGTCGGCGAGGACCCGCTCGCGCTCGACCTCGGTCGTGACGAGCGTCGCCTCGCTCCTCGAGACGACCGCCCAGACGTCGGCGCAGGCCGCCGAGCGGTCGACCGGCGGGCCGAAGCCGCCGGTCACCCACGCGACCGAGGCCGGGCTCGTCAGCGCGAGGGCGGCAAGGCCGCGGCGCTCGAGATAGCCGGCGATCCGGCGGCGCGCCTCCGCCGCCCGCTCGGCTTGGCGCTCCTGGTGTTCGGTGTCCCCGAATGCTGTTGTTATAGTCACGGAATCCAAGCACCAGGACCCGCGCGTGTCAAGGACGTGACGACCGGATCGTCCCGTTTCCGCATCCTGTTGTGATAGAAGGAACACCGGTGGTGATGGGCGGCTCGGAACAGGCAGAGGGCGGCACCCGGTGAGCGCGCAGAACGGCGGGGCGGCCGGGCCGTCTTTGCCGGACCGCTACAACGTGCGCAGCGTCCAGCGGGCGCTAATGATGCTCGACTTCGTCGCGGCCGGCCCCTCCGACGGCACCTCGCTGACGGCGATCGCCGACCACCTGTCGATCTCGAAGTCGACCGCCCTCGCCACGGCTCGCACCCTCGTCGGCCACGGGGTGCTCCGCTCGGTCGAGCCCGGTCCCCGCTACAAGCTCGGGACGGCGCTCATCCGCTTCGGGGACCTCGCGGCCCAGCAGAGCTCGGTCGGCGAGATCTGCCTGCCCGTCCTCCGCCGGGCCAGCGCCGAGACGGCGATGACGGCGCGCCTCGCCATCGCCGAGGACGGCTACCCGGTCTGCGTCGAGCGGGTCGACGGGCCCGGCAGCATCCGCTTCCAGGCGCCCCTCGGCCGGCGCGAGCCGCCGCACGCCACGGCTGCCGGCAAGTCGGTGCTCGCGATGCTCGAGCTGCGCCGGGTGCTCGAGATCTGCGAGGAGACCCGCTTGACCCGGCACACCTCGCACACCATCACCGACGTCGGCACCCTGCTCGCCGAGCTCGGCACGGTCAGGCGACGCGGCTACGCCGTCGACGACGAGGAGGAGATCGAGGGCGTCTTCTGCGTCGGCGCCCCCTTCTTCGGCCACGACGGCACCTGCGCCGGGGCGATCAGCGTGACAGGCATCAAGCAGGACCTTCCCGGTTGGCGCATCGCCGAGCTCGGCCGGCTGCTGCGAGGCTACGCCGACTCGGTGTCCGAGCTGCTCGGCGGGCCCCGCTTCGCCGACCTCCCGGCGAGCCTCGGGATCTCCGACGCCGATCGGGAGCGGGCCGGCGCGAGCCCGGCGTCTCGGTGAGCCCCAGAGCGCTGGTGACCCGGGGCGACGGGTCGCTCGCCGTCGAGCGGCGAGAGCCGCTCGTCGCGGGTCCGGGCGAGCTCGTCGTCCGCCCGGCGACGGTCGGCCTGTGCGGCACCGACCTCGAGCTCGTCGACGGCACGGTCGATCCGGCCTACGTGCGCTACCCGCTCGTGATCGGCCACGAGTGGACCGGCGTCGTCACCTCCTCGGGCGACTCCGCCTTCAGCGTCGGGGAGCGGGTGGTCGTCGAGGGGATCGTCCCCTGCCGGCGCTGCCGCCACTGCGTCGCCGGGGAGACGAACCTCTGCGACACCTACTCCGAGCTCGGGTTCACCTTCGACGGCGCCGCGGCCGACGAGGTGCTCGTGCGCGCCGACCTCGCCCATGTGGTCGAGCCGCAGGTGACGAACGACGACGCGGCGCTCGTCGAGCCGGCTTCGGTCGTCTACCACGGCCTTTCCCGCGTCGTCGCGCGACCCGGGCTGAGCTGCCTCGTCGTGGGCGACGGCACCATCGGCCTGCTCGCCGCCCAGCTGCTCAGGCTCTGGTCCCCGGCGCGAGTCGTCGTCTCGGGCCGGCGCCCGGAGCAGGCGGAGCTCGTGCGGCGGGCGGGCGCCGACGAGCTCGTCGAGACGACCCCTCGAGCGGCCTTCGACCTCGTCGTCGAGGCCGCAGGGACGCCCGCCTCCGCCGCCGACGCGCTGGCGGCAGCTTGCCGGGGCGGCTCGGTCCTCCTCCTCGGCCTGCCCCCCCACGGCAGCACCACGGCGGTCGCCGTCGACGACCTCGTCAACGGCGACCTCCTCATCCGGGCGAGCTTCGGCTACACCTCCTCCGCCTGGGCGAGCGTCGTCGCGCTGCTCAACGCCGGCCGCCTTCGCCCCGGCGTGCTCGTCACCCACCGCTTCGGCTTCGAAGACCAGGCCGAGGCCCTCGAGGTCCTGCGCAGCGCCCCGGCGGGGGCGGCACGCGGCAAGGTCGTCCTGGAGCGCTCATGAGGAGGCTCACGTGACCCAGGCAGGCAGGACGGCACGCGCGTCGGACGACCCGCTCGTCGACCGGCTCGCCCAGCTCCGCAGCGCCTTGGTCTCCGACTGCCTCGACCAGTGCGGGGTACGCGACCACGCGATGTCCTCTCGGCTGCGCCCCGTCTACCGTGGCGCCCGGCTCGCCGGCAGGGCGCACACCGTGCACGCCGTCGCCGTCGACGCCCCGCCTGCCCGGCGGGAGGACTGGTACCGGGGCGAGCTGTCCGCGATCGACGCCCTCGGGCCGGGCGAGGTGCTCGTCGTCTCCACCTGTCCCGAGGGTCCCTTCTTCGGCGAGCTGCTCGCCACCGCCGCAAGGTTCCGGGGGGCGGTCGGGGCCGTGATCGACGCAGCGACCCGCGACAGCGAGCAGCTCGAGCGCACGGCCTTCCCCACCTTCACCAGCGCGATCAATCCTCTCGACTCCCTCGGCCGGCTCGACGTGGACGCCTCGGGCGTGGACGTCGAGTGCGGGGGCGTGGCGGTCTCCCACGGGGACCTCGTGCTCGCCGACGCCGACGGCGTCGTCGTCGTCCCGGCTGCGCTCGGTCCCCGAGTCGTCGGCCTCGCCGAGGAGAAGGCCGCGAGCGAGGACGCAGTCCGCCGGGCGATCGCCTCCGGCATGGGCTCCTGGGAGGCCTTCCAGACCTTCGGCGTGATCTGAGCGCCGCTCGCTCCACCACCGCGCGGGCGCGGGCAAGAGCGGCGACGGCCAAGCGACGCCCAGGACCAGGCAAGGCCGCGCAAGGATGCCGGCGCCGCCGCCGTTCAGGCCAACGGCTCGAGCTCCGCCTCGAGCGGCAGGGC
>JAJYNS010000131.1 GCA_021786195.1 Actinomycetes bacterium | reverse complement strand
GGATGTTGAGAACGGTGGCGGGGAATTCTGTAGCGGTCGATACAGTTGAACCTGACATGCCCAACGACCCGAGCACCGGCACCGATCCTGGGCCCGCGGCCGCCCGTGCCGGCGTAGCGGCGCGCGGCGCGGCCCGGCTCGAGTCCGGCCTCGGATTCCGGCTGAGCCGCCTCGCCCGCACGCTGCGGGCCATCTGGGCTGCCGAGCTCGCCGAGCACGGGCTCACGCCGCCCCAGGCCGCCGTGCTGCGGGCCCTGGCAGACCGTCCCGGTAGCTCCCTGCGCGCCCTCGCGAGGACGCTCGGCGCTGAGCCCATGCGCGCCAAGCGCTGCGTCGACGAGCTCGAGGCGCGCCAGTTGCTCACGAGCGAACACGAGCGAGAGGCTCGCCGGTCACGCGCGCTCCGACTGACCCCCCAGGGCACGCAGCTCGCCGCGACGGTTTCCCGCCTCGTGCAGCGGCAGGAGGCGCACCTCGCCAGGGCGCTGGGACCGAAGCGGCGCGGCGCGCTCGAGGACGCGTGCAAGGCGCTAGAGGACGCCTTCGACCTCTCGGCTCCGCCGGAGCGCAGCACCGGGGCAAAGAGGGCTGCTGACCGTTCCTCCTCGCCAAGGACTTCCCCCACGACGCCTGACAAGGAGGCTCGATGACCCCGAACGCACCCACCTCGCCGCTCGGTCGCGACGGCGGCGGGATCGTCGCAACTCAGCGCGGCGCGGGAGCGCGGCCCCGTCACCGTCTCGCCCTCGTCGTCATCGCCGCAGCCCAGCTCATGGTGATGCTCGACCTCACCATCGTCAACATCGCCCTCCCGTCCATCCAACGCGAGCTCCACTTCTCGACCGCCAACCTGACCTGGGTCATCGACGCCTACGTCCTCGTCTTCGGCGGCCTCCTCCTGCTCGGGGGCAGGACCGGCGACCTGTTCGGTCGGCGTCGGATGTTCCTCGTCGGCGTCGGCCTGTTCTCCTTCGCGTCGCTCCTCGGCGGTCTCGCCACGACCGGGGCGTGGCTCATCGCGGCACGGGCGATCCAGGGGGCGGGCGCGGCGGTGGCGTCGCCGACGGCGCTCGCCCTCGTCGCCACGACCTTCGACGAGGGTCCCGAGCGCAACCGGGCCATGGCCGTCTACGCCGGCATGTCGGCGGCGGGCGGCGCGCTCGGGCTGCTCCTCGGCGGCATCCTCGTAGACCTCGCGTCCTGGCGGTGGGTGCTCTTCGTCAACGTCCCGATCGGGCTCTCCGTGCTCGCCCTCGCACCGGTCGCCCTCCCCACCGGCCGCGGCGCTGCTGGCTCACGCCACCGCCTCGACGTCGCGGGCGCCCTCACGGTGTCGGGCGGGATGGCCCTGCTCGTCTACGGGCTCCTTCGAGCACCCGAGCGGGGATGGTCGAGCGTTGAGACGCTCGCCCCGTTGTCGATCGCGGCCATCCTGCTCGTCGCCTTCTTCGCCGTCGAGCGCTCGAGCGCGGCTCCCCTGGTGCCTCTGCGCTTCCTCGCGGACCGCAACCGGGGCACCGGCTACGGGCTCATGCTCCTGCTCGGCGGATCGATGCTCTCGCTCATCTACTTCCTCACCCAGTACCTACAGGACGTGCTGCGCTACAGCCCGGTGGTCGCCGGGGTTGCCTACCTGCCGATCCCCTTCAGCGTCGCCCTGACAAGCGTCCTCGTCTCCCACCAGGTCAAGCGTCACGGCACCCGGCCCTTCCTCACGGTCGGCCCGGCCCTCATCACCGGCGGGCTCTTCTGGGCGTCGCTGCTCGGGCCGACCTCCAGCTACGGCGACGTGCTCGGCCCGCTCGTTCTCGCAGGCGTCGGAATGGGGCTGTCGTTCGTGCCGCTCACCTTGAACGCCGTCTCCTCGGTGCCTCGCCATGAGTCCGGGCTGGCCTCGGCGCTGCTCAACACGAGCCAGCAGGTCGGTGGCTCGCTCGGCCTGGCCGCGCTCGTGACGGTCGCGACGACCGCCGCTCGCAGCCAGCTGCACAGCCTGGCCGCGGTCCACGCCCCGGCGGGCGAGAGAACCACATCCGGGATCCGCACCCTTGCCGAGGTGGCGAGCGTGCACGGCTATGACATGGCCTTCCGCACGAGCGCGCTCGCCACCGCCGCGGCGTTCCTGCTCGCGCTCCTGTTCCTGCGAGGACCGGCGGCGCTCGAGGAGGCTGCGGCGCCGCTCCTCGCCGACCGGCCCTCGGCGGCTGCTGCGATGCGGGGAGGCTTTCCCTCCTACGCAGGGCCTGCTCGATCCTCCGGCACCGAGAGGCAGGGTGCCGTGACGGAGGAGAGGAGCACCGAGCCCTCGCCATCCTGAGGGCCCGCCTCGCGTGCGGCCGGAGCGCGCGCCACCGAGAGCTCGGGACCCGATGGTGCAGCCTTTGCGCACTCAGGCGTCCGGCCCCGCGAGCGAGGAGGAGAGCGGCGGAGATGATCGGGGTCGCCCCCGACACATCGTCCGGCCTCGCGAGCGAGGAGGAGAGGGCGTAGGGTCTGGACGTGGTCGACCGGCGAGGAGGGGCAAGCCTCGAGAGAGAGACCCTCCTCGGCAGGGGACCGCGCGAGGCCGAGCCACCCTGGGTACGGGACCCGAGCGCGACGCGGCACGAGTGGCGACGCCTCTTCTCCGAGCTGCTCGGCACGTTCCTGCTCGTCGTGGTGGCCGCCGGGGCCCCGGTCGTCGACGCGGTCTCCCACGGCGAGGTCCCCATCGACGCGCAGGTCGTCGCGCCCGGCCTCATGGTGATGGCGATCATCTACTTCATGGGCATGGTGAGTGGCGCCCACCTGAACCCGGCGGTCACCCTGTCCTTCGCCGCACGGGGCAACTTCCCCTGGAGCCGGGTGCCGGGCTACATCCTCGCCCAGCTGATCGGGGCCATCGCCGCGTCCCTTTTGCTGAGAGCGCTCTTCGGCACCGTCGGCCACCTCGGGGCGACGCTGCCCGGCCCGGGGATCTCCTCGGGCACTGCCCTCGTCGTCGAGGCGCTCCTCACCCTCGGCCTCGTGAGCGTCATCCTCGGGACCGCCTCCGGGGCCCGCAACGTGGGCGCCAACGCCGCGCTCGCAGTCGGCGGCTACATCGCGCTGGCTGGACTATGGGCCGCCCCGATCAGCGGGGCGTCGATGAACCCGGCCCGCTCATTCGGTCCAGAGCTCCTCGCCGGTGACTGGAGGAGCTGGTGGGCCTACCTCGCCGGCCCGATCGCCGGTGGCCTGCTCGCAGTCGGGATCGCCTGGATCCTGCGCGGACCCCCGAGCCTGGCCGCCGACGTCGCAGCCCAGGGGGAGATCCCCGACGGCCGCCTCCCGGAGACCCGGGCACCGGGAACCGGAACAGGGACAGGAGGGAGCAGCCATGACCGGTGAGCACTGGAAGGAGAAGCCCGAGGAGCAGGACTACCCGGCGGCGCGTAGCTACCTGTCCCTCCTGGTCGATCCCGGCGAGGCGAAGAAGCTCGCGAAGGCCTTGGCGGACGAACCGGACCTCGCGCGCTACAAGGCCAAGGACATCCTCCGGGCGGCCGGTCTTCCCCTCCTGCCGCTCGACGACCCCGAGGTGGCGAAGGACCTTGCGAGGGTGAAGGCCGGCACGAGGCTCTCTCCCGTCCTGCTCGTGCGGGGCGATCCGCTTTGGGTCGCTGACGGCTACCACCGGATCTGCGCGAGCTACCACCTCGACGAGGACGCCGAGATCCCCTGCCGCATCGTCTCGAGGCCACGCGCCTGACGCCGCCGCGGCCCGCGCGCCGGGAGGGGACCGTCGGGTGCCCGAGGGCGGTTGCCTCAGATGAGGCCGGAGCCGCACTCGTCGTCGGTGCGGCCGAGGCCCCGAGCACCCGCCAGACGATGCCTGGTTCGAGCCCCCGGGGGACCCCCGGCACGTCCGACGCTGCGGCCAGCTCGGCCCGGTCGCGCGCCGTGCGACCCTCGAGCCATGAGGCGCCGACCCTCGCCCGACCGTCAGCCCGTGTCGTCGCCGAGGTCCGGCGCAGCAGGAGGCGGAGCGCGAGCTTCCCCTCGAACGTGCCGAGCGACGCCCGGCGGTCGCGGCGCTCGATCGCGCCGATATCCTTCGAGGGAAGCGTGGCAGGCTTTGCCGCAGGCCGGGGGGCCGGCGTGGTCCAGGGCGACGAAGGGCTCGGTTCCAAGAGCAGTCCAGGTGGAGGATGGCGCGAGGCCGAGCTGTGCGACGACGTGATTCCGACGCAGCCGCTTCCGGCCCTCGGGCGAGAAGTTCCTGAGGCGCCGTCACGCTCGAGCCAGCCTTGGACGTTCGGGGGCCCATCGTGGGCGTCGCTCGAGGCCGTCACCTCCTACCCGGTGGATGGACCTCCCTCCGGTCGAGGGAGAGCGAGCAGAAGGGAAAAGCGCCGGCCGGCACCGCTCCTCCTCCGCATCGTCGTGATCCTCCTCGCCCTCTGCACCCTTTGCGCCGCTGGCGGGCTCGTCGCCCTGCGGGAGCACCCGGGCTGGTTCGC
>JAJYNS010000115.1 GCA_021786195.1 Actinomycetes bacterium | reverse complement strand
GTGCCGACCTGGACGACGTGAGCGTGACCCTTCGGGAGGTGGACGCGCACCTGAGGCGGCTCGTCGACCGGACGGGGCAATGAGCGAGGCCGCCCGGGGGCATGAGGCGCACCCGGCCGGCCCTAGCAAGCGCGCGGTGGCCGGAGTATGACGTAACCGAGGCACGCTGGAGCGAGCTGGGAAGGAGGTCGTGATGAAGGCTGCCGTAGGGGACAGGATCGTCGTACCGGGGCACCACGTCGGAGACCCCGTCCAAGAAGGCGAGATCGTGGGCGTCGAGGGCAAGGAGGGCGGGCCGCCCTACCACGTGCGCTGGCTGGCGGACGGCCACGAGGGGCTGTACTACCCGGGTCCGGACGCCACCGTCGAGCACCGCCCGGAGGCGGCCGCCAACTGAGCCCGGCGCCGGGCTCCGTGGCCTGAGCTCGTCCCCGAGGGGCCCCCTTCGGTCGCTCAGCGCCGGTCCTGCGGTGGGCCCGACGGCGGGCGAGCGGGCTCGAGGAGGGCGAGCACGTCCTCGTCTCGAAGCTGGGCGAAGTCGTCGTAGCACGAGCCGATGGCGCCGAAGCGCTCGGGGCTGTCGAGGAAGACGACCTCGTCGGCGACAGGGGCGAGCTCCTCGATCGCCCCGGCCGCGACGACCGGGGCGGCCGCGACGACGCGGGCGGCGCCCGCGCTGCGGGCCACCAGGCAGGCGGCCTTCGCGGTCGCGCCGGTCGCGACGCCGTCGTCGACGAGCAGCGCCAGCCTGCCGGCGAGCGGCACGGGCGGACGGGCCGCCCGGTAGCGGGCGGCTCGCCGCTCGAGCTCGGCGCGCTCGCGGCGCTCGACGGCGGCGAGCTCGGGGCGAGTGACGCCGGCCGCGCGGACGATCTCCTCGTTGATGACCCGTACGCCACCCTCGCCGAGCGCCCCCATGGCGAGCTCGGGCTGGAAGGGCACACCGAGCTTTCGGACGACGACGACGTCGAGGGGCGCGTCGAGCGCCGACGCGACCTCGGCGGCGACGGCGACGCCGCCGCGGGGAAGGCCGAGCACCACGGGGTGTGCTTGCTCGAGGCCCGACAGCCGCTCGCCGAGAAGCCTCCCGGCCTCGGCGCGGTCCTTGAAGCGCATGCCCTGAGCCCCTCGCGCTCAGCCTTGCGCCAGCCGGCGCAAGGCTGCCTCGACGTCCGCGCGGTACAGCACGCCGGCGAGCTTGCCCTCGGACACGACGGGGAGGGCCCGCCTCCGGGAGCGGAGGAGCTGGTCCACGGCGTCGGGGAAGAGCTCGGCGCCGGCGTCGAGCACCGGCGCGCCGGCGTCGGCGACGTCCGCGAGCGTCGCCCCCGGACCCGCCCGGCCGAGGTCCGCCGAGCAGACGATGCCGACCACCCTGCCACCCTCGACGACCGGGAACGAGCGGCCCGGGAACGCGCCGAGGAACGAAGCGACCTGTGCAACGGGCTCGTCCGCGCCGAGCCCGTGGCCGTCCTCGACCATCACGTCGCGCACGCGCACGCCCGTGCAGGCGACCGAGAGGGCAGCGCCGTGCTCCTCGGCCCCGGCGGCGAGCAGCACGACCACCCCGAGCAGCGCGACCCACAGGTCGAGCAGCAGGCCGCCGAGGATCATCACCAGCGCGAGGGCGCGCGCGACGCGAGCGGCACGGGCGGTGGCGCTGACCCGGTCGGCCGAGCGGGCGAGGAGGCCGCGCAGCACCCGGCCCCCGTCGAGGGGGAGCGCAGGAACGAGGTTGAACGCGCCGAGCAGCAAGTTGGCCCAGGCGAGCCGGGCGAGGAGGGACCGGCCGAGCAGCGTCGGCGGCCAGAGCGCGATGCCCGACGCCCAGGCGAGGGCGGCCAGGCCGAGCGCGAGCGCGCAGCTCGTGAGCGGCCCGACCAGCGCGACTGCCATCTCGTCCGACGCCGAGCCCTCGAGGCGTGGGATCACCGAGATGCCGCCGAAGGGCAGCAGGACGATCTCGCGCACCTCCAGCCCGCGCCGGCGTGCGTAGAGGCTGTGACCGAGCTCGTGGGCGAGCACCGAGGCGAAGAGCGCCGCGAGGAAGCACGCCGACGACGCCAGGCGCGACAAGCCAGGTCCGATCGCGAGCAGCGGAAGGGCGAGCATCGACCAGTGGAGACGAACCGGGATGCCGGCGACCCTCACGATCTGGACCGATCCCCTCATCGGGCATCACCCACTCCAGGTTCGCCCGTTGCGGCCCGCGCCGCCAGAGGAGGTGGTCACATAGTCGACAGCGCGCTCGCCTCCTCGGTCACTGCAGCGTGCTCGGGTCCGGCGGCACGTCGACCGCGAGACGCCGCAGCGCCTCGAGGGGGACCACCTCGAGCGCCCGAGCGTGGGTCGACGCGAGCACGACGTAGGCCGCGGCGCCGTCGTTGTAGGCCCTGAGCCAGTTTGCGGCCGTGACGCACCAGCGATCGCCCGGCGAGAGCCCCGGGAAGCCGAAGCGCGGCAGCGGAGTCGTGAGGTCGTTGCCGATCCGCCGCTGGTGCTCCAGGAACTCGGCCGTCACCACGGCGCAGATCGTGTGGCTCCCGATGTCCTCGGGCCCGGTCCGGCAGCAGCCGTCCCGGAAGAAGCCCGTCAGCGGGTCGAAGCCGCAGGGCTCGAGCTCGCCGCCGAGCACGTTGAGGTCGTCCACGAGGGGATTATCGCTCTCGCCGG
Source organism: Actinomycetes bacterium (assembly GCA_021786195.1). Classification (GTDB taxonomy): domain Bacteria; phylum Actinomycetota; class Acidimicrobiia; order Acidimicrobiales; family Bog-793; genus JAKAOD01. The sequence continues at coordinate 1,914 of JAJYNS010000115.1, read as the reverse complement.
TCTCGAGCGGTCTCGAGCGGTCTCGAGCGTCGCCTACCGGTCGGTGAGGATGCGGAGCATCTCCCGTCGCCAGGCCGAGCGCGCCCTGGCCGCCTCGACCGTCTCGGGGTGGACGAGGCGGGTGTAGCGGGGGCCGCCCTCGCCCTTGTGGAAGGCCGCCGCCCGATTCTCGACCTCCACGTCCGCCTTCGTGTAGTGCTCCCGCTGGAGCAGGTACCCCTGCCAGGAGGGGACGAGGAAGGTCTCGAGGAACCTGCCGTGGTGCGCGACGTCCTCGTAGACGCCCCAGCGGGTCCCGCCGAGGCGACGGCGGACGATCCTCAGCTCCGCCATTGCGGCGAGGAAGTCGTCGACGTCCTCCTCGTCGAGGAGGTACTCGACCGTCACGAGCACCGGCCCGTCGGTCGCCCGGACGTGCTCGCCGACGACGAGCGCCGGGCTCGCGACGAGCTGGAGCGAGGAGCGGTCGACGCCGGGCAGGCGAAAGCGCGGGATGGCGAGGATGCCGGGCAGGAAGGCGGCCGCCGAGATGGCGAGGGTCGTCCTCAGCGGCAGGAAGGAGTCGATGATCCCGAAGCCGAGCCCTCCGAGGACGTAGGGGCCCTGCATGACGATGTAGAAGAGCGAGAGCGAGCGTGTCTGGACCCACTCCGGTGTGACCTGGCGCGCGGCGATGATGAACACGACGGTCGCCCACACCCAGGTCGCTCCGGTGACGAACAGCACCGGGGCCGTCGCGATCCGGTTCGGCCAGATCACGAGGGCCGCGACGGCAAAGGCGTTCGCCAGGCTCGCGCCGAGGACGAGCGCGTCGAGCCGGAGCCGTCCCTGGAGCCGGGGGAGCGCGAGGGCGGCGAGCAGCGCCCCGGCGCCGGCAAGCGCGAGGTACGAGCCGTAGCCGAGGGCGGTCGTGTGCAGGTAGCGGGCGGCGAACAGCGGGAGCAACTGGCCGAGCGCCGCAGCCGGGGTCACGTACAGCGCGGTACGAGCCGAGATGGCCCGCAGCCCGGGCGTGTTCGTGAAGTAGCGCCATCCCGAGGAGATGGAGCCGAGAAGGCTCTCGGCGGCCGAGCCCCCGGGGGTCGAGAGCCTCAAGTCGCTGCGGCCGCGCCAAACGGACAGGAAGGCGACGAGCGGGATCGTCACGACGGCGCAGACGAGGAAGAACGTCGTCGTCCCGGCTCCGTGGAGGACGAGCCCGCCGAGCACCGGACCGACGACCTGGCCGATGTTCCACTGGAAGCTGTCGATGCTGAAGGCGACGGGGACGACCTCGGGGGGCACGAGGCTGCCCACCGTCGCCCACCACGACGGCGAGGAGGTGCCGCTCGCGACGCCCATGCCCGCGAGGCCGAGCAGGAGCGTCGCCGGCGTGAGCAGACCGGCGGAGGCGATCAGGGTGAGGAAGAGCATCGAGGCGAGCAGGAGGGCCTTCGCGAGCAGCAGGACCGCACGCCGGTCCCGGTAGTCGGCGGCAGCGCCGGAGACGACGACGGCGAAGATGCCCGCGAAGGCGCTCATCGACGACGCCATGGTCACGAGCACCGGCGAGGTGGTGAGCCGCTCCATGATGAAGCCGGCGACGAGGGTCACCATCCACACGCCGGTGTTGGCCGAGACGGCGGTGCCCTCGAGCCACCGGAACGTCCGGCTCCTCAGCGGGGCGGACAGCGGTGGCACGGCCACAACTCTACGGATCGGTCGCGAGCGGGCTGGAGCGATGCCCACTTGTGACCAGGGCTGACTGAGTAGCCTCGCCGCCGTGGAGACCCGGGGCGGCGCCGAGCGGCCGGAGCCGGCGACGCTCGCCCTCGGGCTGCTCGGCTTCTGCGGGTCGGCGCTCGTCGCCCTCGCCGGGCCCGCCCTGGTCGACCACGGGGTCGTCGGCTGGTGGTACTCGCTGCGGCTGCCGGG
>JAJYNS010000129.1 GCA_021786195.1 Actinomycetes bacterium | reverse complement strand
GGTCGGGCCGGGTCGCCGGAGGAGATCGCGTCCGTGGTCGTCTTCCTGCTCTCCGACGAGGCGAGCTTCGCCACCGGGGCGACTTTCGTCGTCGACGGCGGCTACACCGTGTGGTGAGCGGTCCTAGGCTCGGTCCATGACGATCGACGAGCTCTTCTCCGGTCCCGCCGCGGGCTCGCTGAAGATCCGCAGCCAGGACGTGACCGAGGGGCGCCGGCGAGCAGGCGCACGGGCGATGCTGCGCGCCATCGGTATGCACGAGGAGGACTTCTCCAAGCCCCAGGTCGGGGTGGCCTCGACCTGGAACGAGGTCACGCCCTGCAACCTCCCCCTGCGCCGGCTCGCCGACCGGGCGAAGGACGGCGTGCGCGCCGCCGGCGGGTACCCGATCGAGTTCGTCGCCATCTCGGTCTCGGACGGGATCTCGATGGGCCACGAGGGTATGCGCGCCTCGCTCGTCAGCCGCGAGATCATCGCCGACTCGGTCGAGACGGTGATGCACGCCGAGCGCTTCGACGCCTTCGTCGGGCTCGCCGGCTGCGACAAGTCGCTGCCCGGGATGCTGATGGCGGCGGCGCGCCTCGACCTGCCGATGGTCTTCGTCTACGCCGGGACGATCCTGCCCGGGCACCTCGGCGCCAGGGTGCTCGACATCGTGAGCGTCTTCGAGGCGATCGGGGCGAACGCGGCGGGGGAGATCGACGACGAGACGCTGCTCCAGATCGAGCGCAACGCCTGCCCGACCGAGGGGGCCTGCGCCGGGATGTTCACCGCCAACACGATGTCCTCGGTCGCCGAGGCGATCGGCATGGCGCTGCCCTCGGGCGCGAGCCCGCCTGCCGTCGACCGCCGCCGGGACGACATCGCCTATGACTCCGGACGCGCCGTCGTCCAGCTCCTCGAGCGGGACATCCGGCCGCGCCAGGTGATGACCAAGGCGGCGTTCGAGAACGCGATCGCCGTCTCCATGGCGCTCGGCGGCTCGACGAACGCGGTCTTGCACCTCCTCGCTATCGCCAACGAGGCCCGTGTCGAGCTCACGATGGACGACTTCGACCGGGTCGGCCGGCGAGTCCCTCACCTCGCCGACATGAAGCCGCACGGCCGGTTCCACATGAGCGACCTCGACGCGGTCGGGGGGGTGCCGGTCGTGATGCGGGAGCTGCTCGAGGCGGGGCTGATCAACGGGGACTGCCTCACGGTCACCGGGCGGACCGTCGCGGAGAACCTCGCCGCGCTCGATCCGCCGGCCCCGGACGGAGAGGTCGTGCGCCCCCTGTCTCGGCCTGTCCACTCCCGCGGCGGCACCGCCGTGCTGAAGGGATCGCTCGCCCCCGACGGCGCCGTCGTGAAGATCGCCGGGATGGACGGGTCCCGCTTCGAGGGGACAGCTCGGGTCTTCGACGGCGAGGACGGCGCGATGGAGGCGATCCTCTCGGGCGACATCGTCCCCGGCACGGTGCTCGTCATCCGCTACGAGGGGCCGAAGGGAGGTCCGGGGATGCGCGAGATGCTCGCGGTCACCGGGGCGCTCACCGGGGCCGGCCGGGGCGGGGACTGCGCGCTCGTCACCGACGGCCGGTTCTCCGGCGGGACGCGGGGCTACTGCGTCGGGCACATCGCGCCGGAGGCGGCGGTGGGAGGGCCGATCGCGCTCGTCGCCGACGGCGACCGGATCGTCATCGATGCCGACGAGGGGCGCCTCGACCTGCTCGTCGGCGAGGCCGAGCTCGAGCGCCGGCGTGCGGCCTGGAAGCCGCTGCCGCCCCGCTACAGCTCCGGCGTGCTGGCCAAGTTCGCCCGGCTCGTCACCGGAGCCGAGCGGGGGGCGGTCACCGAGGCCTGACCCGGCCGCGCTTGCCCGGCGCGCCGCGCTCTGGCAAGATCGAGGTCGTGGCGGACCGATCGCTCGTCGTACTCATCGTGTAGCGCGCGCCGGCATCCGTCGTCCGCGCGCTTACGGCCTCCCGAAAGGGAGGTCGTTCCATTTCCGGGCGCCGGGCCGGCGGCGGCGGCACCCGGGGACCGCCCGCCCGCCGCCGCCGCCCCCGAGCCGGGACGGCTCGGAGCACCAGAGGAGCAACGATGGAGCTGACAGGAGCGCAGGCGCTCATCAAGAGCCTGGAGAGCCAGGGCGTCGAGGTGATCTTCGGGCTTCCCGGCGGGGCGATCCTGCCCGTCTACGACCCGATCATCGACTCTTCGATCCGGCACGTCCTCGTGCGGCACGAGCAGGGTGCCGGGCACGCCGCCGAGGGCTATGCCCAGGTGACGGGCCGGCCCGGCGTGGCGATGGTGACGAGCGGGCCGGCGGCGACGAACATCGTCACGCCGCTCGCCAACGCCTACATGGACTCGACCCCGCTCGTCGTCGTCACCGGCCAGGTGGCGAGGGGGTCGATCGGGACCGACGCCTTCCAGGAGGTGGACACGACGGGCGTGACGGCCGGGGTGACCAAGCACAACTGGCTCGTCACCGATCCCGAGCGCATCGTCCAGGTGGTCGCCGAGGCGTTCCACGTCGCGACGACCGGGCGCCCGGGGCCGGTGCTGATCGACTTCCCGAAGGACGTGGCGAACGCCAGGCTGACCTGGCACGAGCCCTCGCCCGTCGACCTCCCCGGCTACAGGCCGGCGGGCCCACCGGACCCGGCGTCGATCGCAGAGGCCGCCGACCTCGTCCTGTCCGCCAGGCGCCCGGTGTGCTACGTCGGCGGTGGCGTCGTGAAGTCCGGCGCCTCGGTGGCGCTCGCCGAGCTCGTCGAGCTGACGGGTATCCCGGTGACGACGACGCTGATGGCCCGAGGCGCCTTCCCCGACAGCCACCCGCTCAGCCTCGGCATGCCGGGGATGCACGGGACCTATGCCGCCGTGACCGCCATGCAGCGCGCCGACCTCCTCCTCGCGCTCGGCAGCCGGTTCGACGACCGGGTGACCGGCAGGGTCGACGCCTTCGCCCCAGGGGCTCGGGTCGTGCACGTCGACGTCGACCGGGCCGAGATCGGCAAGGTCCGCCGGGCCGACGTCGCGGTCGTCGCCGACTGCCGCCTCGCGCTCGAGGCCCTCGTGGCCGAGCTGCGCAGGCGGGCACGAGAGCAGCCGGACGCCCTCGAGCCGGGACGGCTGGCGGCGTGGGTCGAGCAGCTCGCGGGGTTCAAGGAGCGCTTCCCCCTCACCTACGACGAGGCGGCCGAGGGGGGGAGCCGGGCTGCCGGCTCGCTGAAGCCGCAGCAGGTCATCGAGGAGCTGCGCGACGCCACGCCCGAGGACACGATCCTCGTCTCGGGCGTCGGCCAGCACCAGATGTGGGCCTCGCAGTTCTGGCGCTTCGAGCACCCGAGGACCTGGGTCAACTCGGGGGGGCTCGGCACGATGGGCTTCGCCGTGCCGGCCGCGATCGGCGCCAAGGTCGGGCGCCCCGACCGGATGGTCTGGGCGGTGGACGGCGACGGCTGCTTCCAGATGACCGCCCAGGAGCTCGTCACCGCGTCGGCCGAGCGGATCCCGGTGAAGATCGCGATCTTGAACAACGCCTACCTCGGCATGGTCCGCCAGTGGCAGCAGATGTTCTACGAGGAGCGCTACTCGGAGGTCTACCTCTCGCCCGACCTGCCCGACTACGTGGGCTGGGCGGAGGCGATGGGCTGCGTCGGGCTGAGGGTCGCCACCCCGGAGGAGGTCCGACCGGCGATCGAGAAGGCGAACGACGTCGAGGACCGGCCCGTCGTGATCGACTTCCGCATCGACTCGATGGAGCAGGTGTTCCCGATGGTTCCTGCCGGCAGCTCGAACGACGAGATCGTCGTGCACCCGAGCCAGCGGGCTCTCCTCGAGCAGGACCGGCGATGAGCCCCCCGAACGCTCCCGGCCCGGGGGCCGCCCCGGTCGTCCCGCTCGCCGGCCAGGCCGGCTCGGGCCCGGCCAGGCCGAGCCGGGCCGCGGCGCGCCCCGCCTACCACCTCGTCTCCCTCCTCGTGGAGAACAGGGCCGGGGTGCTCGTGCGCGTCTCCGGCCTGTTCGCCCGCCGGGGTTTCAACATCTACTCGCTGGCCGTCGCGCCGACCGACGACCCCCGCTTCTCCCGGATCTCGATCGTCGTCGACGTCGAGTCCGCCCCCCTCGAGCAGGTCGTGGCGCAGCTCGACAAGCTGGTCAACGTCGTGAGGATCGACGAGCTCCACCCGCTCGACGCGCGCCAGGCCGAGCTGCTGCTCGTCACCGTCGGCGCCGACGCCGTCTCGAGGGCGCAGGTCATCCAGCTCGCAGAGGTCTTCGGCGCCAAGGTTGTCGACGTGGGCGCCGAGGCGCTGACGCTGCGCTTCGCGTCGGTGCCCGAGGCGCTGGACGACTTCGAGGAGGTGCTCCGGCCCTACGGGATCCGCGCCATCCAGCGCACCGGCCGCATCGCGCTCCCTAAGCTCGGCAAGTCGGTGGAAGGGCCATAGCAACGGCGCAGCGCGGAAAGCGGGGAGCAAGAGGTGGCGAAGCTCTACTACGAGAAGGACGCCGAGCGGGGCCTGCTCGAAGGGCGCAAGGTGGCGATCGTCGGGTACGGCTCCCAGGGCCATGCCCACGCGCTGAACCTGCACGACTCCGGCGTCGACGTGCGAGTTGGCCTCCGGCCCGGCTCGGCGTCGCGGGCGAAGGCGGAGGCCGAGGGGCTCCGCGTCCTCCCGGTGACCGAGGCGGCCGCCGAGGCCGACGTCGTGATGATGCTGCTCCCCGACACCGAGCAGCCGGCCGTCTACGAGGCGGAGATCGCGCCGCAGCTGCGCCCGGGCGACGCCCTGCTCTTCGCGCACGGCTTCAACATTCGCTTCGGCACGATCGTCCCGCCCGCCGGCGTCGACGTCGCGATGGTGGCGCCCAAGGGCCCCGGCCATCTCGTGCGGCGCACCTACACCGAGGGCGGCGGGGTCCCCTCCCTCATCGCCGTCGCCGCCGACGCCTCGGGCAAGGCGATGGCGCTCGCCCTCGCCTACGCCGACGCGCTCGGGGCGACCCGGGCCGGGGTGCTCGAGACGACCTTCGTCGAGGAGACCGAGACGGACCTGTTCGGCGAGCAGGTCGTGCTCTGCGGCGGCCTGACGGCGCTCGTGACGGCGGGCTTCGAGACCCTGGTCGCCGCCGGGTACCAGCCCGAGTCGGCCTACTTCGAGTGCCTGCACGAGCTGAAGCTGATCGTCGACCTCATGTACGAGCAGGGGATCAGCGGGATGCGCTTTTCCATCTCGGACACCGCCGAGTACGGGGACCTCACCCGGGGGCCCCGGGTGATCGGCGACTCGGTGAGGGCGGAGATGCGGCGCATCCTCGACGAGATCCAGGACGGCCGCTTCGCCGAGGAGTGGATCGCGGAGAACAAGGCGGGCCGCCCGCGCTTCGAGGAGCTGCGCCGCAAGGGCCGGGAGCACGAGATCGAGCGCGTCGGGGCGGAGCTGCGGGGGATGATGCCGTTCATCACCCAGGGGCGGCGGCGCCTCGAGGAGGTCTCGGGCGGCTGAGGGCGGGTCCGAGCGGGTCCTCGACGGAGGCGTCTTGGCCGGGGAGCCGGCGGGCCTGCCGGCCGGGGCGCACGGCCTGGCCCTGCTCGACCGCTCGACGCTCGCTCGGCTGCCGGCCAGGCTGCGCCCCTCGCTCGCCCCCTCGGCCCTCTCGGTCGGGATCGTCCACCTCGGCGCCGGCGCCTTCCACCGCGCCCACCTCGTCGTCTACACCGAGCGCGCTGCGGAGCTCGCCGGCGAGGAACGCTGGGGCCTGCTGTCGGCGAGCCAGCGCAGCCCTCGTGCCGCGGAGCTGCTCCGAGCGCAGGACTGCCTGTACTCGGTGCGGGCCGTCGCGCCGGGCCGCTGCTCGATCAAGGTGCTCGCCTCGCTTCGTGAGGCGCTGTTCGCCGGCGAGGCGCCCGAGCGCGTGGTCGGCCGGATCGCCGAGGGCGCCGTCTCGCTCGTGACCCTCACGGTGACCGAGAAGGGCTACCGCCACGACCCCGCGACCGGGCACCTCGCGCGCAAGGACCCCGAGCTCCTCGCCGACGCCCTCGGCCGCCCGCCTCGGACCGTCCTCGGCCAGCTCGCCCGGGGGCTCGAGGCGCGCCGGCGCGCCGGCGCCGGCCCTGTCGCCGTCTGCTCCTGCGACAACCTGGTGGGCAACGGCGCGCTGCTCCGCCGGCTCGTCTCCGAGCTCGTCGCCCTGGCCCCGGGGGGCTTCGACGCCGGCCTCGACGGCTGGATCCGGGAGAACGTGACCTTCCCGTCCTCGGTCGTCGACCGGATCGTGCCCGCCGCCACGCCGGCCGACGTCGAGGAGTCCGCCGCCCTGCTCGGGGTGGAGGACCGCGCCGCCGTGGTCGCCGAGCCGTTCTCCCAATGGGTGATCGAGGACGACTTCCTCGCGCCCCGCCCGCGGTGGGAGCTCGCCGGCGCCGAGCTCGTCACCGACGTCTCCGCGCACGAGGAGCTGAAGCTGCGGGTGCTGAACGGCTCGCACTCCTCGCTCGCCTACCTCGGTGCCCTCGCCGGGCTCGGGACGGTCGCGGAGGCCGCCGGGGAGCCGAGGCTCGAGGCCTTCGTGAGGAGGCTCGTCCTCGAGGAGGTCGCGCCGACGCTCAGCCTCCCGCCCGGGGTCGAGCTCGCCGGCTACCTCGACGCCGTGCTCGAGCGCTTCGCCAACCCGGCGTTGCGCTACACCTGCCTCCAGGTCGCCTCCGACGGCTCCTTGAAGCTCGGGCCGCGGCTGCTCGGCACCGTCCGAGACCGGCTCGCCCAGGGCGCCGAGCCACGGCGTGCGGCGCTCGTCGTCGCGGCCTGGGCCACCGCGCTCGCCCGGGGGGTCGACGACCTCGGCCGGCCCCTCGTGGTGCTCGACCCGCTCGCCGCCCGGGTCGCCGAGCTCCTCGGCTCTCCCGGCAGCGCCGGCGCCTCGGCGGCCCGGCTGCTCGGGCTTCTCGAGGTCTTCGGGGAGGACCTCGGCGAGGACGACCGGTTCCGCCGCTTGCTCGCCGACGGGCTCGAGGCGCTCTCGGCGGCGCCGGCGCTGGAGGTCGCGGCGCTCGCCGCCGGTTGAGCCCCGGCCGGGCACGAGCGCCCCGTCGAGGCGTGGCCGGGCCCCTTCCCAGGGTGGGGGGTTGGCCGTGAAACAACGCTCACGGTGAAACACCCGAGGTCCGGGCGAGGGCGCCCGGGGCGCTCCGCCCGGTGCGGGCCTGACCGAGGTCGAGCGGGCCCCGGCTCCTCGCCGGGGTCGTGCGCCTCAGTCGAGACGCTCGACGACGTAGTCGACGCAGGTGGTCAGCGCCTCGACGTCGTCGGGCTCGATGCCGGGGAACATCGCGATCCGCAGCTGGTTGCGCCCGAGCTTGCGATAGGGCTCGGTGTCGACGACCCCGTTGGCGCGCAGCACCTTGGCGACGGCCGCGGCGTCGACGCCGGCGACGAGGTCGATGGTCCCGACGACGTGGCTGCGCTCGTCGGGCTTGGCGACGAAGGGCGACGCGAACTGGGAGCGCTCGGCCCAGCCGTAGAGGATCTCGGCGGACCGGTCCGAGCGCGAGGCCGCCCACTCGAGCCCCCCGTGCTCGTTGAACCACTCGACCTGCTCGGCGAGGAGCAGCAAGGTGGCGAGCGCGGGGGTGTTGTAGGTCTGCTCGAGCCGGGAGTTCTCGATCGCGATCTCGAGGTCGAGGAAGGCGGGCGCCCAGCGGCCGACGGCCTTGAGGCGGGCCGAGCGCTCGAGGGCTGCCGGGGACAGCGCCGCGATCCACAGCCCGCCGTCGGAGCCGAGGCACTTCTGGGGCGCGAAGTAGTAGGCGTCCGCCTCGGCCGGGTCGAAGCGGAGCCCTCCGGCCCCGGAGGTCGCGTCCACGAGCACGAGCCCCTCGGCCGGGGTCCCGTCGGCGTTGCGGGGCCGGACGACGGGCATCTGGACGCCGGTCGAGGTCTCGTTGTGCGTCAGCGCGTAGGCGTCGACCCTGCTGCTCGCGACCGGGTCGGGATGGGTCCCGGGCTCGGAGGCGACGACCTCGGGCTCGCCGAGATGCGGCGCCGACCGTGCGGCCTCGGCGAACTTCGAGGAGAACTCGCCGAAGGTGCAGTGCTGGCTCCGCTCCTCGATCAAGAAGAAGGTCGCGACGTCCCAGAAGGCCGTGGTGCCGCCGTTGCCGAGTACCACCTCGTAGCCGTCGGGGAGCGAGAGCAGCTCGGCGAGCCCCCGGCGGACCCGGCGGACGACGTCGCGCACGGTCCCTTGGCGGTGAGAGGTCCCGAGGTAGGTCGGGGCGACCGACGCCAGGGCGGCGAAGGCCTCGGGCCGGACCTTCGACGGTCCGCTGCCGAAGCGCCCGTCCTTCGGCAGGAGCTCCTCTGGGATCTCGATCGCCGTCATCGGCCACCTCCGTCGTCAGCCGGGCCGGCGGCGTTGCCGGCCCCCCGCCTCAGGTGTGCCAGCATTGCAGGTATGGCGACGAGCACCGACATCGGGCACGCCGGCGTGCGTGCCGAGCCCAGCGACCAGGCTGTGCGCAGCCGGATCGGGAGGCGGGCCGCGGCGGTCACGCCGTCGGCGACCCTCGCGATCGACGCCAAGGCCAAGGCGCTGCAGGCGGCCGGGGCCGACGTCGTCGGGTTCGGCGCCGGCGAGCCGGACTTCCCGACGCCCGAGGCGATCGTCGAGGCCGCCGTCGCGGCCTGCAGGGACCCCCGCAACCACCGCTACACCCCGACCGCCGGGCTGCCGGAGCTGCGGGCCGCGGTGGCGGAGAAGACGGCGAGGGACGGCGGCTACCGGGTCGATCCCTCGCAGGTGCTCATCACCAACGGGGGCAAGCAGGCGGTCGCCCATGCCTTCGCGGCCCTGCTCGACCCCGGGGACGAGGTGCTGCTCCCCTCGCCCTACTGGACCACCTACCCCGAGGCGATCCGGCTCGCCGGCGGCGTGCCCGTCGTCGTGCCGACCGACTCCTCGGCGGGCTTCCAGGTGAGCCTCGACGCGCTGGAGGCCGCGGCCAGCGAGCGCACGAAGGCGCTGCTGTTCGTCTCGCCGTCCAACCCGACCGGCGCCGTCTACCCGCGCGAGGCCGTCGAGGCGATCGGCGAGCTCGCCGTGCGGCGCGGGTGGTGGGTCGTCACCGACGAGATCTACGAGCACCTCGTCTACGACGGCAACGTCGCGTGCTCGATGCCCGTCGTCGTGCCCGCGCTCGCCGAGCGGTGCGTCGTCGTCAATGGGGTGGCCAAGACCTACGCGATGACGGGCTGGCGGGTCGGCTGGCTCATCGGCCCTCAGGACGTCGTCGACGCCGCGACGAGCATCCAGTCGCACGAGACCTCCAACGTCGCGAACGTCTCCCAGCGGGCTGCGCTCGAGGCGGTGCGCGGGGACCTGTCGGCCGTCGAGGCGATGCGGGCCGCCTTCGACCGGCGGCGGCGGACGATCCACCGGATGCTGTCGCAGATCCCCGGAGTGACCTGCCTGCTCCCCGGAGGGGCCTTCTACGCCTTCCCCTCCTTCGAGAACGTGCTCGGTCGGGAGATCCGCGGCCGGCGCCCGGCGACGACGCTCGAGCTCGCCGACCTCGTGCTCGAGGAGGCGCGGGTCGCCTTCGTCCCCGGAGAGGCCTTCGGGGCGCCCGGCTACGGGCGCTTCTCCTACGCCCTGGGCGACGAGGACCTCGTCCGGGGGATCGACCGGCTCGGGCAGCTGCTCGCCGAGGCGGCCTAGCCGGCGGCGGAGGGCGAGGGCCCGCGGCAGGCGCCGCAGCAGGGGAGGGCGGAGCGACGCCGATGGCGCGGATCCTCGTCACCGAGCAGCTCGCCCGTAGCGGCCTCGACAAGCTGGCCGCCGCGGGGCACGAGGTCGACGTCCGGCTCGACTGGACCCCGGAGTCCCTGCCCGACCTCCTTCCGGGCGCGGCCGCGCTCGTGGTGCGGTCGGCGACGAAGGTGACGAGGGAGCTGCTCGAGGCGGGCAGGGAGCTGCGGGTCGTCGGGCGGGCCGGCGTCGGGCTCGACAACGTCGACGTCGCCGCGGCGACCGACCGAGGGATCATGGTCGTCAACGCGCCGGAGTCGAACGTGATCTCGGCGGCCGAGCACACCTTCGCCCTCCTGCTCGCCCAGGCGCGCAACGTCCCGCAGGCTCACGCCGCCCTGGTCGCAGGCAGCTGGGAGCGCGCCAGATGGGAGGGCGTCGAGCTCTACGGCAAGACCCTCGGCGTCGTCGGTCTCGGGCGGGTCGGGGCGCTCGTCGCGACTCGGGCGCAGGCCTTCGGCATGCGCATCGTCGCCCACGACCCCTACGCCGCCCCCGAGCGCGCCCGCCAGCTCGGGGTCGAGCTCCTCCCGCTAGCCGACCTCGTGGAGACGGCCGACTTCATCACCATCCACCTCCCGAAGAACGCGGAGACCACGGGCCTGTTCTCGAAGGAGCTGCTCGCGAGGACCAAGCGCGGCGTGCGCCTCGTCAACGCGGCGCGAGGCGGCATCGTGGACGAGGAGGCGCTCGCGGAGGCGATCCGCTCGGGCCAGGTCGCCGGCGCCGCGCTCGACGTGTTCTCGGTCGAGCCGGCGACCCGCTCGCCGCTGTTCGGGCTGCCCGGGGTCGTCGTCACCCCCCACCTCGGCGCGAGCACCGAGGAGGCCCAGGACAAGGCCGGGGAGCAGATCGCCGAGCAGGTCGTGTTGGCGCTGCGGGGTGACTTCGTCCCCTACGCGGTCAACGTCTCGGCGCGAGGCGCCTCGGAGGCCGTACGGCCGTTCCTCGGCCTCGCCGAGGAGCTCGGCAGGCTCGCCTGGTGGATCTCCGGCGGCCTGAGCGACGAGGTGGAGGTCGCCTACGAGGGGGCCCTCGCGGGCGAGGACGTCGGGATCCTCACGATCTCGGTGCTGAAGGGCCTGCTCGCGCCCGGGAGCGAGGAGCCGGTGACCTTCGTCAACGCGCCACGCCTCGCCGAGGAGCGGGGCCTTCGAGTGCGGGAGTCCCAGACGGCGACGCCGCACGACCGGGTGAGCCTGGTGACGGTGAGGACTCCGGCGCACGCCGTCGCGGGGACGCTGGCCGGGCACGAAGCGAAGCCGAGGATCGTGATGGTCGACGAGCACCCCGTCGAGCTCCCGCCCGCGCCCCACATGCTCGTCGTCCGAAACGACGACCGCCCCGGGATGATCGGGGTCGTCGGGACCGTGGTCGGGGCCGCCGGCGTGTCGATCACCGACATGGCCGTCGGCCAGACGGCCGGGACAGCAACCGCCCTGATGGTGCTCTCTCTCGACCGCCCGCTGTCGCCGGAGGTGGTCGCGTCGCTCGCCACGACTCCGGGGATCCTCGACGTCCACCAGGTCGGCGGCGCCTGAGGTGGCGGTGCGCTGCTACGTGATGCCCCCCTTCGGGACCGGCTCGGCGGCGCTGTGGGCCGCCCTCCGCCGCTACGAGTCGCTCGGGGTCGACGGCGTGCTGTTCACGGACCACCTCTTCGTCACCGCCGGCGACGGCCCGGAACGGCGCGTCGCCCACGGTGACCCCTTCGTCCTCGCCGCCACGGTGGCGGCGCGGTCGGAGCGGCTCGAGGTGGGGACGATCGTCGCCAATACGAGCCTCGAGCACCCCGCCCTCGTGCTCCGGCACTTCGTCGAGCTCGCCGCGCTCCACGGCGGGCGCCGGGTCCTCGCCGGGATCGGCGCCGGCTGGAACGTCGAGGAGTTCGAGGCGCTCGGGATGACCATGGCGCGCCACGGCCTGCGCGCGAGGCGCCTGTCCGACGTGGCCCGCCTCGCGCGCCAGCTGTTCGACGAGGGCCGAGCGACCCTGGTCGGAGAGGGGTTCTCGACCTACGACCTCCCCGCGGCGGCCATGCCCGGCGGGCCTCCCCGGCTCCTGCTCGGCGGCGGCTCGGACTTCCTGCTCGAGGTCGCCGGCCGCTACGCCGACCAGCTCGACCTGAACGGCGCGTCGAACCGCCTCCCCCTCGGACGCGACGAGCCCCGCAGGCTGGACGGCCTGCGCCGGGCGACGACCACCGTAGAGGACCTCGTGGCCTCCTCCGCCAAGGTCGCCGCCGCGGCGCGAGACGCCGGCAGGCCGCCGGGATCGGTGGAGCTGTCCGTGCTCGTCGGCTGGGTCGAGCCTTGCTCGGCGGCCGAGGTCGGCTCGCGGGAGGAGGCGATCGCCCGCCTTGTCGGAGCGCCTCCCCTCCCGCTCGCCGAGTGCCCCTACGCGCTCGTCGGGCCGCCCGAGCGCATGCGGGCGCTGCTCGCCGAGCGCGTCGAGCGCATCGGGCTATCGGCGATCGTCGTCCCCGACGGCCCCCATCTCGAGACGCTCTGCGGGGAGGTCCTGCCCGGCCTCGTCTGAGGCCGTCACCGGCGGCAGGCCGGCGTCGTCCGCGTGACCCGCCCCGCCGGCGGCGCGGGGCGCGACGATGCGGAGGCCGGGGCCCTCGGCGTGCCCCACCGGGGGCCAGATGCCCGCGCTCGCCGAGGAGAAGGCCCGCTCTCGCTGCTCCCGCCGGCGCCTCGAGCGAGCCCGTGAGGTCTTGAGCAGGGCGGCCAGCGCCCCGCCGGCGAGGCCGGCGAGGAGGGCGAGCAGGAACGGCCGGCGATGCTCGTCGGCGGCTCGAAGGACCGACCTCGCTCTTGTCATTGCTAAAGACGACCCTCGCGACCAGACGTTGGCACGCCGTGACAATTGTACGGGGGACCGGGCTCGGCCCGCCGCGCCTCAGGAACGGGCCTGCCCGGCCCCTCGAGCTCAGCGTGCTCGTCGTCCAGGCGCACCCGGGCGCGGGCCGGGACCTTCGCCAGATCGTCCTGTCGGCCGGGGTCGAGGAGGGCTCGCTCCGCTCGGCGCGCACGGCGCCCGAGGCCCTGGGCGCGCTCGGGGCAGAGCTCCCCGGCGCCGTCGCCCTCGACGTGTCCGAGCCGCCGGCCGAGGGGATGGCCCTCCTCGGCGAGCTGCTGGTCCTCGTGCCCGGCTGCACGGTCCTCGCGATCGGCGATGCCGCCCACGCCGCAGAGGCGCTGGCGCGAGGCGCCGCGTGCTTCCTCCCCTGGGAGCAGGCCGGGCCCGGCCGGGTCGGCGAGCTGCTCGAGCGCGCCTGCGGCGCGGGCGAGCGGCTGAGGGCGCTTCGCGCCCAGGCCCGATGGTCGGCCGAGATCTGGGACGCCGTCGAGGACGGGGTCCTCGTCGTCTCTCCCGCCGGGCGGGTCCTGCACGCCAACGACGCCGCCGTGGCGACCCTCGGCCGCCCGAGGGAGCTGATCCTGCTCGGCGACCTGTCTGCCAGCTGCTTTTGCTGGGAGGACGAGCAGGGGCGGGCACTTCGCCTGAGCGAGGTGCCCGTGGGCGTCGCGCTCGAGACGGGCCGCCCCGTCCCGCGCACCCTCGGGCGCTTCGCCGCCCCGAACGGCTCGACGCGCTGGGCCGAGTGCTGGGCGACGCCTGTGCTCGAGCGCCCGGGCGGGCCGGTGTCCTTCGTCGTCGTCGCCCTGCGTGACGTCACCCGGGCAAGAGCCTCCCAGGCGGCGCGACGGGTGGCCGAGGAGCGGTTCCGCCTGGGGTTCGAGCACGGCACGGCGGGGATGATGATCACCGACGTCGGCGGGAGGATCCGGCAGGTGAACGACGCCTTGTGCGACCTGTTCCGGGAGCCCTCGAGCGGGCTTGTCGGCACCTTCGTCGCCGACTGGGTCTACGAGGGGGACCGGGACGACCGTCTCGCGATGCGGGAGCGGCTCTTCGCCGGCGAGATCGACCGCTACCGCAGCGAGCGGCGCTACGTGCGCCGCGACGGCTCGATCATCTGGTGCCTGCTGAACGTCTCGCTCATCCGTGACGACCGCGAACAGCCCCTCTACCTCTTCAGCCAGTTCCAGGACATCACGGAGCGAAAGGAGCACGAGGCGGCGCTCGAGCGGCAGGCGACTCGAGACGCCCTCACCGGCCTGCCCAACCGGCTCTCGCTCGAGCGCCACCTTTCCGCCGCGCTCCACCGCGCCGCCGGGTCCGGCCGGTCGCTGGCGGTGCTCTTCCTCGACGTCGACCGGTTCAAGCTCGTCAACGACGGGCTCGGCCACGTCGCGGGCGACCGCATCCTCGTCGGGATCGCGGAGCGTCTCCTCGCCGTCGCCCGCCCGGGCGACCTCGTCGCCCGGTTCGGGGGCGACGAGTTCGTCTTCGTGCGCGAGGACGTGGCCTGCGCCGCCGCGGCCGACTCGCTGGGCCGTTGCGCCTCTGCGGTCTTCGACGAGCCCTTCTCCGTGGACGGCAAGGAGGTCTTCGTCACCGTGTCCTGCGGCATCGTGCTCGCCGGCGCCGGGACGAGCGCCGAGGAGGCGCTGAGGGACGCGGACGTCGCGATGTACGAGGCAAAGGAGCGGGGCCGGGCGCGCCGCCGGCTGTTCGACGAGCGCCTGCGCGCCGCCGTCGCCGAGCGCTTCGACCTCGAGCAGGACCTGCGGGGCGCGTTGGACCGGGGCGAGCTCGGCGTTTGCTACCAGCCGATCGTGAGGATCGGCGACGGCGTGGTCGTCGGGGCTGAGGCGCTCGTGCGGTGGCGCCATCCCGGCCGCGGGGAGGTCCCGCCGTCGCTGTTCGTGCCCGTCGCGGAGGACTCCGGGCTGATCGAGGCCATCGGGGCCTTCGTGCTCGACGAGGCGCTCGGAGAGCTGGCGCGCTGGCGCCTCTCGCTCGGGCGTGCCGGGTGCGGGCCCGCCGAGCGCCCGTGGGTCTCGGTCAACCTCTCCTCGCGCCAGCTGAGCATCGGCGACGCCGTGTCGCTGTGCGCCGGGGCGCTCGCCTCGAGCGGCCTCGAACCCGGCGCGCTCCGGCTCGAGCTCACCGAGTCGGCGCTGATGCAAGACGTCGAGTCGAGCGTGCGAGTGCTCCAGGACCTCGACGCGCTCGGCGTGCGCATCGCGATCGACGACTTCGGGACCGGCTACTCCTCGCTCAGCTACCTGAGCCGGCTTCCCGTCAGCTGCCTGAAGATCGACCGGTCCTTCGTCGCCGGCCTCGGGAGCGACCCGAGCTCGGGGGCGATCGTCCGGGCCGTGCTCAGCCTCGCCCACTCGATGGGGATCGAGGCCTGCGCCGAGGGGGTGGAGCGCCCCGAGCAGCTGGCGCTGCTCGACGCGCTCGGCTGCGAGCTCGGCCAGGGCTACCTCTGGGCGAAGCCGCTCGCGGCGGCCCAGCTCGCCGACTTGACGTCCGCCGGGACGTCCGTCAGACTCCCTTCGTGGAGCACGGTCAGTTGAGCCCCGAGGTGCGCTCCGGCTCCGGGGCGACCGGCGTCGGGCGCCGTCTGAGCGCGCTCGTCCTCCTTCTTACCTGACGGCGAGCGCCTCCGCGCTCGCCGTGACCTCCCGTGCCGCCCGGCCGGGAGGTTTTTTGTTGCCGGTGATCGCCGACAGGCCCCGAGAGCCTGAGGCGGAGGAAGTAGAGACAGGAGGAGTGCCATGGGACGACGTGAGCAGCGAGCAGGAGCGGCCCAGCCGATGCCCTACCACCGGTACCGGCCGTACCCGCTCGTGGACCTTCCCGACAGGACCTGGCCGTCTCGCGCCATCGAGGCCGCGCCCGCCTGGTGCGCCGTCGACCTGCGTGACGGCAACCAGGCGCTCATCGACCCGATGGACCCGAGCCGCAAGCGCCGCATGTTCGAGGCCCTCGTGCGAACGGGCTTCAAGGAGATCGAGGTCGGGTTCCCCTCCGCCTCCCAGCCCGACCTCGACTTCGTCCGGCTGCTGATCGAGGAGGACCTCGTCCCCGAGGACGTCGCGATCCAGGTCCTCGTCCAGTGCCGGGCCGAGCTGATCGAGCGGACCTACGAGTCGCTGAAGGGCGCCCGGGACGTCGTCGTCCACTTCTACAACTCGACCTCAACCCTCCAGCGGCGGGTCGTGTTCGGCCTGGACAGGGCCGGGATCACTCGCATCGCCACCGAAGCGGCGCGCCTGTGCCGGAACCTCGAGGACCGGCTGCCGGGCACCCGTGTCCGCTACGAGTACAGCCCGGAGTCCTTCACCGGCACCGAGATCGACTTCGCCGTCGAGATCTGCGCCGCGGTGATGGACGTCATCGAGCCGACCCCCGAGCGGCCGATGATCCTCAACCTGCCGGCGACCGTCGAGATGTCGACGCCGAACGTCTACGCCGACCTGGTCGAGGTCTTCCACCGGAGCATCCCCCGGCGCGACTCGGTCGTGCTCAGCCTGCACCCCCACAACGACCGGGGCTGCGCCGTCGCCGCCGCGGAGCTCGGCCTGCTCGCCGGCGCCGAGCGAGTCGAGGGCTGCCTGTTCGGCAACGGCGAGCGGACCGGCAACGTCGACCTCGTGACCCTAGCGCTCAATCTCTTCAGCCAGGGGGTCGACCCCGGCCTCGACCTGTCGGACATCGACTCCCTGCGCCGTGTCGCCGAGTACTGCAACCGGCTGCCGGTCCATCCGCGCCACCCCTACGCAGGAGACCTCGTCTACACGGCCTTCTCCGGCTCCCACCAGGACGCCATCAAGAAGGGCATGGCGGCGCTGCCCGAGGACTACGAGGTCTGGGAGGTCCCCTACCTGCCGATCGACCCCCACCACGTCGGGCGGAGCTACGAGGCGGTGATCCGGGTCAACTCCCAGTCCGGCAAGGGCGGCGTCGCCTACGTCATGGAGACCGAGCACCAGCTCGTGCTCCCCCGCCCGCTCCAGATCGAGTTCTCCCAGGCGATCCAGCACGTCACGGAGGACACCGGCACCGAGATCTCGCCGGCGGAGATGTGGGAGGTGTTCTCGGCCGAGTACCTCGCCGAGGGCGACGTGCGCCTCGTCGGCCACGAGTCCGCCCGGAGCGGCGGGGTGGACAAGGTGACCGCCGAGCTGTCCGTCGGCGGGCGGCCCGTCACGGTGACCGGCGAGGGCAACGGACCGGTCGCGGCCTTCGTCGCCGGGGTGCGGGACGGGCTCGACATCGAGCTCGACGTGCTCGACTACCACGAGCACGCGGTCACCGCCGGTGCCGGAGCGCTCGCCGTCGCCTACGTGGAGACGACCGACGGCCGCGGCCGGAGGCGATGGGGCGTGGGCATCGACGCGAGCATCCTCACCGCGAGCCTGAAGGCCGTGGTCTCGGCGATCAACGCCCGGCGCCGGGCGGACGGCGGGCGGCCGCTCGGGGCGGGACCTTCCGCCTGAGCGCTCGGTGCGCGTGGCGCGAGCGGCCCGGGGAGCGCCCCCTCAGGGCGCGAGCGCGGGCAGCCAGGAGGGCCGGCCGGCCTCGAACGCCGCGATCTCGCCCTCGTGGGCGAGGGTGACGCCGATGTCGTCAAGGCCCTGCAGGAGCCGCTCGGCGGCGGCGTCGTCGATGGCGAACCTCGCGGAGATACCGGCTGCCGGCGCCTCGACCACACGACGCTCGACGTCGACGCTGAGCTCGAGCGAGGGGTCGGCGGCCACGGCGTCGAGCAGGCGCCTGCCGTCCTCCGGGCTCACCTGGGCGGGCACGAGCCCCGAGCGCGTCGAGTTGTTGCGGAAGATGTCGCCGAAGCGAGGCGAGACGACCGCCTTGAACCCGTAGTCGACGAGCGCCCACACGGCGTGCTCGCGAGACGAGCCGACACCGAAGTTCGGGCCGGCGACGAGGATCGTCGCGCCGGCGTGCTCGGGACGGTTGAGCACGAAGTCCCGGTCGTCCCGCCACTCGGCGAACAGCCCCTTGCCGAAGCCCGTCCGCTCGATCCGCTTCAGCCAGTCGCTCGGGATGATCTGGTCCGTGTCGACGTCGGAGCGGTCCAGCGGGACGGCCCGGCCGGTCACGACCCTCACGGGCTCCATCGGCTCCCTCCTGCGCTCAGCGGGCCGGGGCGAGGCTGTCG
Source organism: Actinomycetes bacterium (assembly GCA_021786195.1). Taxonomy (GTDB): domain Bacteria; phylum Actinomycetota; class Acidimicrobiia; order Acidimicrobiales; family Bog-793; genus JAKAOD01. Next base: position 7,026 of record JAJYNS010000129.1, on the reverse strand, counting down.
GGCGTCGCGAACCGGCCGGTGACGGCCGTCGCCGCGGCGACGGCCGGCGAGACGAGGTGCGTCCGGCCACCGCGTCCCTGCCGGCCCTCGAAGTTGCGGTTCGAGGTCGACGCGGCCCGCTCTCCCGGGGAGAGCTTGTCCGGGTTCATGGCGAGGCACATCGAGCACCCCGGCTCTCGCCACTCGAAGCCGGCCGCGAGGAACACCTTGTCGAGCCCTTCGGCCTCGGCCTGCTCCTTCACCCGGCGAGAGCCGGGAACGGCGAGCGCCCGCAGCCCCGGCGCGACGTGCCGGCCGGCGAGCACCGCGGCGGCGGCCCGCAGGTCCTCGATGCGGGAGTTCGTGCAGGAGCCGATGAAGACCGTGTCCACGGCGATCTCTCGCATCGGCGTGCCCGGCGTGAGCCCCATGTACTGCAGGGCGCGCTCGGCCGCCTCGCGCGCCGCGCCGGGGCCGGCCTCGTCCGGGCTCGGCACGGCGCCGTCGACCGGCACGACCTGGCCGGGGTTCGTGCCCCAGGTGACGTGAGGGGAGATCGCCGAGGCGTCGATCTCGACAGAGGCGTCGAAGCGCGCCCCCGGGTCGGTCGTGAGCGCACGCCACTCCTCGACCGCCCTCGAGAGCTCGGCGCCCTTGGGCGCGTGGCGGCGTCCCTCGAGGTAGGCGAAGGTGACGTCGTCGGGTGCGACCATGCCGGCGCGGGCGCCGGCCTCGATCGACATGTTGCACAGCGTCATCCGGCCTTCCATCGACAGCGACCGGATCGCCGAGCCCCGGTACTCGATGACGTGGCCGATCCCGCCGCCGGTCCCGATCCGGCCGATGACGGCCAGGGCGACGTCCTTCGCGCTCACGCCCTGCCGCAGCTCGCCCTCGACGACGACCGCCATGGTCCTCGGGCGCAGCTGGGGGAGGGTCTGAGTGGCGAGCACGTGCTCGACCTCGGAGGTCCCGATGCCGAACGCGAGGGCGCCGAAGGCGCCGTGGGTCGAGGTGTGGCTGTCGCCGCACACGATCGTCATGCCCGGCAGGGTGAGCCCCTGCTCGGGGCCGATGACGTGCACGATCCCCTGGTCGGCGTGGCCCATCGGGTAGACGGTGATCCCGAACTCGGCGCAGTTGGCGGCGAGCGCCTCGAGCTGGCGGCGGGACACGGGGTCGGCGACGACGCCGCCGGTCGCGGTGGTCGGGACGTTGTGGTCGGCGGTCGCCACGGTGAGGTCCGGCCGGCGGACCCGGCGACCGGCGAGGCGCAGCCCCTCGAAGGCCTGTGGGGAGGTGACCTCGTGGACGAGGTGCAGGTCGATGTAGAGCAGGTCCGGCTCGCCGGCGCCGTCCCCGGCGTGCACGACGTGCCGGTGCCAGACCTTCTCGGCAAGGGTCTCGGGCATGGCCGCTCTCAGGCCACTCGGAGGATCTCGACCCGCAGCCGACCGTTCGGCGCGTCGTACTCCACCGCCTCGCCTGCCCTGTGGCCGAGGAGGGCCTGGCCGAGGGGAGAGCGTGGCGAGACGACGGCGACGTCGTCTCGGCGCTCCTCGATCGAGCCGACGAGGAACCGCTCGACCTCCTCGTCGCCCTCGTAGCGCACGTCGACCAGCGCGCCGGCCGCTATCACACCGTCGCCGCCTGCTGCCTTGTCGACCACGACCGCGGAGGCGAGCATCGCCTCGAGCTGGCGGATCCGGGCCTCCATCTTGCCCTGGGCGTCCTTGGCGGCGTGGTAGTCGCCGTTCTCCGAGAGGTCGCCAAGCGCCCGGGCCGCTTCGATCTGGCGTGCGATCTCGACCCGTCCCCGGGTCTTCAGGTCCTCCAGCTCGGTGACGAGCCGGGCATGGGTCTCGGGAGTGAGGTGCGTCTCCGTCATCCGACTGAAGCTAGCGCGCTCGGCCGACGCCCAGCTCAGCGCTTCTCGCCGGCCCGGGGCGGGCGCCAGCCGATGGCGGACGACCACGGGCCCGAGCCGGTCCCGGGTCCGAGCTGCGGCTGCTCCTGGCGCCTGAGGCGGCCCTGGACCCGGCTGACCCCCGTCGCGACGAGCAGGAGCACGATCCAGACGGCGAGCAGCCCCGCGTGGTGCGCCGGAGCCGCCAGGGCGAGGAAGAGCAGCGCGGCGAGCCCGAAGCGCACCCGCCGGTTCACCGGGTTGCGCCTCGGCGGCAGGAGCGGGACCGGTGGCGGCGGCGCCGGCTCGGGGGGCAGGTCGGCGACGAGGTCGTCGAGCTGGCCGAGCGTCTTCGCGTCGAGGGCGCGTCCGACCCGCTCGGTCAGCTCCTCGGTCGTCAGGCGGCCCTCGGCGCCGTTGCGCTTCAGGAACTCGACCGCGCGCTCCCGGTCGTCGTAGGAGGCACGCAGCTCCCTGCGGTGCCGCCTGGCGTCCGAGTCGGCCACCCCTGAATGATCGCACGCCGAAGGGGTCGCGGGGAACCGCCCGCGCGCGGTCCCCCTGGGGAGGGCGGCTCGGGGGCGAGGTTGACGGCGCCGGGAGAAAGCCGCGACAATCTCCTGCGTGACGCGTGCCCGGTCGTCGGTGATGCAGCCGTGCGCCTGCCGCGTACTCATTACCTGACCGGCGCGCCCCAACCGAGCGCGTCGCGGCCGTCCACCCGGTGGACGGCTTTTTTGTCGGTGGCGGCGGGTGGACGAGGAAGGGAGGCGAGATGCCCGGCCACAAGGTGGCGGTGATCGGCGGCGACGGGATCGGCCCCGAGGTCGTCGCCGAGGCGCTCAAGGTCGTCGGCGCGGCCGGCGTCCAGCTCGACACGATCGAGTACGACCTCGGCGCCGACCGTTACCTGCGCACCGGCGAGGTGCTCCCGGGCAGCGTCCTCGACGAGCTGCGCGGCGCCGACGCGATCCTCCTCGGGGCCGTCGGGCCCCCGGTCGGCTCGAGCGAGGTCCCCCCGGGGCTGCTCGAGCGGGGGCTCCTGCTGGAGCTGCGCTTCGCGCTCGACCTCTACGTGAACCTCCGGCCCTTCAACGGCACGCCCGGCTCCATCGCGCCGGAGGCTGACTTCGTGGTCGTGCGCGAGAACACCGAGGGCGCCTACGCGGGCGAGGGTGGCCTGCTGCGCAAGGGCACGCCGCTCGAGATCGCCACCCAGGGCTCGGTCAACACCCGGCACGGGGTCGAGCGCTGCATCCGCTACGCCTTCGAGCTCGCCGAGTCGCGCCCGCGTCGCTCGCTCACGCTCGTGCACAAGACGAACGTCCTCACCTACGCAGGCGGGCTGTGGCAGCGCACCTTCGACGAGGTCGCCGCCGAGCACTCGGGGGTCGCGACCGCGTACAACCACGTGGACGCGGCGTGCATCTACTTCGCGACCGACGCCCGCCGCTACGACGTCGTCGTCACCGACAACTTGTTCGGCGACATCCTCACCGATCTCGCGGGGGCGGTCTGCGGCGGCATCGGGCTCGCCGCCTCGGCGAACCTCAACCCGGCCCGGACCGGCCCCTCGCTCTTCGAGCCGGTGCACGGGGCGGCGCACGACATCGCCGGCACCGGCAGGGCGAACCCGCTCGCCGCGATCCGCTCGGCAGGCATGATGCTCGACTTCCTCGGCGAGCGGGAGGCGGCGGGCAGGATCGAGAAGGCGGTGCTCGCGGTGGCCGAGCACACGGCGTCCTCGGGCGCCGTCCTCGCGACCGCCCGCATCGGTGACGCCGTGGCAGAAAGGGTGTAGCGATGCCGATCACGCCAACGCCGAAGATCTGGATGGACGGGGAGCTCGTCGACTGGGGCTCGGCGACGGTCCACGTCCTCACGCACAGCCTCCACTACGGCACCGCCGTGTTCGAGGGGATCCGCGCCTACCCGACCGCCTCCGGGCCGGCGGTGTTCCGCCTGCGCGACCACGTCCAGCGCCTCCTGCGCTCGGCCCACCTGCTCGCGATCGAGGTGCCCTACAGCGAGGACGAGCTCGTCGAGGCGGTGAAGAGCACCGTCGCGGCGAGCGGCCTCGACGCCTGCTACATCCGCCCGCTCGTCTACCTCGGCTACGGCGAGATGGGGCTGAACCCCCTCGCCTGCACGGTCCGGGCCTGCGTCGCGGTCTGGCCCTGGGGCGCGTACCTCGGGGAGGAGGGCATCGAGCACGGCATCCGCCTGAAGACGAGCTCCTGGGCGCGCATCGACCCGCGCACCTTGCCGTCGGCGGCGAAGGCGACGGGGATGTACATCAACTCCTCGCTCGCCAAGGTCGAGGCGGTGCGGGCCGGCTACGACGAGGCGGTCCTGTGCACCGCCGACGGCTACCTCGCCGAGGGGACCGGCGAGAACATCTTCCTCGTCCGCTCGAACGAGCTCCTCACCCCGGCGGTCTCCGCGGTCGGCGCGCTGGAGGGCATCACCGCCCGGTCCGTCGTGACGATCGCTCGAGACCTCGGCTACGAGGTGCGCGAGGCCCTGCTGCGCCGCTCGGACCTCTACCTCGCCGACGAGGCCTTCCTCACGGGCACGGCCGCCGAGGTCGTGCCGGTCGCGAGCGCCGACGACCGGGCCGTCGGCACCGGGCGACCCGGGCCGGTGACCCGAGCCGTCCAGGAGGTCTTCCGCTCGGCGGTGCGCGGCGAGGCGGACCGGTACAAGGACTGGCTGGATCATGTCCGCTGAGCACCTCTTCCTCGACCGGCACGACCTGTCCTGGCCGGCAGCCGTCGACATCTACGACACGACGCTTCGCGACGGCTCCCAGCAGGAGGGGATGTCGCTCAGCGTCGAGGACAAGCTGCGCGTCGCCGAGCAGCTCGACCACCTCGGCGTCGCCTACATCGAGGGGGGTTGGCCGGGGGCCAACCCGAAGGACGAGGAGTTCTTCGAGCGGGCGCGCACCGAGCTCAAGCTCGAGCGGGCGACGCTCGTCGCCTTCGGCTCCACCCGCCGAGCCGGCGTGGCCGCCGCCGCCGACGAGACCCTGCGCAACCTCGCCGCAGCCGGGACCGAGGTCGTCTGCCTCGTGGCGAAGTCCTCGGACCTGCACGTCACCGAGGCGCTGCGCACGAGCCTGGAGGAGGGCGTCGCGATGGTCTCCGACTCCGTCGCCTACCTCCGCGCCCAGGGGTTGAGGGTGTTCCTCGACGCCGAGCACTTCTTCGACGGCTACCTTCGGGACCGGTCCTTCGCGCTGCGGGTGCTCGAGGCGGCAGAGCAGGCCGGCGCCGAGGCCCTCGTGCTGTGCGACACCAACGGCGGGATGCTCCCCCACGACGTGGAGCGCGTCGTGCGTGACGTGCGCGCCGCCACCTCCGCCGTGCTCGGCGTGCACTTCCACAACGACAGCGGCTGCGCCGTCGCGAACTCGCTCACCGCGGTGCGCTGCGGCGCGACCCAGGTCCAGGGCTGCGTCAACGGCTACGGCGAGCGGACGGGCAACGCCGACCTCTCCGCGACGATCCCGGACCTCACCTTGAAGATGGGGATCGAGACGATCCCGAGGGAGCGCCTCGAGCTCGTCACCCCGGTCGCCCGCCACATCGCCGAGGTCGTGAACATCAACCTCGACCCCCAGCACCCCTACGTCGGCACCGCGGCCTTCGCCCACAAGGCCGGCATCCACACGAGCGCGATCGTCCGCCGCCGGGACGCCTACGAGCACGTCCCTCCGGACTCGGTGGGCAACGGCGCCAGGGTCGTGGTGAGCGAGCTCGCGGGGCGCTCGACGCTCGCGCTGAAGGCGGCCGAGCTCGGCATCGAGCTCGACTCCGACGCCCTCGGCTCGGTGCTCGAGGCCTTGAAGCGGCTCGAGCACGCCGGCTACCACTTCGCGGTCGCGGACGGCTCGCTCGAGCTGTTGATGCGCGCCGCCGCCGGCGAGCAGGCCGTGGGGGAGGGGGCGAGCTTCGGGGTCGAGTCCTTCCGGGTGACGACCGACTGGAGGGCGCTCCCCGGTCCCGCCTCCGCCGGGGTCGTGCATCCCTGGGCCCCCAACGCCGAGCTCGTGACGGAGGCGACGGTGCGCGTCCGCGTCGGCGGCGAGCGCGTCGTGGCGACCGCCGAGGGCAACGGCCCGGTGAACGCCCTCGACGCGGCGCTGCGCAAGGCCATCGAGCCGCTGTTCCCCGAGCTCGCCTCGATCCGCCTCGCCGACTACCGCGTCCGGGTCCTCGACACCGGGCGGGGCACGGCGGCGGTCACCCGGGTGCTCATCGACACGGTCGGGCCCGACGCCGGCTGGTCGACCATCGGGGTCTCCGAGAACGTCATCGAGGCCTCCTGGCAGGCGCTCGTCGACTCGATCCTCTACGGCCTGTCGAGGACTACGACGCCCCGGCTATCTTCGACGGCGAAGCTCGACCCGGACCCAAGCGCCGCCGGACGCGGCGCCGACGGGGCCCCGGGCAGGACCGAGCCGGAGAGATGACCCAGCCGAAGTACGCACCGATCCTGCAGGAGGACGAGGCCCGCCCCGCCTACCGGCTCGACCCGCCGCCTCCCTGGCGCGCGAGGCGTCCCGGCGAGCTCGTCCCGGGGCGGGCCCCGGCCATCGCCGGTGGAGGGTCGCCCGGTCCCGACCAGGGCTATGCGCTGCTGCTCGCCCGGCGCTTCGCCGACCGCCTCGTCCTCCGGCCCGGAGAGCGGCGCGAGGACGTCCTCTCGGGCGCCGTGGCGATCGCCCTCCGGCGCGCCTCGCTCCTCGGACGGGCACCGGTGGCCGCCGACATCTCGTTCGCGCTCGACCTCTACGGCTTCCTCTCGCAGGCACCCGACGAGCTCGTCGCCGAGCGGGCCCGGCTCTTCGGAGGGCTCGCCCACGACTACGCGCGCCTCCGCAGCCTGGTGGCGTCGATCCCCGAGGAGCGCCTGCGCTCCCCCGCCCGCCCCGCCGGCGCCATGGTGCGAGCCGCGGGTTGGGCGCCGGCGACAGGCGAGGACGCCGCGCCGGCCACCTCCCGCCGGTCCTAGACGAGTGATTCCAAGGGGTCCTCAGTGGTCGTAGGCGACGAGCGAGCGGGTGGTCGGCTGGCAGGTCTGCCGGTTGAACCAGATCGTGGCGACGTAGGCGAGCAGGCGCTGGCAGACACGGG
>JAJYNS010000077.1 GCA_021786195.1 Actinomycetes bacterium | reverse complement strand
CATCGCCGAGCGTGACTTGCCGAGCAGGTCGAAGAACTTGTTCAACGTCTTTTTGTCCCGGCCCGGTGCAGCCCAGACCAACCGTCCAGTGTCGTGGTCGACGATCACGATCAGGTACTTGAAGCCTTTTCTGGGGTCCAAGCTGTGCGTCACCTGGCTCGAGCTGGGTATTCGTGTGGCGCACAGGTGAGCGTGACACGACCGGGGTCATCAGCGGTTCAACCGGCCCATGAGCTCACGATTGATCTGTCGCGCGGCTTCGAGCTCTTCGGTGCGCCGAGCGAGCGCCTCTTGGGCCTCGAAAAGCGCCTGTTCGAGGTCGGTGACGCGCCCGGTCACTGCAGTCTCTGCGCGCATCGATCCTGAGGCGATCTCCTTCGCCATGAAGTCGCCGCCGAGCAGCTCGCCGAGACGGCGTTTGAGGGCAGCCAGGTCCTCCTCGAGCCGGCGGTTGGTTGCCTTCGCGTTCTCAAGGTCCGCTCGCAGGGAAGCCGCCGTGACCCGAGCGTCCCCTGCTGTCGATCTGGCTCGCTGCTGAGCGAGCGCGGCGGAGCGCCGCTCGATCTCGGCGCGCAACTCGGGATGGTCGTAGAGGAACCGGCGGCTCACGCCCGCCATCCGGGCGACGCGAGCGACTGCGAGCACCTCGCCGGCACCGACCATGGAGTCGAGCGCGGCGAGAACGCGTGCCGCTTTGGCTTTCGAATCGGCCCTCCGCAGGTGGACCAGGTGCTCAGAGCGGTCAGCCACCGGTCGCTTCCTTGCGCCTGGCGGCGCGTTCGATGGTCGGGAACAGGGTGGGGCGAGATTGGCGCGCCAGTCCTCGGAACTCGACAGGGAACGTGGTTGCGAGCGCGGCGCGCTCCGTGCGCACCGTCGCGATCGCGGCATGGATGCGCTCGCGCTCTTCTTCATCGCAGCCCGCCAGGACCTCGGCGTTGGCACGAACGAGCCGGCGCACCGCCTCGATCTCTCCTGGGCTCGGCACGGCATCTGCCCGGGCCCACTCGGCAAGTGCGGGAGCTGCCGCCGCCAGGCGTTCTCTGTCCTCGAGCAGTTGGGCGAGGTATCCCTCGAGCTCGGGCTGGAATGAGGGATCGGTGCGGAAGTACTCACAGCCGACGCAGCGGTGCCGGAACGGACAGGAGTGCCCTTCGGCTCCGACGTTGGTCGGCTCCGTGCAGACCCCGAAGGGAACGGCGACTTGACCGACCTGCTCGCGCAGAGCCTCCGAAGAGCCGAGCTCGCTGATCCCCGGCCGCACACGACCTCCGCGCGCGTCGAGTTGCAGGGGACCGAGTGCATCCTGTGCGGCGCGCTTCCGGCGAGCAGTGACGCGGTAATAGGTCAACGTGACTCGCACCGTGCCGTGACCGAGAAGCTCCTTCAAGGTGTCGACCGGCGTGCCCGCGTCCGCGTGGCGCTGGGCGAAACTGTGACGAAATGCGTAGGGGAAGACCCGTTCTCGTGGAAAGGGAACCGGCAGCCCGGTTGCGTCGCGTTCGGGCCCATCGAGGCGGTCCAGCGCGTCGACCCACCGGCGCATGACCCACGCCAGCCAGCTCGCCGAGACGGGTCGGGTGCCGTCGGGGTTCTTGAGGGCTCGGGGGAACAGGACGAGATGCTCAGGGGGCGTCTGGGGGAAGGCAGCCTGCACGCGGGCCTGCTGGGCGGAGATGATCCTCGCCTCCCGGTCGTTGATCGGCAGTCGGCAGCTGCGTGCTCCGACCTTGGGCATGTCGTGGACGAGCACCGGGCTCGCCCGCTGCTCGCCATCGTCGCTGACGTGGCTGTCGTAGTCGAGACAGGAGAAGGACAGCGCGCACAGTTCGCTCGTGCGGCGGCCGACACCCGCGGCGAGCTCGACTGCAGCCCGGGCGGTCGGGCCGGCCATCTCCTCGAGCAGGGCCAGGGACTCCTCGCTCAGTAGCTGGGACATCACGACCTCCGGCAGGGCGCGGCCGAGGTCTTCAGGGTCCCGGTGCACCGGTGGCGGCCGATCGCCCCGTCGCAACGCCACCTCGTCAAGGAGGCCGGCCATCGGGCCTCCCGGGCCAGTCAACCCGAGTGACCGGCACTCACGGAGGAACTTGGCCACGGTGTCGACGACCCGGCGCCGGACGTAGGGGGTCATCGCGCCGGTCGCCTCCAGATGACCCAGCCGGGCGAGAAAGGCTTCGACGTCCTTGCGGCGCAGCGCGGCCGGGAGGGCGCCGAGGTCATCCCGGCGAGCGAGATGCTCCGAGAGGGTGCCGAGCGCGTTCAGCGTCGTCTGCACCGCCATCTTCCCTCTCGAGGACAGCGCGTCGGCGGCCCATGCCTTGGCAGCCTCTTTCAGCCATCGCTGGGTGATGGGTGAAGACGAGGTTCTGCCGTTCTGGTGCAACGAACTGCCACCGACGAAAGAGAGCCGCCCGCGCTTTCCCCAGTGCCGCAGATCCCAGACGTCCTTTTCGCGCTCGCTCTCGGCATCCGCCGACACGAGCGCGGCCTGGTCGGCGCAAAGCGCGAGGAACCGGCACACCGCCGCGGTCAGCTCCGTCCCGTCCACGTGCGCGACGCTGGTCACCTGCTGGCGCCGGAGATGGTCGACCGCGGCCCGAAGGTCGGTCGGCATGACCCGGCGGCCGGCCGCAAGGGAGCTCTGGATGCCGAGGAGCACCTCGCAGATGACCTGAGGGGGCAGCCCGGTGAGCACGACGCGTCCTTGGCGGTCCCCTCGACACGGCAGCGCGTGGCAAGAGAACGTCTCGAGCGCGGGGCGCCCCGCCGCGCGCCAGGCCTGATCGTGGGCCTCGCAGAGGCCGTGCACCTGCCTCGCCACAAGGCGGCCGCAGGAGACGACCGCGCAAGTCCCGAGCGTCGGCCGTGGTGACGCCGGCTCGAAGGTCCCGTCACCCTCGACGTAAGCGGCCACGCTCTGATGCCGCGTGAGCCGCATGCGATCGCACGACAGGCACAGCCCGTTCGCGGCAGCGGGCCGAGAGGCACCGGGGAGTCGACACACCACGCACAGCCGCTCACCGGGACGACGTCCGGGGATTCCGGCCGCAAAGAACTCTTCGAGGGGACGCTCGGGGTCCTTGGCCCGGCGCGTCGCACATCCCCCGCACAGGCGGTCCCTGCACCAGGCCTCGCTGCCACAGCCGGCAACCGCGCACACCTCGTAGCCCAAGAGGCGGTGCGCCGGGTCGGGGGTGAACACCTCGGTCGCCGGGTCGAAGCCGAGCCTGACCATGGCCGGCATGTCGATCGCGGCGGCGATCCGGTCCCGGTCGCCAAAGGCCAGGCGGTTCGCCAGGAGGGCGACCCGGGCCGCGCTCACGACTGCTCCCCGTTCACCCAGAGATCGACCGGACCGAGGCGCTCCACCGCTTCGCGCTGTGCGCCGACGTCGGGGTGGATGTAGGTCCCGGTCGAGCGGATCGAGGCATGGCCGAGCAGCTCCTTTACGACGTCGAGTCCGGCTCCCCTCGACAGAAGCTCGGTGGCCGTCGCGTGACGGAACAGGTGTGGGGTAACCGCCCGCTCGAGTCCCGCTCGCTTGGAGAGCACGCCCAGCCACTTGCGGACGGTGTCGGCGGACATGGGACGACCGAGGGGCTCGTGGGAGAGGTTGACCAGCACGAAGTCGCAGTCTCCAGCCGCCGGGCAGGCCCAGCGCTCGTGGAGGTAGCGGTCATAACAGGAGAGCACCTCGGAGCGCACCGGCACCGAACGCTCTCCGGATTTCGCCCTGGCACCGTTGGGGTTGTCCCGGTCGACGACGTGGAGGTGAGGTCCGGGCACCGGACAGCCGAGACTCGCCGCCGTAGGCACGAGATGGAGGTCGCAGCGCCTGAGCCCGAGGGCCTCGCCAACGCGAAGCCCGCAGAACCACAACAAGACGAGGAGGAAGCGGTCCCGCCAGCAGCGGGCTGCCCGCAGGAGTGCCTCGACCTCGTCACGGCGCACGGGAACGGGACGCCGGGGACGAGGCGCACGCTGGACGTGGCGAGGCCGAGCGACGTAGCGAAGTCCCGAGCCCTCAGGACGCAGCTCGGCGGGCAGGTGGCGGTCATCGCCGATCGCGTAGAGGATCGCGAGCACCGACGCATCGAGGTCGCCGTCGGCGACTGCGTGCTTGTAGAGCTCTCGGACGACGGCAAGGAGATGGTTGATCCGCCCCGGGCTGCGCAGGTTCCCTCGACCGGAACCAGGGCGGGTGACGGGACTCGTCTTCAGCATCGCGACGAACATCCCGAGGGACTTCGCGCCGGCGAGAAGGTCGCGCTCGGTCCGCTCGCACCACGACAGGTAGCAGGCGATGTCGCCGGCGTACGAACGAGTCGTGCCCTCCGCTCGCCCGGCACCGAGGCGGAGGTGCCGCAGGTACCCGTCGGCGACCGGAACCGGCCGCCACTCCTCGTCGACGACCGTCCAGTAGGCGAGCGTGTCGGTCAGGACGATCCGAAGCGCCTGCACCCTGGTCTCCGGTGGCACTCACTTTGCACGTGGCGCACGGTATCCAGAGGGTGTGACACCGACCTTCGTTTGCAGCCCTGCGATGCGCACAACGCCCGGGATCCACCACTCCAGAAAAGAAGCCCTTCTTGTAGCTGATCTCGTCGATGCCGATCCGGCGAAGGTCCTCGAGCGGGTCCCTCTGGCTATGGGCGTCGGCCACCACCCGGGTCACGATCGCCCCCACGGTGCGCCAGGCGACCCG
>JAJYNS010000027.1 GCA_021786195.1 Actinomycetes bacterium | reverse complement strand
TCAGACGCGTGGCGCGCAGCCCGTTCTTCCCGATCTGGCCTGCGACCGCGCTGCTCTTCGCTGTCAGCCCGCTGATCGACCCCGGGAGCCTGCGCTCGAGCGCCCTGGTGTCGACGCTGCCCTTCGCCGCGCTGCTGGCGATCGCCTCCTTCGGCCAGACGCTGGTTATCCAGCAGCGCGGGCTCGACCTGTCGGTGCCGGGCATGATCTCGCTCGGGGCGATCCTCATCACGAAGTACCCGAACCAGTCCAACTCGGGGCTGCTCGGCGGCATCGGGCTGGTCGTGCTCGCCTGCGTCCTGAGCGGGCTCGTGAGCGGCTTCTGCGTGACCAGGCTCCGTATCACGCCGCTCGTCGCGACGCTCGGCGTCAACGCCTTGTTGCTCGGCACGATCATCGAGATCAGCAACGGGACCTCGACCACCGCCCCGCCTCCCGCGCTCGTTGGTTTCGCGTTCGGCAAGACGGCCGGCATACCCAACACCGTCTACGTCGCCGGAGGAGTCGCGATCGTCCTCGCGTTCCTCGTGCGCAGGACCGTCGCCGGACGGCGGTTCGTCGCCGTCGGGACGAACGCACCGGCGGCCTACGTCGCCGGCATCGGTGTCGACGGCTACGTGTGGGCAACCTACGTGGTGGCGAGCCTGTTCTACGGCCTGGCGGCGGTGCTCGTCGCCGGCTACGTCGGCACGCCCGGCCTCTCGGCAGGAAGCAACTACCTCCTGCCCTCGATCACCGCCGTGGTCCTCGGCGGTGCGTCGCTCGCCGGGGGGTCGGGCAGCCTGATCGGGACGGCGATCGGCGCGCTGTTCCTCACCCAGCTCCAGCAGGACGTCTTCGGGGCGGGCGCCCCGACCTCGGTCCAATACCTGATCCAGGCCGGCGTGATCGCCCTTGCCATGGCGCTACGGCAGGTCCACTGGAGAGCGGCCGGAGCCTCGCTCGCCCGCCGCTCTGCTCGGCTGCGCCGAGCGGTCGCGCCCCGCCCATCTGTCTCACACACGCCCAGCTAAGGAGGGGAAGCATGAAAGTGCAACGAGCAGGGGACGACCGCCTCGGGGGCGGCCCGGGCTTCGGGGACGGCCGCATCCTTGGTAAGGCGCGGCGCAAGCGGCGGCAGACGTTTCGTGCCGCGGCGGCGCTCGTCGCAGGCGCGGGGATCGCCGTCGCCACTGCAGGGATCGGCAGTGCGAGCCCGGTGGCCCCCCGCGCCGAGCATGCGCAGAAGGCGGTGACCGCGACGATGGCCTACGAGCTCGCCCACGCCGGCGAGCTCAACACGACGTCGTTCTGCGGCACCAAGCCGATCACCCTCGGCGTGCTCGACGGCCTCGGCGTGAACGCCTGGTCGCAGTTCTCGATGGCGGCGGTGCGCTCCGAGGCGGCGAAGTGCAAGAACGTGAAGCAGGTCGTGGAGATCGCCGACGGCAGCCTGCAGACGGCCATCTCCCAGATCAACTCGCTGGCGACCCAGGGGGTGAACGCGGCGACCGTCATTCCCGACTTCGGACCTGCAGAGCTGCCGGCGATCGAGTCGGCGTACCGGGCAGGCGTCAAGATCGTGCCGTGGGGCGCCAACCCCGGCGGCAAGAACGGTGTCGACTACGTGAGCTACGTGGACTGGGTGCCGAACTACTCCGGCAAGCTGCTCGGCTCGTGGATGGCGAAGGTCCTCCACGGCAAGGGCAACGTCATCGAGCTCGGCGGTCCGGCCGGCAACCCCGTCTCGGCCGACCTGCTTGCCGGCGTCGTCTCCTCGCTCAAGTCCTACCCGGGCATCAAGCTGCTCACCGGGACCAAGACCTGGGCCGTGACGAACTGGGACCCGGCGACCGCCCAGCAGGTGGTTGCCTCGCTGCTCGCCAAGTACCCAGTGATCAACGGGATCATCGCCGACTACGGGACAGACGAGCTCTCGGCGCTGCACGCGTTCCAGGCAGCAGGGCGTAGGTTCCCCGATGTCGCCGGTGCCGACGCGAACGGGCTCGGATGCCTCTGGCAGCAGTCCCAGGGCACGAAGAACGCCTTCCAGCTCGCGACGGTCTCGACTCGTAACTGGCTCGGCCGGGTCGCGGCGCGCAAGGCGATCGCCGCCGCCGAGGGCATCAAGGACACCGAGCCCAACCTGTACGACCTGGGCTTCTACGAGAACTCCGCCGGCGGCGTACGGCCGCACTGCGACCCGGGTCGCCCGGCGGCGAGCTACCTGTCGGACTTCCTCTCCGCTGCCGCGATCGCCAAGTGGGGCAAGCCCTAGGCGAGGACGAGATGGACCTGCCTGCCACCTCCGTGACCGCGACCCTGCGGCTCACCGACATCGTCAAGTCCTTTCCCGGCGTTCGCGCGCTACGAAGCGTGAGCTTCGAGGTGCTCGCCGGTGAGGTCCACGCGCTGCTCGGGGAGAACGGGGCAGGCAAGTCCACGCTCATGGCGGTGGCCGCCGGCGCGACCGCCCCGGACTCCGGGACGGTCGAGATCGGCGGCCACCGCCTCGAGCACGCGAGCCCGGCAGCCGCACAGGCGCTCGGCCTGAGCGTCGTCTACCAGCATCCGTCGGTCCTCGACGACCTCACGGTCGCCGAGAACCTGCTCCTCGCCGTCCCCGGGTCACGCCGACCGCCTCAACGCCAGGTCGAGCGCTGGACCGCCGACCACCTTGCCGTCGTCGGCGCTGACCTGCCGCCCCGTGCCCGAGCTGGCGAGCTCGGGGTCGCCGAGCGCCAGCTGCTCGAGATCGCCCGGGCGCTCGCGCTCGAGTCCAAGGTGCTCGTGCTCGACGAGCCGACCGAGTCCCTCACCGACACCGAGAGCCACCGGCTGTTCGAGCAGATCGACGCCGTGCGCCGGCGGGGGGCGAGCGTCGTGTACATCTCACACCGTCTCCCCGAGGTCCGCCGCGTCGCCGACCGTGTCACGATCCTTCGCGACGGGGAGGTGCGCGGCACCTTCGCAGCCGCCGAGATCGACGACGCCGAGGTGCTCCGCCTCATCGTCGGCAGGCCCGTCCAGCAGACCTTTCCCCCCAAGCGCCGGCGGCAGGCGTCCGGCGACGCGACCCCGCCGCCGGTGCTCGAGGTCAGCGGGCTCCGAGGGCCGCGCCTGTCGGGTGCCGGCGTGACCGTCGAGCCGGGGGAGATCGTCGGTCTCGCCGGGGTCGAGGGCAACGGCCAGCGGGAGGTGCTGCGCGCCCTCGCGGGCCTGATCCCCCACCGCGGCGAGGTGCGAGTGGGCGGCGTGGCCGCCGACACGCGGACACCGGGGCGAGCACGGCGCTCCGGCATCCTCTACCTTCCCCGTGACCGGCACCGGGAAGGGCTCCTCGGCTCGTTGTCCGTGCGCGAGAACATCTCGCTCCTCGTGCTTCGCGAGCTCGCCTCCCGGGGGTTCGTCGCCCGGCGCCAGGAGGCGGAGCTCGCGCGGCGGCAGTCCGCCGCCTTCGCGATCAAGGCGGCCACGACCGAGTCGCCGGTGTCGACGCTCTCGGGGGGCAACCAGCAAAAGGTCGTCCTCGCTCGCACGCTCGCCGCCGAGCCGTCGGTCCTGCTCGCGGACGAGCCGACCCGCGGCGTGGACGTCGGGGCGCGGATGGAGATCTACCGACTGCTCCGCCAGGCCGCCGATGCCGGCAGGGCGGTCGTCGTCGCGTCCGCGGACGTCCTCGAGCTCCAGGGGCTGTGCGACAAGGTCTACGTCTTCTCCCGAGGTCAGGTGGTCGAGACGCTCGCCGGGGAAGAGGTCACCGAGGCTCGCATGACCGGGGCGGCGATCACCGCGGCGGTGAGCCGGGGCGCAGAGGGGCCGGATTCGCGCCGTCGGGCGCCCGCCGGCGGCCGGGAGCGGCTGAGACGGGAGGCGCCGGCGTGGCGGGCTGCCCGCAGCGACCTCGCACCGAGCTCGGTGCTCGGCCTCATCATCGTCGCGCTCGCGCTCGCGACCGGGTCGGGCCACCCGCTGTTCTTCAGCGTCCGAGACCTCACCAGCGTGCTCTTCCTCGCCTCGGCGGCCATCCTCGTGTCCCTCGGCCAGCTCGTCGTGCTGCTCGGTGCGAGCTTCGACCTCTCCGTCGGCCCCCTGATGGGACTGACGGTCGTCGTCCTCTCGTTCTTCGCGACGTCGGGCCGCGGCTATGGAGGGCTCGCGGTCGGGATCCTCGTCGCCGTGGGGGTCGGGGTGGCGGTCGGGGTCACGAACGCCGTGCTCATACGGGTCCTGCGTATCGGACCGGTGATCTCCACGCTCGTCACCTACATCGCCCTGCAGGGGGTCTCGCTGCTGCTGCGGCCGCAGCCGGCGGGCTCGCTCTCCTTCACGGTCACCGGCGGCATCGAGACCTCCTTCGGGCCCGTTCCCCTCGTCTTCATCGTGGTGGTCGCGCTCACGCTCACCGGCGAGGTATGGCTGAAGCGCAGCCATGCCGGGCGGGAGCTGCGGGCGGTCGGCTCGGACGAGGTCCGCGCCTACCGGGTGGGCGCGAGGGTGGAGTGGACGCTCCTCGGCGCCCAGGTCGCCTGCTCGCTGCTCGCCGTCGCCGCCGGGGTGCTGCTCGCCGCGGAGGTCGGAATCGGCGACCCCACGCTCGGGACCGACTACACGCTGACCTCTCTCGCCGCCGCGGTGCTCGGCGGGGCGAGCATCTTCGGCGGCCGAGGGTCATTCGTCGGCGCGCTGCTCGGCGCGCTGCTCCTGCAGGAGATCGTCACCGCGACGAGCTTCCTCGGCCTGCCCCAGGC
>JAJYNS010000075.1 GCA_021786195.1 Actinomycetes bacterium | reverse complement strand
CCGCTTCGCTGGTCGGGCGGTCGGTCGGTCGGGCCCACTGACTGGCAGCAGCAGCACTAGTTGCACACACACTGCCACTACCGACCGGGTAACCGGCACGGCTGCGGCCGCCAGTGCACTGTAGCCCGAGGGCGGCTGGCGGACCTGACGGGATTTGAACCCGCGACCTCCGGCTTGACAGGCCGGCGTGCACTCCGAGCTGCACCACAGGTCCACGTGCTCCGGCCCGTTCGGGGCGGCGAAGCGGCCGCAGAGCGACCCGCCGCCCTCCATCGGGAGGGGACGAGGCAGGATCATAGGCGCCCGGACGCACCGACGTGGCCTGAGCGCCCGAGCCGAGCCGGCGCGCCGGCGGGCCGCTCCGGCGCACGACGGGCACCGTCGTGCCGCCGTACATTGGCCGCTCGTGGCGAGCCAGGACCAGGCCCGGGCCGAGCGCGACGCGTGCGCCCTTGTCGGCGCCTTCGCGCGCTACCTCAGGCGCCTGCTCGCCGAGGCTCCGCCCGGCACGCCTCGAGGCGTCGTGCTCGCCGGGCCCGAGGACGACGAGCTCCCGGCCGGGGCCGAGGAGGCGGCCGTCGCCCTCGTCCTCGGCTCTAGGGACCCGGAATGGATCCAGGCCGCAAGGGCGCAGGCCGGCCTGACGGTCCAGTTCGAAGGGGAGGCGGTGGCGGGCGACGGCCGAGGAGGCGGGGGGCCGACCGGCTCCGGGCCCGGGCCGGGGATCCCGCTCACCGTGCTCGACCGCTGGGACCGGTCCTCCCTCCCGCCGGTCCCCCCGGAGCTCGACGTCCTTGCCGTCGTGACCACCTACAACGAGGCCGACATCGTCGAGGGCCTGCTCGACCGTCTCCTCGGCGAGGGGCTGAGGGTCCAGGTCGTCGACAACTGGTCGACCGACGGCACCTACGAGCTCGTGCAGCAGCGCCTCGGGTCCGGCCCGCTCACCCTGGAGCGCTTCCCGGCCGAGGGGCCCTCCCCGCACTTCGAGCTCGAGCGTCTGCTCGAGCGCGTCGAGGAGATCGCCCATCGCTCGGGAGCGGACTGGGTCGTGCACCACGACGCCGACGAGATCCGAGAGCCGCCCTGGGCCGGCTCGACGCTGCGCGAGGGCCTCCATGCGGTCGGGCACTGGGGGTTCGACTGCGTCGACCACACGGTCGTCAACTTCGTCCCGACCGACGACCGCTTCTCTCCAGGCGACGACCTCGCCGCATCGTTCGCCTGGTGCGAGCTCGGCGACTCTCCCGGCCACTTCCTCCAGCAAAAGGCCTGGAAACCGAGACCCGAGCGAGTCGCGATGGCCTTCTCCGGCGGCCACGAGCTCGTCACCGAGGGGAGGCGGACCTTCCCCTACAAGTTCCTCACCCGCCACTACCCGATCCGCTCCCAGGCGCACGGAGAGCGGAAGATCCTTCTCGAGCGCCGGAGACGCTTCAGCCCCGCGGAGCGGGCTCGGGGATGGCACGCCCACTACGACCACTACTTCGAGGGCTCCTCCTTCCTCGGCGACCCGGCCGAGCTCGTTCCCTTCGCGGCACTCGAGCGACACCTGCTCGTCCAGCGGCTGAGCGGGGTGGGGCTTCCCGGCAACCCCTTCCCGGGCGAGTCGGCGGAGGCCGTCGCCGCCGAGGCCGGCCGCCTCGCGGCCGAGCAGGGCAGCGGCAGCCCGACGGAGCAGCGCGGGGCTCACGGGGCGGGCGCGGCGGGAGGAACGGCGGCAACAGGGGCCTTGGGCGAGCGCCCGGCGCCGGTCCTGCTCCGGGTACAGACGGTCCTGTACGCCCCCGGCGAGCACCCTCCCGGCGAAGGGCCCTTCTCGTCCTTCCTCAGAGGGCTCCGCCAGGCCTCGACGCTGCTCACCCGGGCCCGTCCAGAGGTGCGGGTGGAGCTGGCGCTCGGCGACTGCTCTCCGGGCCCGGCGCTTCGGGCGGAGGAGCTCGAGCGGCTCCGCTGGAGCTTCACCGGCACGGGGACGACCGCCGTCTACTACGAGCACTTCGGAGAGAACCTCGGCCACGGCGCCGGCCAGCAACGCCTGCTCGCCGGGCGCGCCGGCGCGGCCGCCGTGGTCCTGCTCAACCCGGACGCCGTCGCGAGCCCGCGCCTGCTGCTCGAGCTGCTCGAGGGCCTCGGCTCGCCCGACGGCCGGGTCGGCGTCGTCGAGGCCCGCCACCTGCCCCTCGAGCACCAGAAGGCCTACGACCCGCGAACGGGGGAGACGAGCTGGGCGTCGGGCGCCTGCTCGCTCGTCTCGGCCGAGGTGCTCGACGCGACCGGCGGCTTCGACACCGAGTCGTTCTTCCTCTACTGCGACGACGTCGACCTGAGCTGGCGGGCTCGCCTCGCGGGCTTCCGGGTCGTGCACCGGCCGAGCGCCGTCGTGTTCCACGACAAGCGCCTCTCCGCCTCCGCGGCGCAGGTGCCGGGTGAGACGGAGCGCTACCACTCGGCGCTTGCCTCGCTCCTGCTCTACGCCAAGTTCTCCCGGCCGGACCTGCTCCAGAAGGGCCTGCACGCCTACGACGAGTCCCCGGACCCCGTGCATGCTCGAGCCGCGGCGGAGCTCCGCCGGCGCCTCGCGCTCGGGCTCCTCCCGGAGCCGATCGACGCCGAGGGCAAGGTCGCCGACTTCTCGACCTACGCCTACGCGCCGCTCAGGTTCGACTACTCGCGGGCCCTCCCCGCCGGCTGAGGCCCTGATGGCCCGTTACCGCTTCGACTACGCCGAGGGCTCCCCCTACGGGCACGCCGTGGCGCTGCTCCGCGAGCACCGGCACCCCGCAGGGCGAGTCGTGCTCGACCTCGGCTGCGGCTACGGCGCGATCGCCGAGCCGGTCCGCCGGCTCGGGCTCGACTACGTCGGCCTCGACCTCGACGAGGAGAGCCTCGCCGACCTGAGGGCCCGCGGCTTCGAGGCCCGCCCTCTCGACCTCGCCGACCCCGGGGGGATCGTGGCGACCCTGCAGGCGGCGGCCGCAGGGCGAGAGGTCGCGGCGATCGCCGCGCTCGACGTCGTCGAGCATCTCGCCGACGGCCCCGCGACGCTGAGGGCCCTGAACGACTTCGCGCTGGCGAGCGGCCGGCCTCCCCTCGTCGTGTCGGTCCCGAACGTCACCCATGTCGACCTCGTGGCCAAGCTGCTCCTCGGCCGCTGGGACGTCACCGAGACGGGACTGCTCGACTCGACCCACGTCTCGCTCTACTCGCCTGCTCGGCTCCGGCGAGTCTTCGAGGGCACGGGCTGGGCAGAGATCGCGGCGCGGGACTTCGAGCTCGAGGAGAGCGACCAGCACTTCCCCCCGGACGCGGCCTCCCTCGCCGCCGGGGCCCCCCTGCACGAGCTCGTCGCGTTCGTCCGAGGCCGTGCAGAGAGCGGGGCGACGACCAACCAGTTCGTGCGCGCCTTCGCACCCGTCCCGCTCCCCGATCCCACCGCCGGGCAGCCTGTGGCCGGCGGCGGGGCAGCCGAGCAGGGCGTGCTGGTGGCCCCGGAGACCGGGGCCAGCTCACCGCTGCTCAGCCTGCTCCTGGTCACGGCCGCCGGCCGGGAGGCGCTCCTCGCCGACGCCCTCCTCGCCCTCGACGCCCAGACCTGCCAGGACTTCGAGGTGGTCGTGCTCGTCCTCGACGCCCTCGGCGCCGAGGTCCGGGCCACCCAGCGCCTCGTCTCGGAGTTCGGGGAGTCGCTCGCCAGCCGCACCCAGGTCGCCGGGGTGCGAGGCGCGAGCCGGCCCCGGGCGCTCTCGCTCGGCGTGGCCCGGGCCCGGGGCCGGTACGTCACGGTGCTCGACGACGAGGTCCTGCCCTTCGCCCACCTCGTCGAGACCTACGCCTCGCTGTCGGCGGGCTCGGCCGGCAGGGTGCTCAGGGTGCTCCCGGCCGAGCAGGCGGCCCGGCCGGTCGCCTGGCCCGACGGCCACGAGGGCTTCGTCGCCGTCGAGGGCGCCCGCACCCCCTGGCCGGCGAGCTTCGACCTGCTCGCCGAGCTGTGCGACGAGCTGTCGCCCCCGGAGTCCTACGCGCTGCCGAGGAGCTGCTTCGCCGACCTCGGCATCGTCCACGAGGAGTCGCTCGGCGCCTCGGCCGAGTGGCACGCGCTCGTGCAGGCTGCGCTGTGCTGCGGGGTCGCCTGCGCCGAGGGCGAGCCGGCGACCCTGCGCCGCGCCGGCGCCCTCGGGCCCTTGCCCGGCGCCCCGACGCCCGGCGAGGTCGCCGGGGACCGAGCGCGCGCCCGGGCACGGCTCGACGAGACGCCCTTGCTGCTCCCCCCGGGCTCGGCCCGGACGATCCGTGAGCTGCTCGCTCGGGCAGGCACCGGGGCGACGTTGGCGGACCGGCCGGCAGGCGGGCCGGCGGGGCCGCTTGGCCGCTGATCCGCCGGGACCACCCCCCGGGGCGAGGCCGGCGGCCCGGGCGCAGCCGTCAGACCTAGATCCTCGAGTCAGCTGGGCAAACACGACCCGAAAGACGTGACGAGGTGCCTCTCACCTGGGACAATGGTGGTTGTGAAAGCCCCCATGATCCCGAGAGGAAAGGCACCCGTCAGGTGAGAAGGATACGCCGACAGATCCGCCGTGTCAGTCTTGGAGAGGCGGACCCGAGCCTCACCCCGAGAGCGGGCCTTCGCCTCGTCGCCGAGCTCGACCGCATCCTCGGCGTCGTGGCCACCCTCGACGATCACATCGGCCCGACGACGGCCCGCCGGCGAGGGCTTTCGGCGGCGGAGCTCGTCGTCTCGATGGCCGAGACGATGCTCGGCGGCGG
>JAJYNS010000085.1 GCA_021786195.1 Actinomycetes bacterium | reverse complement strand
GTCCTCGTCGAGGTAGTCGAGCGCAAGGCGCTGGAAGACGTAGTCGACCAGGCTCTCGGCCTTGCGCACCTCGGCGTCGTCGGTGATGCCCGACGGCTCGAAGCGCGTGTGGGTGTACTTGCGCACGAAGGTCGAAAGCGGCACCCCGTACTGGAGCCCGACGCTCACGGCCATCGCGAAGCAGTCCATCACCCCCGACAGGGTCGAGCCCTGCTTGGAGACCTTGATGAACACCTCGCCCGGCCGGCCGTCTTCGTAGTGGCCGACGGTGAGGTAGCCCTCCATGCCGCCGACGTCGAACGCGGTCGTCCGCGACTCCCGCCGGCGAGGAAGCCGCCTGCGGTAGGGGACGGGCGAGGAGGCCGTCTCGGCTGGCGCCTCGGTGTCCTCGCGCCGGCCCGCGTGCAGCGGCTGTGCCGCCTTGCAGCCGTCGCGGTAGACCGAGAGGCACTTGCAGCCGAGCTTCCAGCCCTGGAAGTAGATCTCCTCGATGTCCTCGACGCTCGCCGACGCCGGCAGGTTGACCGTCTTGGACACTCCACCGGACAGGAACGGCTGGATCGCCGCCACCATCTTCACGTGGCCCATCGGCGCGATCGCGTTCTTGCCGATCGCGGTCGCGAACACCGCGACGTGCTCGGGCTTGAGCCCGGGCGCGCCGGTGATGTCCCCGGTCGCTGCGACGTGGTCACAGATCGCCCGGCGCGCGTCCTCGGCGTAGCCGAGGGCCGACAGGCCGCGTGCGAGCGTGTCGACGACGAGGGTCATCGTCCCCCCGCCGACCAAGGACTTCGTCGCGACGAGGGCGATCGCCGGCTCGACGCCGGTCGTGTCGCAGCCCATCAGGAAACTGATCGTGCCGGTCGGCGCGATCACGCTCACCTGGGAGTTGCGTACCCCCGTCGTGCCTTGAGCCTCGATCGCTGCCGTAAAGGCCTGCGCGGCCCGCCGGCACAGCTCGAGCTCCTCCGCTCTTTCCGAGGACACCTCGAGGCAGCGGCGCAGCCCCTCGAGCGCGCCGAGGTGCTGGTGCAACACCTTGTCCATCGCCTCGTAGTCGCCCGGGAGCGCGACGAAGCGACCGACACGTGCGGCGAGCAGTCCCGAGGTCGCGTACGCCTCCCCGGTCATCAGCGCCGTCACCGCCGCAGCGAAGTCCCGGCCCTCGTCCGAGTCGTACGCGAGCCCCTTTGCCATCAAGGCGGCGCCGAGGTTCGCGTAGCCGAGCCCGAGCTCGCGGTAGGCCCTCGCGTTCTTCCCGATCCGTTCCGTCGGGTAGTCCGCGAAGGCGACCAGGATGTCCTGCGCGCAGATGAGCACGCGCACCGCGTGGCAGAAGTCCTCGACCATCAGCCTGCCGTCGTCGTCCATGAACGCGAGCAGGTTGATGCTCGAGAGGTTGCAGGAGGTGTCGTCGAGCGACAGGAACTCCCCGCAGGGGTTGGACGCGTTGATCCTCCCCGACGCCGGCCTCGTGTGCCAGTTGTTGATCGTGGTGTCGAACTGCACACCAGGATCCGCGCACTCCCAGGCGGCCTCGGCGATCTTCGAGAACAGCTCCCGCGC
Organism: Actinomycetes bacterium; assembly: GCA_021786195.1. GTDB lineage: Bacteria > Actinomycetota > Acidimicrobiia > Acidimicrobiales > Bog-793 > JAKAOD01. The sequence continues at coordinate 3,208 of JAJYNS010000085.1, read as the reverse complement.
GGAGACGGTCCTTGTGACCTCGCCGCTCGTCCGGGCCCGGAGCGCGAACTCCTCGCCCGCCTCGACCGCCGCCATGAAGGCGTCGGGGAGCCGGACGGAGTTGTTCGCGTTCTGGAACTGGACCGAGGTGATGTCGACGCCGTCGAGCCCCATGTCGAAGCCCGCGGCCGCGAGCGCGCGGATCTTTTGCTCCTCGCGCACCTTGGCCCAGACGAACTCCTCGATGTCGGGATGGTCGACGTCGAGCACGACCATCTTCGCCGCGCGCCGGGTCTTGCCGCCGGAGCGGATCGCCCCGGCCGACGCGTCCGCGCCGCGCATGAACGAGATGGGCCCAGAGGCCCGTCCGCCGCCGGTCACCGGCTCGCCTGCCGCCCGGAGGGCGGACAGGTTCACCCCGGAGCCCGAGCCGTTCTTGAAGATGCGGGCCTCGGTCCCGATCCACTCGGCGATCGAGTCGATCGAGTCCTCGACCGACAAGATGTAGCACGCCGAGGCCTGCTGGGCCGCCCCCGGGACGCCGATGTTGAACCACACCGGCGAGTTGAAGGCGGCCTTTTGCGTGACGAGCAGGTACTTGAGCTCCTCTCGGAAGCTCTCGGCCTCCTCGCCGGCCAAGAAGTAGCCCTCGCGCACGCCGACGTCGGTAATCGTGTCGACGATGCGGTCGACGACCTGGCGAAGCGAGTGCTCCCGCTCGGGGCTTCGCAGCGCGCCGCGGAAGTACTTCGAGGCGAGGATCGCGACGGCGTTGTCGCCCCAGTCCTCGGGCACTTCGACTCCGGCCTGGAAGAAGGTCGGAGACGCCGGGTCGCCGATGAGCGCGTCTCGGGTATGGAACGAGACGAGGTCATAGGCTCGCTCCCCCGGTCTGGTCCAACGCCGGGTGACGAGCGGGCCGTGCTGGTGTGTTGGTGTGGTCATGCCCACTTCCTGGCCGGGGCCCTGCGCTCGGTGTCGCCCGGCCAAGAAGCGAGCATGGAAGCTCCCCACGCGCTCGAGGTCGAGGTAGAGGTCGTCGACCTCGACCTCGGCGCCTCGACACGCCCGCCACGACCGCACCGGCCACTCGAGGCGCTCGCGAGCCTCGTGCTGCTCGTCCTTCTCGCCGCCGGGCTCGTCGAGGCCGCCGCGGTCGCGACGGGCCTTCGCGCGGCCCTTGCCGGCGACCGCCTCGTCCTGCTCGCTGCTCGCCCAGCACCAGGTGAGGAGGTGCTTGTCGCCGGCCGCCCCGCCCGCCTCGTCGCGACGGGCCCGCTCGAGGTGTCCACCTCGCCGACCGGCGCCCTCGTCCTCGGCGAGGTCGCGACCGACATCCACCCGCCGGAAAAGCTCGCCGCCACCCTCCCCGCCGGCGACGCCCTCGTCGAGCGCTTCTCGGGCCAGCTCCTCGAGACCCCCGCCAACGGGCTTTCCCGTCTCGTCCTCGCACTGCCCTAGCCCGACCCCGCCATGCTCGGAGCATGGCTAGCCACCACCCAACAACCACCCAGGAGCTGTTCGGCCGATGAGGCTCGAGCAGCGTCTGCTCCTTGCCGGGTCCTCCTCGACCGAGCTCGCCAACGCGCTCGTCCGAGCGGGCCAGGCAACGGAGCTGTTCAGCGACGAGGGCGACCGGGCGGTCTGCTCGGCGATCACCTTCGTCCTTCGCGACGGCCGCGGCTCGGTGATGACGCCGAAGCTCGTCGCAGAGCGCCTCGGCCCCCAGGCGTCGTTCCTCCTTGCCGCAAGCGAAGAGGAGGTCGCCGAGTCCCAGGCGAGCTTCCGGGCGGACCTCGCCTACCTCGTGCAGCGCACGCGAGCGCACCAGCTCCTCGTGCTCGCCCACGAGGCGAAGCAGGACCTGTCCAAGAAAGGGGGCATCAGCGACGCGACGACGAAGGCCGTGCGCGAGCTCGCCAACGCCCCCGACCCCGCGATGCTCGGTGCCAGGCGCGAGACCGGGTTCCAGGCGATCGCCGAGCGCCAAAAGCGCCACGACCGCCTGCTGCACTTCGGCTTCCGCCCGCCCGACTTCGACGCGGCCTCCTACCGTCTCGGCGGGACCCGCTTCGCCGGGGGCTTTCGCACCTCTGACCTCGTCGTGATCGGGGCGGAGTCCGGCGTCGGCAAGACGACGTTCTCCCTCGAGATGACGATGCGCGCGCTGTGGCTGTTCAATGAGGAGAACGACCAGCACCGCTCGGCGCTCGTCTTCTCCGCCGAGCAGCCCGCGGAGGAGACCGCGATGATCGCCGGGCTCACCCGCGGCGGGCGGTGGTACGAGCCGCTCGCCGCGCAGGGCGCGGACGTCCATCTGCTCGACCAGGCCGACTACGGGACGGCAAGCGTCGAGTCCGTCATCGCGAGCGTCGTCGACATCGTCCATTCGACCGTCGCCGGCCTGCGCCGCGAGGGTCGGGCTCGCCAAGAGATCCGCGCCCGGCTGCCGCTGCTCATCGTCGTCGACTACGCGAAGCTCTTCGCGCCCTTGCACATGCCTGCGGTCCAAGGCATCGAGCTCGTCGCGGCGAGCCTGAAGCAGCAGGTAGCGCTCGGCGCCGCGTTCGACGCCGCGCGCTACCCCGAGCTCGACCGCTACGGGCCGGCGGTGGTGCTGCCGACCCAGGTCAAGCGCCAGAAGGCGATGTCCCGCGCGGACCGCGGCGACTGGCGTCCGACCCTGGACGACATCGCGGACTGCCGGGCGATCGTCGACTACGCCGACTGCGTGGTGCTCTTGCACCGCGAGGCGGACGAGGCCACGAGCGTCGTCGCCCGGAACGACGACGGCGACGCCACCGGGGCCGAGATCCGCCTCGCGAAGATGCGCCGGGCACGACGCTCGGCCTGGTACCCCTGCCATTTCCAGGCCGGCAGGTGGTTCGTCGACCCCGAGGAGGCACGACAGGGCTTCATCGCCTCCTCCGCACCCGCCTACCTCGCCGATCGCCGCCGCGCGCAGGCGCGCCGGGCCGAGATCGCCGAGCAGCGCGCGGCGCGCGACCAGCGCGCCGCCTGAGCCATCGTGACGGTCCGGGGCGCTGCCCCGGACCGTCACCCCCTCGCCCTGGCCGGCCGATCTACCGGCTATGCGCACCTCATCTGACCTAGATCCTCGAGTCAGCTGGGCAAACACGACCCGAAAGACGTGACGAGGTGCCTCTCACCTGGGACAATGGTGGTTGTGAAAGCCCCATGATCCCGAGAGGAAAGGCACCCGTCAGGT
>JAJYNS010000079.1 GCA_021786195.1 Actinomycetes bacterium | reverse complement strand
TCAGATGCATGCGGGTCTGGTGGGCCTCGTAGGAGTTCGACCAGACCGTGACGCGCTCCCCGCTCCAGTCGACGAGGCAGACCCAGCTGTCGAGGCTGTTCTGGGTCGCGTTGTGGTAGGTCGACGTCGCCTCCACGACGAGGTCCGCCTCCTCGAGCCCGAGGTCCACGTCGCCCTTGTCCACGAAGACGTCGGGTCCGCCGACCGTGTCCTCGGGCAGCACGTTGCCGGGCGCGATCTCCGGGTGCAGGAGGGGAGCGCCCGGCGCCATGGCGGCGGCCGGATCGAGCACGAACGGCAAGACCTCCCAGTCGACCTCGAAGAGGCGCAACGCCTCCTCGGCGACCTCTTCGCTCTCCGCAGCGACGACCGCGCCGACGTCGTCGCCGACCCAGCGGGCGGTGTCCCCGAGGACCCGCCGGTCGCGAAAGCGCCGCCACATCATGCGGTCGTACGAGACGATGTCGACCCCGTCGGTCCAGCCTGCGTTCGTCGGCCTCAAGCCGGCGACCTCGGGATCGTCGAAGGTGAGGATGTCGACGACTCCGGGCAGCCGGGCGGCCCGGCCGACGTCGAGGCTCCTGATCCTCGCGTGGGGATGGGGGCTGTGGAGGGCTCTCGCGTGGAGCATCCCGGGCACCCGGCACTCGACCATCAGGTCGCCCGCGTACTCCGCCCTCCCTCGGGCCTTGTCGAGCCCGTCGATGCGCGGGCGGTAGGTGCCGACGTGCCTGCGCGGGACACGAGGCTGGTAGGGAGCCATCACGAGCCGCCCGTGCGCGCTCGTAGCCGCTCGGACGCGTTGTGGACGGCCCGTGCGATCCCGGCGTAGCAGCCGCAGCGGCAGATGTTCCCCGAGAGCTGCTCTTTGATCTCCGATGGCGTCGGCAAGGGCCTGCGGTCGAGCAGCGCCCGGGAAGCCATCACGAACCCTGGAGTGCAGTAGCCGCACTGGAGCGCGGTGCCGTAGCCCGGCTCGCTCTGCTCGGCGAAGGCCTCGACGACACAGTCGTCGCCGGCCAGGCCCTCGATCGTGAGGATCTCGTGCCCACCGGCCTCGACGGCGAGGATCATGCACGACAGCACCGCCCTCCCGTCCATGATGACCGTGCAGGCCCCGCAGGCACCCTGGTCGCAGGGGACCTTCAGGCCCGTCAGGCCGAGGCGCTCCCTCAGGTACCACGCAAGCGTCGTGCTCGGCGTCACCGAGCCGTCGCCGCCGAGGGAGCGCGCCTCGCCGTTGACGACGACCTCCGGGGCGCACGGCACGCCAGCGCCCACGGCGGCCGCCCGGTCCCGGAGCCGGGTCCTCTGGTCCATCCTCACTCCTCCCTTGCCGGCGCGCCGGCCCCAGGCGCTCAGGACAGCCCGACGATCGTGCCGTCGTCCAACAGATCGACGTCGAAGGTTGCAGGATGCCTGCCGAGCCCCGGCATCGTCTGCATCTCCCCGCAGATGGGATAGACGTACCCGGCGCCCGCCGAGGCCCGCACCTCCCGCACCGGCATCCTCCAACCGGTGGGCGCCCCCTTGAGGGACGGGTCCGAGGAGAGGGACAGGTGGGTCTTGGCGATGCACACGGCGAGGCGCCCGAACCCGTCGCGCTCGTAGTCCTCGAGCTGGCGCGCCGCGAGCGGTGAGTAGTCGACGCCGGCCGCCCCATAGACGCGGGTCGCGATCGTCTCGATCTTTTCCCGGAGCGTCGCGTCCTCGGCGTAGGCGAAGCGAAACTCGCCGGGCTCCTCCGCCGCCTCGGCCACTGCCTCGGCCAGCTCCACGACGCCGTTGCCTCCCTCCGAGGCGGGCCGGCAGCGCGCGACTCGAGCCCCTGCCTGCCGGGCCACCTCCTCGATCGCCTGCCACTCCGAAGGGTGGTCCGAGGGGAAGACGTTGACCGCCACGACCGGCGTGACGCCGTGGATGCGGACGTTCTCGATCTGCTTCCTCAGGTTGGACGACCCGGCCAGGACGTCTTCAGGGTTCTCCGCGGCGAGCACGGAGGAGTTGCCGGTGCCGATGTTGCCGAAGGGCCCCATGTGGACGAGCACCGGCGTGTGCTCGAGCGTCTGGAGCAGGTTCGGCTTGACCGCCTCCGCAAGGATCGCCGCCATCGCCCCCGCAGCGTGGAGCTGCTCCGCGGTGACCGGCTCTCGGCCCTTCGTGTAGCCGACCACGATCCTCGCCAGCCGTGCGCGCAGGTCCGCCACCGAGGTGGCGAGGGAGAGGACCGCCATCACCTCGGAGGCGGCGGTGATGTCGAAGCCGCTCTGGCGGGGCACGCCGTCCTCAGCGCCACCGAGCCCGATCACGACGTTGCGCAGCGCGCGGTCGTTCACGTCGAGGACACGCCGCCAGGCGAGGGGGTGGATGTCGAGGCCGAGCGCGTTCCCCTGGAACAGGTGGTTGTCGACGATCGCGGCGAGGAGGTTGTGGGCCTCGGTCACGGCGTGGAAGTCGCCGGTGAGGTGCATGTTGAACAGCTCCATCGGCACCACCTGGCTGTAGCCGCCGCCGGCGGCCCCTCCTTTGATGCCGAGGGTCGGGCCCATCGACGGTTGCCGGATCGCCACGGTGGCGGTGCGACCGAGGTGCTGGAAGGCCTGCCCGAGGCCGACCGTCACGGTGGTCTTGCCCTCGCCGAGGGGCGTCGGGGTGACGGCCGACACGACGACGTACTTCGCGAGCGGCCGGTCGGCGAGCCGCTCGAGCGCCTCGAGCTTGACCTTCGCGACGTGCTCGCCGTGATACTCGAGGAGGTCGGGGGTAAGGTCCCTAGACCGCCGGGAGGCAGCGCCGGCCACGGGCGACGCCTAGGCGGGCGGCGGCGCAGCCCCGGGCGGGGGCGCCGAGAGCCCTTCGCCGCGCTTGACGAGCGCGTCGAAGAGGATGTCGATCGCCTCGCCGAGGCGGAGCCCGACGACGTCGAGCCGGCGGAGGAGCTCCCGGTGCTTGAGGACCTCCGGGCTCACCTCGCCGGCGAAGAGCTCGGCGACCTCCTCCTCGAAGCGGCGGCGCACGCCGTTCGTCGACCGCTTGGCGGCGAGCAGGTTCGCCGCCGCGCCGGCGGGCCGGCTGCCGATCGCGGCGACCGCCGCGGCGAGGGCGTCGAGGCCCGTGCGCACGCTCTCGAGCAGCGAGAAGAGGTTGCGCGCGCCCTCGGGACGGTACAGGGTCCACTCCCGGACGAAGTCCCGGACGTTGTCGAGCACGTCGTCGACGGAGCGGGAGAAGCGGAAGATGTCCTCCCGGTCGAGGGGGGTGACGAGGGTCTGCGCGAGCTCGGCGACGAGCCGGCGGCGCAGCTCGTCGCCGCGGTGCTCCACCTTCTCGACCTCGGCGTCGACGGCCTCGCCGCGCTCGCCCTCGAGGACGGCGCGCTCGGCGAGGAGCACGGCCTCCCGGCCGACGGCGACGTGCTGGCCGAGGATCGAGGTGATGTCCTGCGCGGACTCGCCCGCGACGTCGCGCACGAAGGTCCTCAGCCGCTGGAGCTGCCGGCCCCTCGAGCGCGTCATCGGACCGCCCGCACCACGAGGCCGCAGAGGGCGGCGAGCAGGCCGGCGCTCGGCAGGGTCAGCGCCCACGCGAGGAGGAGCGCGCCGACCTGCTGGGGGCGGATCCGGTGGGGGGTGAGGCGCCCGGTCCCCCCGAGCAGGCCCGCCGTCACCGACTGGGTCGAGGACAGCGGCAGGCCGAGCGCGGAGCCGGCGAGCACGACGGAGGAGGAGGCGACCAGCGCCGAGAGCGAGCCCTCGTTGCGCACCCGGACCATCTGCTCGGTCACCCGGCTCGACAGCCTCCGCACGGCGAACAGCGCCCCGGCGCCGAAGCAGGCCGCCAACGCTGCCTGGTCGAGCGCGAGCACGTGCACGGGGTCCAGGCTCGCGCCGGTGGCGATCGCCATGAAGGCGACCATCTTCTCGGCGTCGTTCGCGCCGTAGGCGACCGACTGGAGGAGGAACCCGAGCTGCTGGAGCAGCCGGGGGCGCGCCTCGGCCGCCGCGGGCCGGCCGAGCGCCCGGCGCACGCCCGGGGCGAGGAGGAAGCCGACGCCGAAGACGAGGAACGGCCCGAGCAGGCCGGCTGCGAGCACCGGGCCGACGGTCGTCCAGCTCACCGGGAGGCCTGCCCCGGCGCCCACGCCGACGATGGCGCCGGTGAGCGAGAGCGTCACGCTCGTCGGGAGCCCCCGGCGGGAGAGCAGGAAGACGACGGCGAGCGCCGAGGCGACGGCGAGCAGGAAGGCGAGGCGACCGCCCCGGTCCTCGAACGCGACCAGGCCGTGGGCGAGGGTCGTCGCCACGCCGGTCCCGACCGCCGCGGGGACGGCGCCGACGGCGAGGACGAGGAGGGACACGCCCGCGAGGATCGAGAGCGCGCCCGTGCGGGTGCCCAGCGCCGACAAGGTGGCGCCGTCGTTCGCCCCGCTCACGAAGGCGAAGGCGACGGCCATGGCGACGAGCAGGATCTCCACCTCGGGCGGCCCTCCTTCCTCGGGCACGACACCCCGGCCGCACAGCCGTCCTGCTCCCCTATGGACCGTTAGGTGAACTCATACTAGCGTGGAGGTGAACAGAGGGTGAACGCACGATGACGTCCGGGTAGCCGCCACCTCCGGCGCGCCAAGGGGAGGCCGGCGGGCGACGATCGGGAGATCCGTGACTTTCGCCCCTGTTATAGGTTGATGCTAGAGAGGAGCGTTGCTTCAGCGCAGGTGAGGGCGCAGGGGACCGGGGCGCATCCCGTCGGACGGTCTGGACCGCCTCCGGCTCGCGCTGGAAGAGCAACCTAG
>JAJYNS010000121.1 GCA_021786195.1 Actinomycetes bacterium | reverse complement strand
CGCTAGCGCCATAATCTCGGGTACCAGGCGGCGCGCCGGAGGGGGCGTCGGAGCGCCTTGCGGGCTCGGTCGAGCCGGGCCGAGGACGGACGAGAGGAGCGGCCGGTGAGCAGGGTGCATGACCTCTACGACGCCCAGGGTCAGAGCCCCTGGCTCGACGACCTGAAGCGCTCCTACCTCACCTCGGGCGAGCTCGAGCGGTACCTCGAGCTCGGCATCCGCGGCCTCACCTCGAACCCGACGATCATGACCAAGGCCATCGAGGGGGGGTCGGACTACGACGAGCAGTTCGCCGACCTCGTCGCGTCCGGCAAGGCGGTCGAGGAGAGCTACTGGGACCTGGTCCTCTCCGACGTCACCGGGGCGCTCGAGGCGTTCCGCCCGCTGTACGAGCGCTCTCAGGGCGGAGACGGCTACGTCTCGGTCGAGGTGGCGCCGAGCCTCGCCCACGACACGGCCGGGACGGCGGTGATGGCCCGGGAGCTGCACGAGCGGGTGGCACGGCCGAACCTGCTCGTGAAGATCCCTGCCACCAAGGCGGGCGTGCCGGCGATCGAGCAGACCATCGCCTCGGGCCGCAGCGTGAACGTGACGCTGATCTTCTCGCTCGAGCGCTACTCGGAGGTCATCGAGGCCTACCTCTCCGGCCTCGAGCGCCTCGTCGCAGCCGGCGGGGACCCATCGGCGGTCGCTTCGGTCGCCTCCTTCTTCGTGAGCAGGGTCGACACCGAGGTCGACCGCCGGCTCGAGGCGATCGCCGCCGGCGAGCCGGGCACGGCGAAGGCCGAGCGTGCGAGCTCGCTGCGGGGCAAGGCCGCCATCGCCCAGGCGCGCCTCGCGTACGAGCTGTTCAAGGAGCGCTTCGGGACCGAGCGCTTCGCGGGTCTGGCCGCCCGAGGCGCCAGGCTGCAGCGCCCGCTGTGGGCCTCGACCTCGACGAAGAACCCCGCGTACCCCGACCTGCTCTACGTCGAGGCGCTGATCGGTCCCGACACCGTCGACACCCTCCCGCCCGCGACGATCGAGGCCTTCGCCGATCACGGCCGAGTGGCGAGGACCGTCGACGCCGACCCCGAGGAGGCGCGCGCGACCATCGAGGCCCTCGGAGAGGTCGGCGTCGACCTGGACGACGTCACCCGCCAGCTCGAGGCCGAGGGGGTGGCGTCCTTCTCGAAGTCCTTCGACGAGCTGATCGACAGCCTCGGCCACAAGGCGGTCGTCCTCGGGGCCGCCGGCAGGTGAGCGGGCTCCTCCGGGTCGAAGGGGCTCAAGAGGCCCGGGGCGAGGCACACCTGCTCACGGTCGAGCCGGGCGAGCCGCGGCGGCCGGGCCCGCTCGCCCTCGTCGTCTTCGGCGCGTCGGGTGACCTCGCCCACCGCAAGATCCTCCCCGCCCTCGCACAGCTCGCCGATCACGACGCCCTCGGCGACGGCTTCTCGCTCGTCGGCGTGGCCCGGACGGAGTGGAACGACGAGGAGTTCCGGAAGGTATGCCTCGAGGTCGCCCCCGTCGAGTCGGCGGGCGGCTGGGAGCGGCTCGTGCAGCGCTTCCGCTACGTCTCGGGCGACTACGGGGACGAGGCGACCTTCGCCAAGCTCGCCGGCGTGCTCGCCGAGCTCGACAAGGAGCAGGCGAGCGGGGGGAACCGCGTGTACTACCTCGCGACCATCCCCGCGCTGTTCGGTCCGGTGGCTCGCGCGCTCGCGGCCCACGGTCTGGCCGAGCCGGGCCGGGGGGGCGAGTTCGCCCGCCTGGTCGTCGAGAAGCCGTTCGGCTCGGACCTCGCCAGCGCGGCCAAGCTGGACGAGGAGCTGCACCAGGCCTTCCGGGAGGACCAGATCTTCCGGATTGACCACTACATGGGCAAGGAGACGGTCCAGAACGTCCTCGCCCTGCGCTTCGCCAACTCGATCTTCGAGCCGATCTGGAACCGCCGCTATGTCGACCACGTGCAGGTCACCGTCGCCGAGAGCCTCGGCGTCGAGCACCGGGGAACCTTCTACGAGTCCGCCGGGGCGCTGCGGGACATCGTGCAGAACCACGTGATGCAGGTGCTCTCGCTCACCTTGATGGAGCCTCCGTCGCAGATGGAGGCCTCCTCGATCCGGGACGAGAAGGTCAAGCTGCTCCGCTCGGTGGTCGTCCCCGACGTCGACGAGGCCGTCAACGATGTCGTGCGCGCCCAGTACACGGCCGGGATCATCGACGGGGCGGCCGTCCCCGGCTACCGCTCGGAGGAGGGGGTCTCCCCCACCTCCGAGACCGAGACCTACATCGCGATGCACCTCCTCGTCGACAACTGGCGCTGGGCCGGCGTCCCGGTCTACGTGCGCACCGGCAAGCGCCTCGCGAGGCGGGCGACGGAGGTCTCGATGATCTTCCAGCGCCCTCCGCACCTGCCCTTCGCCGGCAAGCTCGCCCGGGACCTGCGGCCGGACGCCCTCACGCTGCGGATCCAGCCTGACGAGGGGATCAGCCTCTGCTTCGGGGCGAAGGTCCCCGGACCGGAGTTCCGGGTGCGCTCGGTCTCGATGGACTTCTCCTACGCCGACGCCTTCCCCGGCGGCACGGCCGAGGCCTACGAGCGGCTGCTCCTCGACGCGATGACCGGGGACGCGACGCTGTTCATCCGCAGCGACGAGGTCGACCAGGCGTGGGCGATCGTCGCGCCCATCCAGCAGGCCTTCCTCGACGGCGAGCCGCCGCTCGCCCGCTACAGGGCCGGGAGCTGGGGGCCGATCGAGGCGGACCGGTTGATCGAGGGCAGCGGCCGGCAGTGGCGGAACCCCTGACCGGCGAGGTCCGGGTCGAGGAGGACGTCCCGGGCGCCTTCGCCCGGCTCGTCGTCGAGGAGGCGGCGAAGACCCTCGCCGACCCCGACCGAGCCGTCACGCCCTTCCGCCTCGGCTGCTCTGGGGGCGCCTCGGGAGAGCACTGCTTCGCGCGCCTCGCTGCTCACGACGAGCTCGACTGGAGCCGCATCGAGTGCTTCCTCGCCGACGAGCGCTGCGTCGAGCCCGACGACCCTGCCTCGAACCAGCGCGCGCTGCGCTCGGTGCTTGCCAAGCGCCTCGGTTCGCTGGCCGGCTTCCACCCGATGTCCTGTGCCGAGGGCCCCGAGCCCTACGAGCGGGTGCTCCGCTCGGCCGGGTCGCTCGACCTGCTGCAGCTCGGCTTCGGCCCCGACGGGCACACCGCCTCGCTCTTCCCGAGCTCTCCGGCGCTCGACGCGCCTTCGGACCGCCTCGTGGCCCGCAACTCGGACCCCTCCGGCCGCAACCCCTTCGAGCGGCTCACCCTGACCTACGCCGGCATCGCCCTGGCGCGGCTCGTCGTCCTCGTCGTGATGGGCGAGGAGAAGCGCGAGGCCTTCGAGCGGGCCGCCCGCGGCGAGCCGCTGCCGGCTGCGAGGGTGCGGGCCGGGCGGGTCGTCTGGCTGGTCGAGCCGGCGGCGGCGGGAGCGGCGAGGTGAGCGGGGAGGCGCAGGGGAACGACCTCGGCGGCGAGGGCGCGCCCGCCGGTTCCCGGGCTGAGGTCGAGGCCCGCATCGAGGATCTCCTCGAAGCTGCCGGAGTCAGGCGCCACCGGGAGCTCCACCGCTCGCTCATCTGCTCGGCGCTCGAGTTCACCCGCAACGGCGCGAGCCGGCTCGACCTGAAGATCGCCAACTCTGCCCTCGCGGAGATGGCCGACGCCTTCGCGATGTTCGCCCCCTACCGAGAGGTGCCGAAGGTGACGATCTTCGGCTCGGCGCGCACCTCCCCGTCCGACGGGCTGTACGTGCTCGCCCGCTCGCTCGCCGGGCGCTTCGCCGAGGCCGGCTGGATGGTCGTCACGGGGGCCGGGCCGGGAATCATGGCGGCGGGCAACGAGGGGGCAGGGCCGGAGATGGCGATCGGGGTCAACATCAGGCTGCCCTTCGAGGCGCTCCCCAACGCCTGGATCGCCGAGAACGAGAAGCTCGTCGAGATGAAGTACTTCTTCACCCGCAAGCTGATGCTCATGAAGGAGTCGAGCGGCTTCCTCGTCCTGCCCGGCGGCTTCGGGACCCTCGACGAGGCGTTCGAGCTGCTCACGCTGCTCCAGACAGGTAAAGCCGAGCCGGCGCCGATCGTCCTGGTCGAGCGCCGGGGCGACTCCTACTGGGAGGCGTGGGAGCGCTTCGTCACCGAGCAGGTGTACCACCGGGGCCTCGCCGACCCCCCTGACGCCGCGCTCTACCGCATCACCGCGGACGTCGACGAGGCTGTCGGCGAGGTGCTCGGCTTCCGGCGCAACTACCACTCCCGCCGCTTCGTCGGCGAGACGATGGTGATCCGCCTGCGCCACGCACCGAACGACGAGGAGTTGCGGGCCCTTTCCGCCGCATTCTCCGACATCTGCTCCGACCGCGGCATCTGGCGCACCGAGCCACTCCCGCCCGAGCGCCAGGGCGCGGACCACCTCGAGCTCGAGCGGATCGCCCTCGAGTTCGACCGAGCCCACCACGGACGGCTCCGCCAGCTCATCGACGCGCTCAACGCGCTCGTGCCCGAGGAGGGCGCCGCAGGCTGAGCGCGCTGTGCTCAGCTGCTCCGGCCGAAGTCGTCCTCCAAGCGGACGATGTCGTCCTCCCCGAAGTACTCCCCGTGCTGGACCTCGACGAAGAGCAAGTCGGAGGTCCCGGTGTTCGCCATGCGATGCGCCTGCTCGCGGGCGACATCGACCACCGAGCCGGGCCCGACGGGGATCTCCCGGCCGTCAAGGGTCGCGACGCCATGGCCGCGGACGACGAACCAGTGCTCCGCCCGCTTGAAGTGGCGCTGGTAGGAGAGGCGCTTTCCAGGGAGGACGGTGATCTCCTTCACCTTGTGGTCCTCGGCGTCGGACAGGACCGTATAGCTCCCCCAGGGGCGCTCGTCGTGCTCGAGACTCGTCATG
>JAJYNS010000029.1 GCA_021786195.1 Actinomycetes bacterium | reverse complement strand
CTCTCAGGTTTGCCGGCGTGGCTGCCGTAGTACCTCTCGGCCGGGATCGGCAGGCTCCCGGCGGACAGGCACAGGAGGCGAGGGTCCCGTTGGTCGGGGAGGCGTGCGGGCTCGGGCGGTCGGAAACCGGCGCGGCGACGCGCCCTCGCGGCCCTGCCCCTACCGACGCCCTCGCGGCCCTCGGCTTCCTGCACAGCCCCGGACCTCTCCTTGTCCTCGATGCCGACGGCCTCGTCGTGGACGCCAACCTCGCCTTCGCCCGTCTCGTCGACCGACGGCGCGAGGTGCTCCTCGGTCGGCCGATCTCTGACTTCAGCCACCCGGACGACGCCGTCGCGGCCCTCGCGATCCACTCCCAGGCGCTGTCGGGTGGCCGGTCGTGCGCGTACGCCCACCGCTACTCGCGTCCGAGCGGCGTCCTCGTCCCGACGGAGTGTGACGTGGTGGCGGCCGCCGGGGACGACGGGCGCGCGCTGCTCGTCGTGACCTCCCGGGACGTCACCGGTGAGGAGGAGATCGCCGCGGAGCTCGAGTTCCAGGCGTACCACGACGTCCTCACGGGCCTGGCCAACCGGGCCCTGTTCGAGGGGCGTCTCGCCGAGGCCCTCGACGCCTGCGAGTCCGGCGCCCATGCCGCCCTTTTGCTCCTCGACCTCGACGACTTCAAGGCGGTCAACGACACGCTCGGCCACGGGATCGGCGACGAGCTGCTCGTCGCCTTCGCCGAGCGGCTCCGGCACGCGACGAGGGCGGCGGACACCCTCTGCCGCTTCGGAGGCGACGAGTTCCTCGTGCTCGTCGAGGGCCTCTCCGGGCCGGAGGAGGCCGACGAGATCGCCGGCCGGATCCTCCAGGCGTGCTCCTCGCCGTTCAAGCTCGGGTCCTTCACCGTGGTCCAGAAGGCGAGCATCGGGGTCGTCCCGCTCGAGCGCGGCGGCGGCGACGCCCGCCGGGTGCTCGAGTACGCCGACACCGCGATGTACGAGGCGAAGCGCCTCGGCAAAGGTCGCCGAGTGGTCTTCGAGCCCGCCGTCCACGAGCGCGCGGTCGAGCGCTTCGAGCTCGCCCGCGACCTCGCCCACGCCATCTCCAGGGGGGAGCTCGCGATGCACTACCAACCGCTCGTCGACATCGCGAGCGGCACCGTGCTCGGCTTCGAGGCGCTGATGCGCTGGACGCACCCCCAACGCGGCCTGGTGCCGCCGAGCGTGTTCATCGAGATCGCCGAACAGGGCGACCTCATCTTCGAGCTGGGCGCCTTCGCGCTGAGAGAGGCGACGCGCGCCGTCATGTCCTGGACCCTCGCCACTGGGCCGTCCAGCGCGCCCTACGTCTCGGTCAACCTCTCGGCGCGCCAGCTCAGGGACCCCGGCCTCGTCCGGGTGGTCGAGGAGGCGCTGACGGCGAGCGGCCTCGGGCCGGACCGGCTCGTGCTCGAGGTGACCGAGTCCGTGGCGCTGGTCGAAGGGGACTCGTCCGCCGATACGCTCCGCCGGCTCGCCGAGCGGGGCGTGCGGATCGCGATCGACGACTTCGGGACGGGGTACTCCTCGCTTTCCTACCTCCCGAAGATGGTCCCCAGCATGATCAAGATCGACCGTTCCTTCGTCGCCGGCTTCTGCGAGGACGCCGACCGAGCTGCCGTCCTCGAGAGCGTCGTCGGCCTCGGCCACACCTTGAACGCGACCGTGGTCGCCGAGGGGGTCGAGACGCTCTCGGAGCTTGACGGGCTGAGAAGGCTCGGCTGCGAGGTGGGGCAGGGCTTCCTGTTCTCGCCGCCTCTACCGCCCGAAGAAATCCCCGTCGCGCTCGAGCGCATGGGGTCCGTGCTGGCGTGCCTGAGCTCTGCAGGGGGAGAGCCTCGCGATGGCCACCATTGACGTCGTCGTCGGCCGCCAGCCGATCTTCGACGCCGATCTCGCAGTCGTCGGCTACGAGCTGCTCCCCGGCGGCCCCACCCCGTCCGGCGGCCGGGACGGCACGCCGGGCGGCGGCGCGGGGAGCGGCACTCGGGCCCTGCTCTACGACGCCGTCGCGATCGGCCTGTCACGGCTCGTCGGCGAGCTGACCGTCTGTGTCGACGTCGATCGCACGGTCCTCGACGAAGGCCTTCCGGTCCAGTTCCCGCCGGAGCGGACGGTGTTGGAGATCGGCTTCCAGCCGGCGCTCGACGAGGCCCTGCTCGACGGCTGCGCCGCGCTCGTCGAGTCCGGCTACAAGCTCGCGCTCGACCACGTGAGCTCGCCCGTGCTCGACGGCCGGCTCGCGAAGCTCGCCTCGGTCGTCAAGGTCGAGCGGGAGCTCCTGGCCGCCGGCGGGCTCGAGGGCGTCCTCGGGCGCTTCGGCGACCCCCCGCCGGTTGTCGTCGCGCTCGGCGTCGGGAGCTTCGAGGACCTCGAGCGAGCCCGGGAGATCGGCTGCGACTTCTTCCAGGGCGACCTCCTGTCGCGTCCCCAGTCCGTGCCCGGCAGGACGCTTGACAGCTCAGGAGGCGCTCGGCTCCAGCTCGCGCTCCGGCTCGCCTCGAGCGAGAGCAGCGCGGCGGAGCTCGAGCAGGTCATCCGCGGCGAGCCGGCGATGGTCTACCAGCTGCTGCAGATGGCGTCGGTCGGCGCGTACCACGGGATGCGGCGTGAGGTGCGCTCGCTGCGGGAAGCGCTCGTCCTGCTCGGCTGGCAGCGCATCCAGAGCTGGCTGTCGTTCCTCATCGTCACGAGCCGAGGCCAGACCTCGGAGGAGGAGCTCGTGACGACGCTCACCCGGGCCCGCATGTGCGAGCTCGTGGCCTTGCAGTGCTGCCCCCGAGCCAGCGACCTCGCCTTCACCGCCGGCATGGTCTCGGCGTTCGACATCCTGCTCGACATGCGCATCGAGGACGTGCTGGCGACGCTGCCGGTCGACGAGGAGCTGCGCCGGGCGGTGCTCGGCGAGGACACGCCGGTCGGGCGCATCGTCGCCGACGTGGTCGACTGCCAGCACGGGCATTCCGGCACGGCCGGTCGTTCCGGGATGAGCGAGGTCGCGCTCCACGGCGCCTCGATCGAGGCGCTCAGCTGGGCGCTCGAGGTTGCGCGCCTGTCCGACGACGGGGTCCGGCGTGCCGCGCTCCCCCTTGTGCCACGAGGCGTCCAGGCGGCCGTAGCGACCGGGTGAGGCGCCCGGCCCGAGCGGCGAAGGCCCACCCTCGGGGTGAATTGCACAGGGACGGACTCCCTGATACACCCGCGCGATCGCGCCCGCGCGGCGAGGGCGCCGGCTCTGAGGAGGGCTCGTGTCGCGGCGCTTTGAGTTCATCGATCGACGACGCCCCCCCCGACCGAGGCGGCGTTCCGGCTCCGGGAGACGGCCGTTCGCACCGGCCCTGCTCGCAGTGCCGGCGCTGGTGCTCTCCGTGCTCGCCGGCTCGGCGTCCGCCGAGACCGGGACCTCCGGCGGCGCGGCGCGATCGACGCCGTTCGTAGGGGGCTCGGCGCTCGTCAAAGTCGGGCAGGCGGCGGCGCTGCCGCGTGGCGCCGTCGCGACGGGAGAGATCGCCCCGGGCCGCGTCGTCCAGTTCGGGCTGGCGATCAAGCCGCAGGACACCACCGGTCTGCTGGCCTATGCCGACTCGGTCTCGACCCCCGGCTCGCCCGAGTACCACCGGTTCCTCACCCCGGCAGAGGTCGCGCAGCGCTTCGGCCCGACACGCGCCGAGGTCTCCTCCTTGGAGCGGATGATGCGGGCTGAGGGCCTCTCCGTCGCCGGCGTCTCCGCCAACCGGCTCCTCATCAGCCTGCGGGGTCCCGCCGCTGAGGTCGAGGGGGCGCTGCACACCAGGCTCGTCGGCTACGCCGCGCCCGGAGGGCGCCGAGGTTTCGTGGCGACGCTCGCCCCCCGGCTCAGCCGCTCGGTCGCCTCGTCGGTGTCGGCGGTGCTCGGGCTGGACAGCCTCGCCGCCGCGCGCTCCCAGATGCGCAGGGCGCCGGCGATCCCGAGGGTTGTGCGCATGCCGGCGTCCGACCGGAGGCTCCCGAGGGTCGCCCCGGGCGCGCCTGCGGCCTGCACCTCCGCCTACCTCGCCGCGCTCGGGGGAGGGGGCTGGACCGACGACCAGATCGCCCACGCCTACGGGCTCTCGAGCCTCTACGCACGCGGGGACCTCGGCGCCGGGCAGACGATCGCGCTGTTCGAGCTCGAGCCCTTCGAGATGTCGGACCTCGCAGCATTCGACCGCTGCTACTTCGGGGTGAGCCACACCTCCCAGGTGCGCCTTGTCCCCGTCGACGGCTTCAACCTCGTCGGGCCCGGGTCGGGCGAGGCGATCCTCGACGTCGAGGTGCTGTCGGCACTCGCGCCCGGCGCCAAGATCCTCGTCTACGAGGCGGAGAACACGACGTACGGGACGATCGACGAGTACAACACGATTGTCAGCCAGGACCTCGCGAACATCGTCTCGACGAGCTGGGGCGAGTGCGAGCAGGCGCTCGACACCGGCGCGCCGGGTGCGCGCCAGCTCGAGGACTACATCTTCGCCGAGGCGGCCGCGCAGGGTCAGACCGTCGTCTCGGCGGCTGGCGACACCGGATCGGACGACTGCGCGGGGACGCAGTTCTCGACGACCAAGCCCGTGCAGCCGTACCTGTCGGTCGACGATCCGGCGAGCCAGCCCTACGTCCTCGGGGTCGGGGGCACCTCGCTGCTGTCGGATGCGAACCCGCCGAGCGAGGTCGTCTGGAACCACGGCGCCCAGTGGGGCGGCGGCGGCGGCGGGGTGTCCTCCTCCTGGCCGATCCCCGCATGGCAGGCCGACTCCGGCGTCCCCGGCGTCGCCACCTCGGGAAGGCGCGAGGTGCCCGACGTGACTGCCTCCGCCGACGAGTGGCGCGGGGTCACCGTCTACAGCGAGGCCTTCGCCGGCCAGTCCGGTGGCTCCGTCGAAGGGCCGGGGGCTCCTGCAAGCTCGAAGGGGCGTGGCACCGGAAGGCTGCAGACGATACCGAGCGGCTGGACGACCATCGGCGGGACCTCTTCTGCCGCGCCGCAGTGGGCGGCGGTCCTGGCCGAGATAGCGGACTCCGGCGGAGCGTGCTCGACGCTGCCGGTCACCGCCGGTGGGCGGGACCTCGGCTTTGTCTCGCCGGAGCTGTACTCGGTGGCGTCGGACCCTTCGACCTACGCCAGCTCCTTCACCGACATCCTGCATGGCAACAACGACGTCTTCGGCCTTGGCCTCGGCTACTCGGCAAGGCCGGGCTACAGCCGCGCCTCGGGTCTCGGCTCCCCGGTCGTCGTCGACGCTTCCGGCGCAGGCGGCCTCGACGCCAGCCTGTGCGACATCGCCGCCGCTTCATCGGGGACGGCGAGGCCCGTGGTGAGCGGCCTCAGCCCCGTCTTCGGGCCGACCTCCGGCGGGACGACGGTGATTGTCGAGGGGAGCGGCTTCCCCGCAGGCAATCCTGGAGCCGTGCGCGTCAGCTTCGGGTCGGAGCAGGCGCCCGTGCGCAGCGTCACGGCGAGCTCCGTCGTCGTCACGCTTCCTGGGGCGAAGACCACCCCGGGCACTGCGCCCTCGGGCGCCGCTGGGCGAGTGGACGTCGTCGTCACCGTGCGGTCGGGGCATCTCTCGCTGTCGAGCCTCGCGAGCAGAAGCTCGGTGTTCGAGTACATCCCCAACGAGCCTGCCTCGGCCCGCTCCCCGACGGTGAGCGGGGTCGGGCCCTCGGGCGGCCCGGTCCGGGGGGGCAACGTCGTCGTCGTCTACGGCTCTGGCTTCGCGGCGGGGTCGCCGCCCGAGGTGACCTTCGGCGGGGTGCCCTCGAGGCGGGTCGTCGTGCGCAGCGAGACGGAGCTTGTTGCCGTCGTGCCGCCCGAGACGGCGGCGACGGCCTGCTCGACCGGTCGCGGGTTCTACCCGGCGGCTGCCTGCCAGGTCGAGGTCGTCGTCTCCGACGCCAACGGCTCGAGCCCGACGGTGCCGATCCTGCCGCCGATCTCCGGGCCGATCGTGTTCAGCCCTCAGGGGATCGTTGCGCCGACCCCGGAGACCGAGGTTGCGCCGGCGGCGACGGAGTACGACTACTCGCCGGTGCCGCACATCACCTCCATCAGCCCCGATCCGGCGGACAGCAACGGATCGAGCTCGGTGACGATCAAAGGGAGCGGCTTCAGCTTCGTCACCTTCGACTGGGTGAACTTCGGTCCTCCACGCGACTCGGCGAGCGAGCAGGTCCAGATCACGTCGATCACGCCGAGCACGATCTCCATCGCGCCACCGCCGAGCGCCGGCGGTGCGGGCGCGAGGCTCCCTGGCGGCGTCAGCATCCAGACGGCGGGCGGGCTCTCGAACCTCTATGCCTTCGCCTACGCGTCCGTGCCGCAGGTCAGCTCCCTCAGCGTCCTCGGAGGCTCGGCGGCAGGCGGAACCCGCCTCACCATCGACGGCACGGGGATGTCGGGCGTGACTCGGGTCGAGTTCCTGAGCGAGGTCAACTCCGTCTACGGAGCTTCGACGGCGACGCCCGTCGGCGACCCGACGCCGACGCGAGTGGAGGTGATCGTGCCGGCCGGCCTGCCCGGGCCGGTGGACGTCGAGCCGTGCAGCCCGTCAGGGTGCGCGAGCGCGAACCCCAAGACCGACACCTTCGTCTACTTCACCCCGGGGAAGCCGGCGCTCAGCTTCCTCTCGCCGGACTCGGGCCCCGCCGCGGGGGGCACGGAGGTCGTGATGTTCGGGGACAACCTCGACGGCGCGAGGGCGGTCTACTTCGGAGCGCAGAAGACCACACTGCTCGCCTCGACCTTCGACTACCCCGACGGTGACCCCTACATACTCGTGGCGAACTCCATGCCCGGTCGTGCCGGGGCGTCCGTGCCCATCACGATCGCCACGGTCAACGGGACGGTCACGGGAGGGTCCTTCTCCTACCTCCCGAGCGCTCCGGCCCCGCCGAGGTCGCTCAGCGTCCACATCAAGGGGGCGAAGGCAACCTTGCGCTGGAAACCGCCCGCCAGCGACGGCGGCTCGCCGATCGTGTCCTACACCGTCGTCGCGCTCGCGGCGGGCCAGGCACCGGCCGGCGGCACGCTCCCGCCGAGCGCCCGCTCGATGGTCATCGACCGGATCGCGGCGAACCATCTCTACACCTTCAAGGTGGTGGCGACCAATGCTCGCTTCGGGCGCGGGGTCTGGGCGAGCCTCGGCCCGGTCGGCGCCGCGTACGACGGCGACGGCTATCGCATCGCGGCGGCTTCGGGATCTGTGGCAGGTTTCGGCAGCCTCGCGGACCTCGGAGGCGTGGGCGGCTCGCTGTCGGGCTCGACCGTGACGGGGATTGCCGGCACGCCCGGCGGGCTCGGCTACTGGCTCGCGACCTCGGACGGAAGTGTGTACTCCTTCGGCGACGCCTACCCGTTCCCCTACGTCCACAGCCCGGTCCGGGTCGTCGGGATCGCGGCCACCCCGACGGGTGACGGCTACTGGGAGGTCACGGCCGGCGGTGCCGTCTACGCGTTCGGCCACGCCCGGTACTACGGCGAGCCCGGACAGGGCCGCCGGCTGCGGGGCCCGGTCGTGGGCATCGCCTCGACCGCCGACGGCCGCGGTTACTACGTCGTCACCTCGGCGGGCGCCGTCTACGGGCGCGGTGACGCCAAGCTCGTCGGATCGGCGGTCGCGGGCCACCTTGGTCCTGTCGTCGGGATGGCCGTCGACGAGAAGGCGCCGCCCGACCGCCCCGGCTACTGGCTGCTCTCGAGCTCTGGCGCCGTCTACCGCTTCGGGTCGGCGCGCCGCTACCGCCCGACCTCGCCCCTCCGCAGCGGCCCTGCGGCGGCGATCGCGGCGACGCCCGACGGAGGGGGCTACTGGGTGCTGTACCGCTCGGGCGCCGTCCGGAGCTTCGGGGACGCCCACTTCGAGGGAAGCGCCGCTCCCCGGCCGGGGGGCTTCGTCGCGATCGCGACCGACTGACCCCCGGTCCTCGCCCCCGGCCGCCGCGCCGGCCGCGTCGCCGGCCTGGAGACGGCGGTAGGGGTGTCACCGGCGCAGGCCCGAAGGTTCACGCCCGGTTCACCGTCCCGTCGCGCCGGCTGCGCGCTGTTGCAACCTGCCCCCCTTAGCCTCTCGCCTCGGAGCTGCCCGCGGCGGTCGCGGCGCATCGGGTCCCGCGATGGCGGGAGGAGCATCGGGAGGGGCAGGCATGGGGAGAAGGTCGGCACTGTTGCGCTCAGCGGGAGGGGTCGCCTGCGCGCTCGCCCTCTCCGCCTCGCTCGCGTCGTCCTCCGGCGCGAGCGAGGCAAGACTGCACGTTGAGGGCAGCAGCTGCGACTGGGCCCGCGCGACGTCGTTGGCGTCCTGCGGCGGGATGGCGGCGCTCGTCAAGGCCGCCAAGGCGGAGGGCCGCCTCAACGCCATCGCCCTTCCGCCAGACTGGGCCAACTACGGCACGTTGATGTCGGAGTTCGAGAAGAAGTACGGGATCAAAATCGACGACGCGAACCCCGAGGGCTCGAGCCAGGAGGAGATCGACGCCGTCATCCACGAGAAGGGCACGGGCTCTGAGCCCGATGTCGTGGACGTCGGTCCCTCCTTCGCCCTCGAGGGCCAGCAGCAGGGGCTCTGGGCGCCCTACAAGGTCGCAGAGTGGAAAGAGATCGCGCCCAACGAGAAGGCCTCGAACGGCTCGTGGTACTTCGACTACGGCGGCTACATATCGATCGGCTACGACGCGTCGTCGGTGAAGCCCGCGCCGACCTCGTTCAAGAGCCTGGAGAACCCCGCATACAAAGGCGAGATCGCGCTGAACGGCAACCCGACGGAGGCCGGCGCCGCGTTCGCGGCCGTCTATGCCGCAGCGCTCGCCAACGGGGGGTCGTTCAACGACATCCAGCCGGGCATCGCCTTCTTCAAGAAGTTGGCGAAGGAGGGCAACTTCATCTCGGCGCAGTCCGACGCGACCACCATCGCGAGCGGCCAGGTGAAGATCGCCATCGACTGGGACTACCTCAACGCCGGCTACTCCGCCCCGCTGAAGGCAAAAGGCATCGACTGGAAGGTGATCGTGCCGAGCGACGCGCACTATGCCGCGTTCTACTGCCAGGCGATCAGCCGGTTCGCCCCGGACCCGGCGGCGGCACGGCTGTGGGAGGAGTTCCTCTACTCGAACGAGGGGCAGAACGGCTGGCTCGAGGGCTTCGCCCGACCTGTCCTGTTGAGCTCGATGGTCAAGGCCGGCACGGTCGACGAGCACGCCTATGCAGCACTGCCGCCGGTGTCGGGCACGCCCCAGTTCCCGACCCAGGCACAGCTGACCAAGGCGCAGGCGGTCCTCGTCAAGGACTGGCCGTCGGTCGGGTGAGGAGGACAGGCGCCGCGTCGGGCCAGGTTCCCCGGCGCGGCGCCCTGCGCCTGCGGCGGCTCGCACCCTTTGCGGGGATCGTGCCCTTCCTCGCCTATCTCGTGCTCTTCCTCGGCGTGCCGTCCGCCTCGGTCGTCGCTGCGGCGTTCGAGGACCCTCAGGGTCGGCTCACCTGGGGAAACCTCCACCTCGCGCTGCAGGGAACCTACCTCCTGTCCTTCGAGAAGAGCCTCGAGCTGTCTGCATGGTCGGCCGGCATCTCCGCCGTGGCGGGAACGATCCTCGCGGTGGCGCTCGCCTCGTCGACGAGCTCGACGCTGAAGCGCCTTGCCACCTCGGCTTCGGCCGTGTTCGCCAACACCGGAGGACTTCCCCTGGCGTTCGCCTTCATCGCGTCGCTCGGGAACTTCGGGGTCGTGACGAGGGTGCTCGCCGGCCTCGGCTGGAACCCCTACGACCACGGGTTCGACCTCTACACCCTCACCGGCCTCGTCATCGTCTACTGCTACTTCCTCGTTCCTTTGATGGTCCTCGTGATGCTGCCCGCGGTCGAGAGCCTTCGCCGGGAGTGGTTCGAGGCGGCCTCGATCCTCGGGGCTCGCCGGCGTGACGCGTGGCGCCACGTGGGGGTCCCTGCGCTCGCGCCCCAGCTGCTCGCCGCGACGATGGTGCTCTTCGTCGATGCCTTCGCCGCGTACGCCACGGCGGAGGCGCTGACCAACGGCGCGATCCCGCTCGTGCCGATCCAGATCGGAACGCTCATCCAGGGCAACGTGCTCGCCGGGCAGCAGAACGTCGGCGACGCGCTGGGGCTCGCGATGATCCTCGTCGTCGCCGCGTCGGCGCTCGCCTACGCGCGCCTTCAGAGAAGGACCGCGCGATGGCAGCGCTGACGATCCGCCGGAGGGCGGGCGCGTCGGGGGCGGGACCTGCCCGCCGAGCCACGGCTGCGGGGTTCCGCTTCGGCCTGCCGCTGCGAGGCGCCGTGCTCGCGCTCTCGGCGCTGTACTTCCTCGTGCCCCTGCTCGCCTCGGGCCGCTTCGCCCTCGAGGGCGCTCGGGGGACCTGGACGCTCTCGGCCGTCAGGGCGCTCGCGCACGACGGCGCCCTGTGGAGCAGCCTGTTGCTCTCCGTCGAGATCGCGCTCGGCGCGGCGGCGATCACCTTGGCCCTGCTCAGCCCGACCTCGGTCTGGGTCAACCTGCGCCTGCCCCGGCTGCGCAGGGTGTTGGAGGGACTCACGCTCGTCCCGCTCGTCGTCCCGGTCGTCGTGGTGGTGCTCGGGCTCTACGGGGCCTTCCCGCCCGCCTTCGTCACGTCGCCGGCGCTGCTCGCCCTGGAGTACGTGGTGCTCGCGATGCCCTACTCCTACCGGGTGATCGACGGCGCGGTGCAGTCGCTCGACCTGCACACCCTCACCGACGCGGGGCGGACCCTCGGCGGCGGCTGGGTCCAGACCTTCTTTCGCGTGCTCCTGCCGCAGCTCCGCACGTCGCTCATGTCCGCGGCCTTCATCACGATCGCCTACTGCCTCGGGGAGTTCGCGATGGCGAGCCTTCTCGGCTTCACGACGTTCCCGGTGCAGCTGTTCCAGATCGGCACGGAGCAGATCGACGAGGCCACGGCGGTGAGCGTCTTCGCGCTCTTGCTGGTCTTCCTGCTGCTCGCGACCTTGTCCCTGCTCGGTGGCAAGCGTCGCGTCGCGCGTGGCTCGATCGTGGCAGGGGGAGACGGAACGGCGGCAGAGCCGCCTCGGCCGGCACGAGCCGGGCGGTCTTGAGCAAAGAACGAGGCGAGGGGATGACCGGGACGATCGTGGAGCAGGCGACGACGCTGTTCGACCAGGACGCCGCGGGAGCGCGCCGGGGAGTCCGGGTCGAGCTGGTGGACTGCGTGCGGTACTTCGGCTCCGTCGCGGCGCTCGACCACCTCAGCCTGGCCATCGAGCCGGGCGAGCTCGTCGCGCTCCTCGGTCCCTCCGGCTGCGGCAAGACGACTGCGCTGCGTGCGCTCGCCGGCCTGGAGCAGCTCGACGGCGGCATGGTGCGGATCCGCGACGTCGACGTGACCCGGGTCCCGACCCACCGGCGGGAGCTCGGGATGGTGTTCCAGGCCTACAGCCTGTTCCCGAGCATGACCGCCATCGACAACGTCGGCTTCGGGCTGCGCCTGCGCAAGGTGCGCGCCGCAGCCCGACGGCGGCGCGCCGGCGAGCTGCTCGAGCTGGTCGGCCTCTCCGCTCAGGCGGGCAGGTTCCCCCACGAGCTCTCCGGTGGCCAGCAGCAGCGCGTCGCCCTGGCCCGAGCGCTCGCTGTCGAGCCCCGGGTCCTCCTGCTCGACGAGCCACTCTCCGCGCTCGACGCGAAGGTGCGCGCCCAGCTGCGCGACGAGATCCGCCGAATCCAGCTCGAGGTGGGGATCACGACGCTGTTCGTCACCCACGACCAGGAGGAGGCGCTCTCGATCGCCGACAGGCTGGGCGTGATGGCACACGGGCGGCTCGAGCAGATCGGCACGCCCGACGAGGTCTACGCACGTCCTGGGAACGCTTTCGTCGCGAGCTTCGTCGGCTCGGTCAGCTCGCTGCCGGGGACGGCCGTCCCCGGCGGCATGGTCGAGGTGCTGGGCCGGCGGATCGGCCTCCGGCCTGAGCAGGACGTCTTCTTGCCGGGGTCGGCGGTGCACGTCCTGCTCAGGCCGGAGTCCTTCGCCGTCCGGGCCGACCCGCTCGGGCGCGGGATCGTCCTGCGCCGCTCGTTCCTCGGTCCCGTCATGCGCTTGGCCGTTGCTCTGCCGGGGGAGGTCGAGGTCGAGGTGTCGCTGGAGGCGGCACGCGCCGGGGAGATCGGCGCCGGTAGCGCCGTGAGCGTCGAGCCCTTGGGTCCGCCGCTGTTCGTGACCGGGCGCGACGACGCCTGAGCGCCCCGGAGGCGGGGTCCTCGGTACCGTGCTCGGCCGCCGGAGTCCCTGCCGCGCACGCCATGGCTACCGTGGAGCTCGATGTGCTTCCGCCGGTTCGCCGACCGCAGGGGCGCCTCCGGCCCGAGCGCGCACCTGCGACTGCGCCACGTGCTGCTCGCAGCGGCGCTCGGCGCGACGGCTTCATCCGTCACGTTGGCGTCCTCGACGTTGCCTGCGCTCGCCGAGGTCGGAGGCGCGGCGCCCCTCGACGGCTTGGCGCCGGTTCGCGCCGGCGCCGAACGTGCCGCCGTGCTCCCCCCGAGCGTCCGCCTCGCGCGAACGAGCGCAGAGGTCCCGGCGTCGGGCGGCCAGGTCGTCATGACGGCGCTCGTCAGCCGAGCCTCGACGTGCGCCCTGTCGAGCGTCCCTCCGCTCGCAGGCTGGGCCCGCAGCTTCCCCTGCCACAACGCGCTGGTCAGGCGAACAGCGGTCGTCCCGCCGAGCTCGGGCGGGTCGCGGCGCTACATCCTCTGGATCACCGTCTCCGGCGCCGGAGGGACGCTGCGGAGAGGCGAGTCGATCTGGGTCGTCGCGTCCGCCGCGGGCAGGACGAGCCCGCTCGCCGTCGAGACCCACAGCTTGCCGAGCGCCGTCGAGACGGTGCCGTACGCGGTGTCCCTGACCGCGTCCGGCGGGCGGGCGCCGTACACGTGGTCGCTCATCGGCGGGTCCCTGCCCCCTGGCCTCAGCCTGTCCCCGGGCGGCACGATCTCCGGCTCGCCGGCCTCGACCGGCTCGACGAGCTTCACCGTCGAGGTCACCGACTCGTCGCCGGTGCCGCAGCGGGCCCAAGCACCGCTGTCGATCACCGTGATCGCGCCGGCGACGCAGGTCGTCGACAGCTCCAACTGGTCCGGCTACGTGGCGAGGGGCGGGCCGTTCCTGGCGGTGAGCGGGACCTTCGTCGTCCCGAGCCTCCTCCCGGGCCAGAGCGTGAGCAACGAGCTCGCCGAGTGGGTCGGCATCGACGGCGTCGTCGGCGACCAGTCGCTGATCCAGGCGGGCATCGACGAGTACTTCGACCCGGCACAGCCGGCAGGGTTCGCGATCCAGGCGTGGTGGGAGATCCTCCCCGCCTACGAGACGCCGATCCCGCTCGAGATATCGCCGGGGGACCAGGTGACCGTGTCGATCACCGAGCAGGCCGCCTCTCGCTGGACCATCGAGGTGACCGACGTCCAGACCGGCGGCTCCTTCACGACCACGCAGAGCTTCGACGGTGAAGGCCTCTCGGCCGAGTGGATCCTCGAGGCGCCGACGGACAACGGTGAGCAGACGACTCTCGCCGCCCACAGCGCGACCTCGTTCAGCGGCCTGCAGCTGAGCGGGCCGGAGACCGGTATCACCCAGGTCGACCTCGTCCAGGGTGGCCAGGAGGTCTCCGTCCCGTCGCCGCTGTCGCCGGCCGGGTTCAGCTTCTCCTGAGGGGCTCTTGCGGGATCGGGCGGCGAGCCGCGCGCGAAGCGCCCGTGGGAGCCGGTGGCGCGTGCCGGGCCCGTCCGGGGGCGAGCTCCTCTCGTCCCGGTACGATCCCGGCGCCCGCCCTATCGTTCGTGACGTGTGCGGCCGCTACGTCCTCGCGAGCTCGTTGCCGGAGCTCGCGAGGTTCTTCTCGGCGAGCTACGACGAGGCGCTCGTCGCCGAGCACCGGCCGAGCTGGAACGTCCCTCCGGGTCGCTCGGTCCTCGCCGTCGTCGCCGACGGATCCGGCGGGCGGCGGATCTCCGAGCTCCGCTGGGGGCTCGTGCCCTCATGGGCGAGGGACCGCTCGATCGGCGCACGGACCTTCAACGCCCGCGCCGAGACCGTCGCCACGACGCCTTCGTTCCGCGCGTCCTTCAAGCGGCGCCGCGCCCTTGTCGTCGCGGACGCCTTCTACGAGTGGAGCAAGCTTCCCGAGGACCGCCGCCAGCCGTACCTGCTCTACCGGGCCGACGGCGATCCGCTCGCCTTCGCCGGGCTGTGGGACGAGTGGCGCCCACGCGAGCAGGCAGGGCAGGGGCCGCTAAGGACCTGCACGATCATCACGACTTCGGCGGGCGCCGATCTCGGGGGGATCCACGAGCGCCAGCCGGTCGTGCTCGAGAAGGACGCCTTCGACGCCTGGCTGGACCCCGGGATCCAAGACCGTGCGGCGCTCGAGGGCCTGCTGCGACCCTCCCCGCCGGGGACCCTCACGCGACGCCGCGTCGGGCGGGCGGTGGGCCGGGCCGGGGTCGACGGTCCGGAGCTGATCGAGGCGGTGTAGTGCGACCTCGATCCGGCGAGGCGGCGGGTCCACCGGCTCCGGGCCGAGCCCGAGCCAGCGCGCCGAGTTGCGCCAAGGGGGCGCAGGGAGCGCCTGCCCTCGGGCTCGAAGGGTAGGCTCGGGCGCCCATGGTGCTGCTGGCTCGAGAGGACGAGCTCGATGGCGCAGACCTCGACGTCGCCTTGGGCTTCGCCGCCGCGCCGACCGTCGACGTCGTCTTCGTTCCCGGCGACCCGCCCCGCGAAGGTCGCTTCGTCGCCTACCTCCCTCTCGGCGAGGGCGGACCGCCCGGACCGCCGGCACCCGCCTTAGGCGGCGTCGCGGCCGAGGGTCCCCGGCTGCTGGATCGCCTGCCGGGCCCGGTCGAGGGGGAGAGGTTCGGGGACAGGCTCGAGATCGTCTGCCCAGCGCCGAGCGCGCTGCGGCGCAAGAGCGTACCAGCCCACGAGATCCCCCTCGGCGCGGCCCTCTCCTTCCTCGCCGGTCTCGAGCTGCCCTGGCGGTCGAGGCCGTCTCTTGCCGCCTGGAGCAGCGCCGTCCTCGCCGGGCTCGGTCTTGTCGCTCGCGGCCGCCTGTACCCCGCGGTGTCGCCCCAGGGCGACGACGCCTGGCGAGCCGGACCGCTCGAGGCCGACGACCGCACCCTGCTCGCCCAGATCGCCCGGTCGCTCCCGCCGGAGGCCCACTGTGTCGCCCTGGGCCGGGGCTCGCCGGCGAGGGTCTTCTCGCCGAGCTTCTGCGTCCGGGCGCTGTGGGACACGATCGCCGACGCGCTCGTGCGCACCGCCGCCGCGCCTGCCGTCGCCGGCGGCGAGCTCTTTGCCGCCGAGGCGCCCTCGAGGGCGGAGCATCTCGCCGGGTGGCTCGCGGACTCCTGGCGCCACCCGGAGGGGAGCGCGCGCATCGGGCTGCGGGTCGTGCTCGACGGCGTGGACGACACCGACGAGCTGCCCGACCTCGAGGACCTCGAGGGCGAGGAAGGCGTCGAGGAGGAGGCTTACGGACGCTTCGAGGGGCAGGACCTCGAGGAGGGTGCCGAGGGCAGGGGGGCGAGGAGGGGCGGGCCGGTCGCCGTCGTCCAGATGACGTCCGTGCTCGACCCGAGCCTCGTGGTCGACGCTGCGGACCTCCTCTCGATGCCCCCTGCGGTCAGCTCCCGGCTCGACCCGGACGCCGAGGCCAACCTGCTGCTGGCGCTGCGCCGTGGCGCTCGCGCCTGGCCCCCGCTGGCCGCGCTGCTCTCCGAGCGGGTCCCCTCGGCCCTGCCGCTGTCGGACGAGGACGTCGAGGACCTCCTCGGCGACGGGGGCGACGCGCTGCAGGCGGCCGGGATCGAGGTCCTCTGGCCGGCCTCGCTGTTGCTCGAGGGATTGACGCTGAAAGGCGCCGTCTCCTCGTTCCCGGAGGAGGAGGGAGATGGCATGTTCTCCCTCCAGGCGATGGTGCGCTTCGACTGGCGGCTCGCCCTCGGGGACGAGACGCTGTCGGAGGAGGAGCTCGGGATGCTCGCCGAGGCGAAGCGGTCGATCGTCCGGCTACGCGGCAAGTGGGTGCACGTCGACCCTGCCCTGCTGGCCAGGGCGCTCGAGCGCCGAGAGCGGAGGCTGACGGCCATGGAGGCGCTCGCCGCCGCCATGGCCGGAGAGCTCGTCGTCGACGGTGAGACGGTGCCGGTCGTCGCCGAGGGCGCCCTCGCGTCGCTCGCGGCGCGCCTGAGAGCGCTCGAGGAGAGCGGCGGGGACCTTGCGGCCAGGCCGCCGGGGCTCGCCGGCGAGCTCCGGCCCTACCAAGAGCGCGGGGTCGCCTGGTTGCACCAGATGTGCGAGCTCGGCCTCGGAGGCTGCCTGGCCGACGACATGGGTCTCGGCAAGACGATCCAGGTGATCGGCCTGCACCTTCACCGCCAGGCGGCGGCAAGGGCAGGCGTGGCTTCTGCTTCCCGGCCCGGGCCGGGCCGGAGGGGGCCGGGGTCCCGTCCGGCGATGCGCTTGAGGGGCGGCTCGGCCGAGGCGACAACGCTCGTCGTCTGCCCGACCTCTCTCCTCGGCAACTGGGTCCGCGAGCTCGCGCGCTTCGCCCCCGGCGTGCCGGTACGGCGCTACTACGGGCCGGAGCGGACGCTCGAGGGAGTGCAAGACGGCGAGGTCGTCGTCACCACCTACGGGGTGGCGCGGCGGGAGCGCGAGTCACTTGCGGAGGTCCGGTTCTCCCTGGTGGTGGCCGACGAGGCGCAGCACGCGAAGAACCCCCACTCCGACACGGCCCGGACGCTCCGGGAGATCGGTGGGCGCAACCGGATCGCGCTCACCGGCACGCCGGTCGAGAACCGGCTGAGCGAGCTCTGGGCGATCCTCGACTGGACGACCCCGGGGCTGCTCGGGCCGCTCGAGCGGTTCAGGAGGCATGTGGCGATCCCCATCGAGCGCCGCCGCGACCCGGAGGTCACCGGCCGGCTCACGCGCACGGTGCGCCCGTTCCTCCTCAGGCGGCGCAAGTCCGACCCGGCGATCGCGCCCGACCTTCCGCCGCGCACGGTCACCGACCGAGTGGTCCCCCTCACGCCGGAGCAGGTGACCCTCTACGAGGCCGAGGTGCGAGAGGCGCTGGAGGCCATCCGCTCCAAGCGGGGCATCGAGCGCCAGGGGCTCGTCTTCCGCCTCATGACCGTGCTGAAGCAGATCTGCAACCACCCTGCCCACTACCTCCACCAGCCCGGGCCGATCCCCGGGCGCTCGGGGAAGCTCGCGGCGTTGGAGGAGCTGCTCGGCGTGGTTCTCGACGAGGGCGAGTCGATGCTCGTCTTCTCCCAGTACGTCGAGATGTGCTCCCTTCTCGAGGCCCGCCTGTCCGAGCTCGGCGTCGGGACCGCCTTTCTCCATGGGGGGGTGCCGGCGCACCGGCGGGAGCAGCTCGTCGCCGCGTTCCAGGCGGGCCGAGTGCCGGTCTTCCTGCTGTCGCTGAAGGCGGGAGGCGTCGGGCTCAACCTGACCCAGGCGACCCACGTGGTGCACTACGACCGCTGGTGGAACCCCGCCGTCGAGGACCAGGCGACCGACCGGGCGCACCGCATCGGCCAGCAGCGGCCGGTGCAGGTCCACCGCCTCGTCACCGAGGGAACCCTCGAGGACCGCATCGCCGAGCTGCTCGAGCGCAAGCGGGACCTCGCCGAGACGGTCGTCGGCGCCGGGGAGGCCTGGATCGCCGAGCTGTCCGACGACGAGCTGGCCGACCTCGTCCAGCTCGGGGCGACATGAGCCCGGCTCCTGACGAGGGCGCCGGGGGCTGGCCGAAGCGACGCCCGAGACGGCCGGGTCCCGGCCCGCGCCGGGCCGCGGGCCGCAGGCCGTTCGGGGCGACCTGGTGGGGGAGGGAGTGGGTGGAGGCGCTCGAGCGGCGGGCGAGCCTCGACCCGAACCGCCTGCCTCGGGGGAGGACCTACGCGCGGGGTGGGGCCGTCGGGGAGCTCGACTGCTCGCCCGGGTTGGTGACCGCTCCGGTGCAGGGGTCGCGAAAGGCGCCGTACCTCGCCCGGATCCGGGTCCGCAGCTTCAGCGAGGAGGAGTGGGCGGCCGTGATGGACTCGCTCGCCGGCCAGATCGGCCATGCCGCCGCGCTCTTGGACGGCGAGCTCGTGCCCGAGGTGGCGGGCGACGTCCGCCGGGTCGGCCTCGACCTCTTGCCGGGCCCGGGCGAGCTCCAGCCGCGCTGCTCCTGCCCGGACTGGGCGGATCCCTGCAAGCATGCGGCCGCGGTCTGCTATCTCGTCGCCGACGAGCTCGACCGCGATCCGTTCCTCCTCTTCCTGCTGCGCGGCAAGACCCGGGAGGAGCTGCTCGCCGGCATCCGCCAGCGCCGAGCCGCCGGCACGGCGGGTCCTGTCGCCTCGCCGGCCGAGCCCGGGAGCGGAGGCGAGTGGGAGCAGGACGCCGGGGTGCCTGCTCGTGAGTCCTGGAGGTGGGAGCCGCCGGCCTCTCCGGCCGTGATCCCCGCCCTTCCACGGCATCCGGGCAGACCCGTGCTCCTGCTCGACGAGGCGCCGCCCGGATCGGGCGTGGACGCCGCCGCGCTCGCCTCGCTCGGGGCCGACGCCGCCCGGCGTGCCTGGGCGCTCGCGAGCGGCGTGGGCGAGGCTGGGCTCGAGCTGAGCCTCGAGGAGGACGCCGCCCGGTGGGCCTCGGCGATGGTGGAGGGCTTGCCTGCCCCGGTCGGCCTCGACGTGCTCGCCGCAAGGACCGGGACCGGCCGGCGCGAGCTCTTCCGGCGTGCCCTCGCCTGGAGCTCCGGCGGGCGCCGGGGCCTCGAGGCGTTGCTCGAGGACTGGGAGCCCTCACCGGCCGAGCTTGCGCCGGGGAGGCGGGCGCTCGGGCCGGGAGCCCGCGCCAGGGCGAACCGAGTCAGCCTCGGCGACCGCCAGCTGCGCCTCGGACGCGACGGGCGCTGGTACCCGTACCGGAAGGTACGAGGCACCTGGCAGCCGGAGGGACGGCCGCTCGAGGATCCGACGCAAGGCACCTGAGGTCCCGGACCCCCCGGGGCCGCCGGCGGCCGGTCCTCCCCCGGCGCCGGCCCGCGGACGTGCCGTCAGCGAAAGGCCAGTCGGGCGGCCCAGGCGAAGGGGAGCACGGCGACGAGGAGCAGGACCAGGGCGAGCCACAAAGGGGACCCGCCGGACGCGAACAGCGCCCGGTGCAACTCGGCCACCGGCGCCGTGGGCTCGGCGCTTCGAGAGGAGACGAGGCGAGGCAGGTACACCGTGCCGATGAGCGCCGCCAGGGCGCTGAGCGGAGCGACGACGAGCGGCCCGGTGAGGAGGAGGGCGATCGCGGCCACCGCCAGGGCCAGTACCAGCGCTCCGAAGGCGTCGCCATGCGGCAGGTAGGCGAAGGCTGCTGCGCCGAGGGCGCCGACGAGCAGCGCCACGATCGTCCGCACCAAAAGGACGGCGCGTGCCGTGAGGACGAGCAACAGGGCCGTCACTCCGGGCACGAGCACGGCCACCACCGCGGCGATCCCCTCCACGATGCGGCGGGGCGCGCCTCGGGCCGCCGCGCCGTGGACGAGCGTGAGCGCGCCGGTGCCGACGACTCGAAGTGCCGTGTCCGCGAGCGAGACGGCCGCGCCGGCGAAGTAGGGGAGCCTGCCGACCCCCACGGCGACGCCGACCGCGAGCCCGACGACGACCCACAGCCTGCCTCGCATCGCACTCCTCGCGCCGGGAGCCCGCAACCTCGCCCTTGCGCGCCCCAAGCCTGGCACAACCGCCGGCGGTGACCGGTGTCGGCTCGGCGTGGTCGGCGGCGCGCCTCGCCCCGTTAGCATTGCGAAAGGAGCACCCAAGTCGATCCGAGGTCGCGCGATGCCGTCGTTCCTGGTCAGCAAGCTGCCCACCTGCCGATCAGCGCCCATCGCCCCCGTCGGCGTCGGGAGGACGGTCCGGTCCGGGCCGGTGCGGGCAACGGCGGCCAGGGTCGTCGCACCTTGAGCGTCGCCGGGGTCCGCCGCCTGCTGGCCCAGCGCCGGGCCGGGGAGATCGAGGTCTCCGACGAGGACCGCTACAAGGGCAAGTGGTCGGTGCTGAGCAACACCACCCTCGGGGTCCTGATGGTGACGATCGACTCCTCGATCGTGCTGATCTCCCTGCCGGACATCTTCCGGGGCGTGCGCCTCGACCCGCTGACGCCGGGAAACACCAGCTACTTCCTGTGGATGCTGATGGGCTACATGATCGTGACCGCGGTGCTCGTGGTGAGCTTCGGCCGGCTCGGCGACATCTACGGCCGCGTCCGGATGTACAACCTCGGCTTCGCGGTCTTCAGCTTCTTCTCGATCCTCCTCTCGATCACCTGGATGCACGGGGTCCCGGGCGCGATCTTCATGATCGTGATGCGGATCCTTCAAGGCGTCGGCGGGGCGCTGCTCTTCGCCAACTCGGCGGCGATCATCACCGACGCCTTCCCTCCGGACCAGCGTGGCCTCGCGCTCGGCGTGAACCAGGTGGCCGCGATCGGCGGCAGCTTCATCGGCCTCGTGCTCGGTGGGATCCTCGGCCCGATCGACTGGCGGCTCGTGTTCCTCATCTCGGTCCCCGTCGGCGTCGTCGGTACGGTGTGGGGCTACATCAACCT
Organism: Actinomycetes bacterium; assembly: GCA_021786195.1. GTDB lineage: Bacteria > Actinomycetota > Acidimicrobiia > Acidimicrobiales > Bog-793 > JAKAOD01. The sequence continues at coordinate 5,769 of JAJYNS010000029.1, read as the reverse complement.
CCGGGAGCGAGGCGTCCGCACGCCGGCGAAGATCGACTGGGTCGGCAACCTCGTCTTCGCCGTCGGCCTGGTGTCGCTCCTGGTCGGCATCGTCTACGGCATCGAGCCCTACGGCGGCCAGACGATGGGGTGGACGAGCCCGTTCGTCCTCGGCACGCTGGTCGGCGGCGCGGGCTTGCTGGCGCTGTTCCCCTGGGTCGAGACCAAGGTCGAGGTGCCGATGTTCCGGATCTCGCTGTTCCGGATCCGGACCTTCGCCCTCGGCAACCTCGCCTCGCTGATGGCGGCGCTCGGGCGGGGCGGGCTGATGTTCGTCCTGATCGTCTGGCTGCAGGGGATCTGGCTTCCCCAGCACGGCTACAGCTTCGTCCGCACGCCGTTGTGGGCCGGCATCTACATGCTGCCGCTGACCCTCGGCTTCCTGCTCGCCGGGCCGGTGTCGGGCTATCTCTCCGACCACTTCGGTCCCCGCCCCTTCGCAACCACCGGGATGCTGCTGGCAGCGCTCAGCTTCGTCCTGCTCGAGCTGCTCCCGATCAACTTCCACTACGGCTGGTTCGCGCTGCTGCTGCTGGCCAACGGCCTGGCAATGGGCATCTTCGCGTCGCCGAACCGTGCCGGAGTGATGAACAGCCTTCCCGCGGACCGGCGCGGCGAGGGCGCGGGGATGTCCACGACCACGATGAACGCCGCGATGGTGTTGTCGATCGGGATCTTCTTCACCCTGATCATCACCGGGCTCGCCTCGAGCCTGCCCCACGCCCTCTACAGCGGCCTGACCGCCCAGGGCGTCCCGGCGGCGAGCGCCCGGGCGGTCTCCGAGCTGCCGCCGACGGCGTCGGTCTTCGCCGCGTTCCTCGGCTACGACCCGATCAAGAACCTGCTCGGGCCGAGCGGGGTGCTCTCGCGCCTCCCGGCCTCCCGGGCTGCCTACCTGACCGGACGGAGCTTCTTCCCCTCGCTGATCGAGAAGCCCTTCGCCGAGGGGCTGCACGAGGCGCTCGACTTCGCCGTCGCGGCCGTCTCCGTCGCGGCGGTCGCCTCCTTTGCGCTTCCGAGCCGGCGCAGGGCCGCAGCGGCCGCGGCCAGCCGCACCTCCCGCGGCCTCGAGCCCGTCGCCACTCCCGCCAACGTCACCGTCGGCGAGTAGCGGGGAGGCGCGACGGGCCGAGGGTCCGCGGGCGGGCTAGCCGGCCGCCCCGGCGAGGGCCAGGAGCGCCGCTTCGATCTGGGACTTCGGGACGGCGAGGGGCCCACCGAGGACCTGGAGGTGCGAGATCGGGGCCGGGTGCGCCGCGTCCCCGAGACCGGTGGCGGAGCCGGCGCCGGCGAGGACCTGAGGGGTGTAGGCGCCAAGGCCCGCCTTCGGCGACTTGGTGAGGAAGATCGATTCCTCCGACTCCCCCGACAGCGCCGCCGCGCCGAGCGCGTCGGAGGGCGAAGCGCCCTGCGCGAGCAGCGCCCATCCGGGGTCCTTCGGGACCCACGCGAGGCCGGTCCCGGCGGCCTCGGCGTCTTCGAACCGGGCGATCATCCCGGCCGTGTCGGTCCCGTCCTCGCCCGCGAGGCGCACGACGGTCATCCCGAGCGCCATGAGCTTGTCGACGACGGCCGGCTGCACCGCGAGCTGGCCCCCGAGCACGATGACCTGGGTGATCCCGAGGGACTGGAGCGTTGAGCGGGCGCTCGTCCCGAGGCTGGCCCCCGGGGTGAGGACGATCGGGAGGTGCTCGGCGTAGAGCATCCCGCTCGCGGTCATCGAGTCCTGGAAGTCCTCGTTCATCACGAGCACCGCCGTCTTGCCTGCGGCGGCGGACTGGCCCGAGGCCGAGGAGTTGCCGGTCGTGTCGTTGTACGTGTTGGACCTGACCCCCGAGAGGTCGATCGCCGGCTGGACCGAGCCGAACGGCGCCACCGCGTTCGACTCGGTGTCGATCGCCGAGGCGGTCGCGTCGACAGTCGTGCCGCCGATAGGACCGACCACCTTCACGTCATGCCCGGTGGTCGCCGGGACCCCGTTCTCGCACTGGGTGGCCTGAGTCGCCCCGAGGGCCTGCAGGATCGAGGGCGAGATCGCCGAGGGGTCACCCACCACGTAGACCGTGGTCACCCCGTCCTGACGCAGCGCCGTGGACACGGCCGGGTCGAGGCTGCCCGGGGCGGTGACGAGCAGCCCCGCGTGCAGCGCCCCGGCGAGGGGGGCGGCGGCCAGCGCCTCGAGGGGCTCGGCGGAGGAGGCGAGGACGGCGGTGTGCTGGACCACACCGGTCACCCCGTTGCAGGCGAACTGCGAGGAGTACTCCTCCGCGGTGGTGTCCACCGCGCTCTGGCCGTAGGTGTCCTGGGTGAAGGTCTCGAAGGCCCACCCGGCCGCGACCGAGGTCAAGGTGTTGCCCCCCGAGCTGGCGCACGGCGAGCTCAGCCCGTCCCGGACCGTCAGGTCGGCCCGTCCCGAGCTCGGGATCGAGGCGTGGAGGTTCGACATCGTGATCGAGCCGGCCGAGGTCGTCGACGCGGCGGTCACGTCGAAGCTCAGGTCCCCGGACCCGGTGACCGACACGTCGCCGACGGTGATCCCGTTCGTCCCGACGACCGTCGGGACCTGGGAGCTGCCCCCGGCGAAGCTCCCGATCGCCGGAGAGAGGCACACATAGCCGGTGGGGATCCCTCCCGCGACCGTTTCGTCCAGGCTCAGGTTGGCGACGGGCTGGTCCGACGCGGGGGCGCTGAACAGGGTGGGGCCGGTCGTGGTCAGGGTCGCGGCCATCGGGTAGTTGATGCTGGCCCCCGCCGGTGCGGCGACGGCGAGCCCGGCGAGGACAGCGACCGTTGCGCCGAGCGCGGCCGCAGCTTTGGGCAGGCGCCCGTGCTCGAGCGCGTGGGGCGGCAGGCTCCTTGAGATCCGAGACTGGTGCATGGCTCCTCCTTCGCGACCCGCCCCGGCGGGCCGTCGAGCTGGGATGGCTCCGGCGGGCCGGGCCAGGTGACGGACGGAGACGCTGCCAGGCTGCCAGCATCCGCCATTGCGTGCCAGTGATTTCCGTGAGGGATTCGTTATGGCTCTCGAGGCCGGCGGGCCGGCGCCGAGTCAGGCGATCTCCGAGCTCCCTGCACCTGGCGGCATCCGGAGCGGCGCCGAGGTACTGGCAACACCCGCCGTGAGCGCGGCCAGCCAGCCGCCGGCGGAGGCACGACCGGCGGAGAGCAACCCCGCGAGATCCTTGCGGCGGTGCGGGCGCACGAGGCGCAGGCGGGCGCCGGCGGGGAGCCCGAGGATGCGGCGAAGCTCCTCGAGCGCCTCGGAGACGCCGCCGAGCACGTCGACGAGCCCCACCGACCGGGCGTCCTCCCCGGTCCAGATCCGTCCTTTGGCAACCGCGTGCACCTGCTCGAGCTTCATCTGCCGGCCCTCGGCGACGCGACTGAGGAAGATGTCGTAGACGGCGTCGAGCCCTGCGGAGAAGCGCTCGTGCTCCGAGGAGCTGAAGGTCCGGTTCGCCGAGTCGATGAGCGCGTGCGCGCCGGCATGGACCTCGTCGGTCGTCACGCCGAGCCGGGCCTTGGCACCGGCCACGACGAGCTTTCCGGCGATCACGCCGATCGAGCCGGTGAGCGTCCCCGGCTGCGCGACGATCCGGTCGCCGGCGACCGCGATGTAGTAGCCGCCGGAGGCGGCGACGTCGCCCATCGAGACGACGACCGGGGTGCCCGACGCTCGGGCTCGGACGAGCGCTCGGTGGATGGTCTCCGAGGCGACCGCCGACCCTCCCGGGCTGTCGATGCGCAGAAGGATCGCCCGGATGCCCCGGGACTGCGCGGCCCGGCGGATGACGCCCGCGATGGCCTGCGCGTCGAGGGGCTGGCCACCGGGCGCCGGGAGCGGCGAGGCGGCCCGGCGCACGATCGGACCGGTCGCCGTGACGAGCGCCACCTTGGCTGCGCGCCCGCCCCGTCCACCTCGCCCGAGCGCCGTGCGGGAGTAGCGGGGTAGCGAGACGAGGTCGGCCTTGGCCCCCGCGCGCGCCTTGGCCTGCTCTTCGACCTCGTCGGCGTGCGCGATCCGGTCGACGAGGCCGGCCTCGAGCGCCTCGGGCCCGAGGAAGGGGCCGCGCTCGACGAGGGAGCGGATCTCCTCGGCGGGAAGGTGGCGCCCGCTCGCGATGCCCCTTACGATCTGGTCGAGCTGGGAGTCGACGAGGCGTTGCCGCTGCTCGCGGTCTGGCTCGCTCAGCCGGTCCCGCAGGAGCTGGTCGGCAGCACTCTTGTACTCGTGGCGGCCCTCGAAGACCGCCTCGACCCCGAGGCGTGCGAGCGCTCCGGCGAGGAAGTTCGCCTCCCGGGCGATCCCGACGAGCCCGACCGACCCTCCGGGCTGGAGCACGACCTCTTCGCAGGCGCTCGCCAGGTAGTAGCCGGCGTTGCCGCCCTGCAGCTCCCCGAAGGTGTCGGCGTAGGCGACGGTGAACTTGCCGGCTGCTCGCACCCGCTGCAGCGCGTCTCGCAGCTCCTGGATCCGGGCGATGCCGCCTCGGCTCAGGCCCGCGTCGACGACGACGCCGGCGACCCTCTTGTCGGCCGCGAGCCGCCCGAGCACCTCGATTGTCGACGCCAGGTCGAGCGGGGCGTCGCGCCCGGCGATCCGGGCGAGGGGGGAGGGGGCCGCCTCCGCCGGCAGCCTGCTCAGGTCGACAGCGACGACGAAGCGCCTTGGCAGGCGTCTACCGAGGCGGGAGAACGCGAGACCGGAGGCGAGGAGCAGCGCGAGCGTGCCGGCCACCGCCGTCCCGAGGGCGGCGAGGTGCCGGGAGGCGAGCACTCCTGCGACCACGACCCCTACCGCAACCGCCGCGACCAGGGCTACGGCGGCGAGGCCGAGGAGGATCGCGATCGCCCGGCGAGCGTTCCCGGAGGGGCTTGGCACCGGCGCGATCTTCACCGACCGCGTCCGGCCGGGCAAGGATGCAGCGAGAGGGGACCGGGACGGGGGCCGGCCGCGGCGGGCGAGAACCCGCCGGGAGAACGCCGAGCAGGTCCTCCCGGGTCAGCGCCTCCCGAGCAGGCGATCGAGGAGCGAAGGCTTGTCGCCCTGCTGCTCGGGGTGGCCCGAGCAGCGCTCAGTCTTCGGGACCCGGCTCATCACCTGATCCACGTGCCGGCCACAGCCGGCCCAGGTGGTCTTGCCGCAGTGCCTGCACTTCACCGGGTGGCACACTCTCGCTCGCCCTCTCTGCTCGCTCCCTCGGGCCGTCCCCGGCCGCGGCGGACCGGCTCGTCGTCGCCGACCATTGCCGTCTCCTCGCGCCCTCGAGACCTTGGCACCTTATACCCCAGTCGGTATGGTTGGGGCGCGGGGCTCGTGGGCGCAGCGTCGCGGCCTGGCCTCCTCGAGGGCAGGCCGCCGTCAGGGCGAAGGTCGCGGCGCTCGGGGTCAGTGGCGGGGCGAGCCCGGCCTGCCCGCACGGGCGGCACGCTGCGCCACGGGCCGGGGCCGCTCGGGTCCCGGTCCCCGGCGCGGCTTCGAAGGCGGCGGGCACGGTGCGGTCGTGGCGGCGTCGCGCCTCGTCTCAAGCGGGAGGCTGCTCGCCCTGATCCGAAGGGTCGGCGACAGGGTGACCTCCCGAGCGGGCCCGTCGTAGCCGTCGATCCGGCTGAGAAGGAGGCGGGCAGTCTCGCGTCCGAGGTCGTAGGTCGGCTGGGCGACGCTCGTGAGCGGCGGGCGGGCGAGCGCGTTCCACAGCGCGTCGTCGAAGCCGACGATGGCCACGTCGC
>JAJYNS010000043.1 GCA_021786195.1 Actinomycetes bacterium | reverse complement strand
CTAGCTGAGCTTTAGGCTCTGCGAGACGGCTCCCAGAGGTCGATCCCGGCGTCCTTCGCGTGCACGTCGATCTCCGAGAGCTCCTCGGGGGACAGCTCCAGGCGGCCGAGCGCCGCGACGTTGGCCTCCAGCTGCTCGACGCTGCGCACGCCGACGAGCGCCGAGGTCACCCGCCGGTCGCGCAACACCCAGGCGATCGCCATCTGGGCGAGGCTCTGGCCGCGGCGGCGGGCGAGCGCGTCAAGGACGCGGACGTGCTCCAGGCTCTCCTTGCTGAGCAGCGACGGGTCCAGCGAGCCTGCCTGGGCCGCCCGAGAGCCGGCCGGCACGCCGCCGAGGTACTTGTCGGTGAGCATCCCCTGGGCGAGGGGTGAGAAGGCGATGCAGCCGATCCCCTCGTCCTCGAGCACGTCAAGAAGGTCGTGCTCGACCCAGCGGTTGAGCAGCGAGTACGACGGCTGGTGGATGAGGACCGGCGTGCCGAGCCGGCGGAGGATCGCCGACGCCTCACGCGTGCGCTCCGGCGAGTAGGACGATATGCCGACGTAGAGCGCCTTGCCCTGCCGCACCGCGGCATCGAGCGCCCCCATGGTCTCCTCGAGCGGCGTCGACGGGTCGAACCGATGGGAGTAGAAGATGTCCACGTAGTCGAGGCCCATACGGCGCAAGCTCTGGTCAAGGCTTGCAAGCAGGTACTTCCGGGAGCCGCCGTCTCCGTAGCGGCCGGGCCACATGTCGTAGCCGGCCTTCGTCGAGATGACGAGCTCGTCCCGGTACGGTCGGAGGTCCTCGGCGAGGACCCGCCCGAAGGTCGACTCCGCCGAGCCGTAGGGCGGTCCGTAGTTGTTGGCGAGGTCGAAGTGGGTGATCCCGAGGTCGAAGGCTCGCCGCAGGATCGCTCGGCTCTCCTCGAGCGGCCGGCTCGAGCCGAAGTTCTGCCACAGCCCGAGGGAGATGGCGGGCAGGTCGATCCCGCTGCGCCCGCAGCGCCGGTAGACCATCGACTCGTACCGCCGCTCGGCCGCGTTCCAGGGCATGCCCCGACCCCGTTCCCTCGTCGCGCCGCCTCCCGGCGCGTCCTGGGCCTTGAGGCTACGCCGCGGGCGAGGCCCGAGGCGGCGTCGGCAGGCCGGCGCTACGTCCGCTTGGATCCCGCCCCTCCCCCGCCGAGGTCGGCGTCACCAGGGGAGCGATGCGGGAGCGATCCTGCCGGGATCCGGCCGAGGCGGCCGGCCTGGTAGTCCTCGAGCGCCTGGACGATCTCCTCCCGGGTGTTCATCACGAACGGGCCGTAGTGCACGACCGGTTCGCCGATCGGCCGCCCGCCGAGCAGCAGGACCTCGAAGGCGGGGACGCCGCCAAGCTGGGTCCTGTCCGCGGCGACCGTGAGGGCGTCGCCCGGGCCGAACACCGCGAGCTGGCCGGCCTCCATCGGCCGTCGCTCGGTCCCGGCGCTGCCGCTGCCCGCAAGCGCGTAGGCGAGAGCGTTGAACCCCGGTGGCCACGGCAGCGACGCGCTCGCCCCTGGGCTGAGCGTCGCATGGACCATCGTGATCGGCGTGAACGTCACTCCCGGGCCGAGGTGCCCGGCGAGCTCGCCGGCGATGACCCGGAGCAGGGCGCCGCCGTCCTCGGTCGTGACGAGCACCGCCTCCCGGCCGCGGATGTCCTGGTAGCGGGGAGGGTTCCACTTGTTGGCACCCGGAAGGTTCACCCAGAGCTGGATCCCGTGGAACAGGCCGCCAGTCGCCACCAGCTCTTCGGGGGGAGCCTCGATGTGCAGTATCCCCGCGCCGGCCGTCATCCATTGGGTGTCCCCGTCCGAGATGCGACCGCCGCCGCCGTTCGAGTCCTGGTGGACGAAGGTCCCGTCGATGATGTAGGTGACGGTCTCGAACCCCCGGTGCGGGTGCCATGGGGTGCCCTTCGGCTCGCCCGGGGCGTAGTCGACCTCGCCCATCTGGTCCATGTGGACAAAGGGGTCGAGCGCAACGAGGCTGACGCCCGCGAACGCCCGTCGTACGGGGAACCCCTCCCCTTCGAGCCCCTTCGGCGCGGTCGTCAGCGAGGCCACGGGCCGCTGTCTGCTGGCCACGGGGTCGGGGGACGGCACCCTCGGAAGGACGAGGACGTCCTCGACGCTGATGGCGGGCATTCGCGACCTCCTGGCTCTCCTCGCACCCGGCGACCGCCCCTCGGAGGCGCTCGCCGACGCTGTTCCTTGAACGCGCCGGGCCGGCTCGCTATTCCGCCCGCCGGGGAGCGGCGGTGAGATCGTCGGCGCCGCCCCGGGGCGGGCTCGCCGTTGCGATCTCGACGCCTCGCTGGGCGAGCTCTCGCAGCGTCACCTCCGTCATGCCGGGAGGATCTGCGAGATCGGCGCACAGGTCGACCAGCACCCGGACCGCCAGGCCCTGCGCGAGCGCGCCGAGCGCGGTGGCCTTGACGCACGCGCTAGTGGCGATCCCAACGACGTCCACGGCCGCCACGTGGCGAGACGCGAGCCAGTCGCCGAGCCCGACGCCCTCCGCGTCGTGGCCCTCGAACCCCGAGTACGCCGCGGCGTGCTCGCCCTTGCGGAAGATCGCGTCGAGGGCCCCCGGGATCTCTACCGCGCTGGCGAGGTTCTCGTGGAGCTCCGCTCCGGGCGAGCCGGCGACGCAGTGCACGGGCCAGGAGTCGACGAAGTCCGGCGGGTCACCGAAGTGGGCCCCCGGGTCGATGTGCCAGTCCTGCGTCGCGACGATCGCCGCGTAGCCGTCGCGCGCCCTTGCGATGTGCTCGGAGATGCGCGTCGCGCAGGCGCCGCCGCCAGGCACCGGCAGCGCCCCACCCTCGCAGAAGTCACGCTGGACGTCGACGACGACGAGCGCTCTCGGCGGCGTGCCGGAGGGGTTCACCTCCCGACAACTAGCAGATGACGACCTCGTCCGCCAGAGGGCCCGGGCGCCCACAGAGTCGGAAGACCCTTGACGTCCTCCGGGCATCCGAGTATGCACCGGGGGTGCCGGCGCGTCCGTCCGAGCCCAGGCTCATGGTCGAGGACGTAACCTGCCGCTTCGAGGGCACCCTCGCTCTGGACCACCTGAGTCTCGAGGTCGACCGCTCGGAGTTCGTGTCGATCGTCGGGCCGTCGGGGTGCGGCAAGTCGACGCTGTTCAACACGATCTCCGGCCTCCTCCGTCCCGCTTGCGGGCGGGTCATGCTCGACGGGCGCGACGTGACGGGCGAGACCGGCCACGTCGGCTACATGCTCCAGAAAGACCTCCTCGTCCCCTGGCGGACCGTCGTCGGCAACATCGTCCTCGGGGCGGCGCTCACTCGCGGCGTGACCCGGCGCGACCGCGAGGAGGCCGAGGCTCTCGCGACCCGCTACGGGCTCGGCGACTTCCTGCACCACTACCCGCACGCGCTCTCCGGCGGCATGCGCCAACGCGTCGCGCTGATGCGCACGCTCGCGCTGCACAAGGACGTCCTCCTGCTCGACGAGCCCTTCGGCGCCCTGGACTCCCAGACACGCCTCGAGATGCAGATGTGGCTGCTCTCGGTCTGCGAGGACCTCAACGCGACCATCCTCTTCGTCACCCACGACGTCGACGAGGCGATCTTCCTCGCCGACCGCGTCGTCGTCATGAGCGGAAGGCCGGGCCGGGTCCTCGAGGAGATACCGATCCCCCTCCCCCGCCCGCGAGACCTCGAGGCCCTCACGGCGCCCCGCTTCATCGAGCTGAAGCGACAGGCGCTCGGTCTCCTCCACGGGGCCGGGAGCGAAGTCCCCACATGAGGCCGATCCCTCCCGGTCTTCGAAAGGCGCTCGTGCGCGTCGCGATGGCGCTGGCTGCCGTGGCGCTCATCTTCGGGCTGTGGAACCTCGTGATCGTCGTCTTCGACCTCAAGCCTTACGCCCTGCCGACGCCGCAGGCGGCCGTCGCCGCCGACGCCGACAACTGGTCGGTGCTCGCGGGCCTCACGCTGCAGACCGTGGAGGAGACGGCCTACGGCTTCTTCATCGGCGCCCTCGTCGGCTTCCTCCTCGGCGTCGCCATGTCGGCTTCCCGGACCGTCCAGCGCCTCGTCTACCCGGCCCTCATCACCTCCCAGGCGGTGCCGATCGTCGCCATGGCCGCGCCCCTCGTCATCCTCTTCGGCTTCGGCATGCTGCCCAAGCTCGTCATCGTCGCATGGACCGTGTTCTTCCCGGTCGTCGTCAACGTCCTCGACGGGCTTGCCAACATCGACCCCGACCTCATCCGGCTCTCGCGGGCGATGGGGGCGCGCCCGTTGCGAGGCTTCATCCACATCCGGCTCCCTGCGACGCTCAGTCCCCTGTTCTCGGGGCTGAAGATCGGTGCGACCTACGCCGTCACGGGGGCGGTCATTGGCGAGTGGACCGCCTCCGCGCAGCAGGGCCTCGGCACCTACCTGCAGACGGCGAACGCGTCGCTCGACACCCAAGGGGTCTTCGGCGCCACGATCCTGCTCACCGCGATCGGCGTCGCCTCGTTCCTCGCCATGGTCGCCGCCGAGTCCCTGGCGACTCCCTGGCGGACGCGTACCACCGCGCGCCGCGGGCTTCGGCTCCGGACGGGCTTCTCCGCGGCGCGACCTCGGCCGGCGTACCCGAGCCGTCACAAGATCGGTGAATGAAGGAGAACGAAGGAGTAAGACATCATGCAACGACACTCCCGCCACGGCAGGGCCCGCCACGTCCTTTCCGTCGTGCTCACCGCGGCGACCGGCCTCGTCGCGGCGGCCGGGACCTCCGGCGCCGCGGCGCCCCAGCCGACACGGGCGGCCCGCCACGGCGGTCTCACCACCATCCGGCTCGTCTACGACTGGCCCGGCATCGACTTCGAGGCCGTTCCCATCACCGCCGGAGACGCCCGCGGCTACTACCAGAAGCTCGGCGTCAAGGTAGACATCGTCATCCCGCCGACGACCTCGACGACGGTGAAGATGCTCGCCGTCGGCAAGGGCGACATCGGCTTCGACACGACGACCGACGTGGTCTTCGCGCAGGCCGAGGGCATCGACGTGAAGTCGATCGCCAACTACTCCCAGGATAACA
>JAJYNS010000095.1:6224-27296 GCA_021786195.1 Actinomycetes bacterium | reverse complement strand
ACCACGCGTATTTCAACCTTGGAGGCGAGGCATCCGGCGACGTTCTCGGTCAGTACCTGTGGATCAACTCGAACACGTACCAGCCGACTGACGCTACGCAGATCCCCGTAGGATTCGTGCCCGTCAAGGGAACGCCGTTCGATTTCACGACGTTCCACCCGATCGGAGAGCTGATCAACGACGCAAGCTTGCCTGATGGCGGTGGCCAGTCCTTGACCCAGCTGCAGCTCGCCCATGGCTACGACTTCAACTGGGTCCTGAACGGATATCCGGGGTTCCGTCTCGACGCCGTGGCGTTCGACCCCGATACGGGCATCGTCCTTAGGGAGTACACGGACCAGCCGGGGGTGCAGCTGTACACGAGCAACTACCTGGTCGGAGACCTGATCGGCACGAGCGGTCACACCTACCGGCAGAGTGACGGCTTCACGCTGGAGACGCAGCACTACCCCGACGCGCCGCACCATCAGGGTGAGTCGCAATGGCCGTCGGTCGTGCTCGACCCGGGACAGACATTCAACTCCTGCACGACGTACCAGTTCGGGACCGCCGGCCCCGGGTTCGTGCACCAGCAGAGCTTCCCGGCCCCTTCGCAGACGCCGCTGTGCCCATCGGGAACGTAGGCAGGAACGTAGGGAACAACCAAGGGAACCTAGTGGCAAGGTTTGGGTTGCTCGCACTCCCGGACGTTCGGTGGATGCGCAAGCTGGACGCGTTGGGGGAGCGTTGCGACCCATGGCAGAGCGCCGGTCGGCGCGGGGGCTCCCCGCGCCGACCGGCGCTGTCCGATAGGGAGGCGCGCGGCAGGAGTGTGACCGCGAGCTTGAGCGCTTTCGTGGGCCGGGCTCGTGCGCACAGGGTGCAAGGGAGTTCTCGTCGAGCTGAGCCTGACGAGCCGGCGTCGGCGGCGGAACGCGTCCGCGCGCCCAACTCGAGGCCCGGGTGACGAGCCAGCTCGATCCGAGGCCTGTGCATCGGTGGTCTATGCGGGCATGGGGTCGCAGGCTCGGCGGCAGAGGGTGACGGTCCTCCAGGTTCGGAGGCTGCGATGGCGGCCTGCAAGGACAGTGCCGTGCCGAGGGCCATCGTTGCCGAGGTCAAGGACGGCACCCTCCGCCGCTGCATGGAGTAGTGAGGTGGTCTGCGACTGCGGTGCACATCGCGTGCTGCACCGGGAGCGGACCATGAGGAACGACGGCGACGCGTAGCGCAACCTCACGCGTGGCGAGAATGTCCTGGCGGTCCTGCCGGACACCGAGCTCTTGGAGAGCCTCTCTCCCTGTGCGCGACGCCATCGAGGGCGAGTACCGCGGTATCGACGTCGACCGGCGGCTCGGGGGGCCCGCAGCCGGACCGCGCGGACCTCGCCGACAGGGCCGCGAGAGTCGTCCGGGTCGATCGCGTGCCCGCTGCTTCCGCCGCCGACCACCGTGACGCGCCGGCTATCGAGCCCGCGGGAGGACCCTCGATGCGGCGTTGCACCGGTATCCTCCCTGCTCAGTGCTCCAGTAAGCATGGGAGGGGCTGGGCCAGGCCACGACGGCCGGAGCCCGGGGGCACACGCCCGGGGCCGAGGTGTCGCTCCGGTACGATGGCCTGGAGCCCTGTAGCAGCGCCAGGCTTCTTCCCCGGGGGCTGCCCGGGGTCCTCCCGGCCAACTGCCCCCGTAGCTCAGAGGATAGAGCAGCGGTTTCCTAAACCGCGTGCCGCAGGTTCGAGTCCTGCCGGGGGCGCAAGGTCCTCCGCGAGAAGTTCTGCAGCCCCCAGGGCTGCAGCGCGGGAGTGGTCGTAGGGGGTGACTGCGACCGGCGCGGTGGCGCCGGACGACTGGCAGACGACGTCGAGCCGTAGCGAGTCGAACAGCGCAGGCAGTTTGCCCGGGGACGGCGCGGCGAACTTGGTTGCGAGGATCGGCAGGCGGTCGAGGAACGAGGCGGCGGCTGTCGTGGCAGCCGAGGAACCGGTCGGCTGAGAGCTCGCGGTCGATCCCGGCCCGAGGCTCGGGTAGATCCCACGGGCCGGGGGCCGTCACCGAGCGAGACTGTCCAGGTCGCGCACGCCCGAGATCGCCGGGCCTTGGCGTTCTCCAAGAGCAGCAACGCTGACATCGAGCGCGCCTGCCGGGCACACTGGGTCTCGCCAGCGCCGTCCGAGGCGATGTCAGCACCGGAGGCCGGGATGGTGGGACTGCTCCCGGGTGCCCCACCGTGCGCGGCAGGCCATCGCCGGCCATCCCGGCGCCCGGGAGGCGGCCCTGCCCGGCGCCTGCTCGAGCCGCCGCGGGCTTGGGGAACGCACTCGGGAAGAGGCGAGCGAAGACCGCTCCTGCCCCGTCCGTGCCGGTGGCGTCGAGCAGCGCGGCGAGCACAGGCCGCCAGGCCGAGCCGCAGGGCGCAGCGGCACGTCAGGCTAGTCTGCCCCTGCGTCGCGGTCGCCCGTGGAGGCGCGCCCTTCGAGGAGCAGGGTCCGTTGTCGGAACAAGCGCTGGACAAGGCCGAGCGGCTCGAAGACCAGGACCGTCGCCAGGCAAAGATGATCGTCCTCATCGGGTTCATGGGCGCGGGGAAGACGACGATCGGCTCGCTCGTCGCGGAGAGGCTGGGCGTCCCGTTCGTGGACGTCGACGTCCTCATCGAGCAGCGCGAGCACTGCTCGGTCCGCGAGCTGTTCGACACTCGGGGGGAGACCTATTTCCGGGAGCTCGAGCACGAGACGATCCTCGAGCTGCTCGAGGGCTCCGACGCCGTCCTGGCGCTGGGCGGCGGGGCGCCGGAGCACCCCGGCACGCGGCGTGCCCTGAAGAAGGTCCTGGTCGTCTACCTCCAGGTGAGCTACGGCGAGGCCCTGGTCAGGATCAGCCACGACAGCTACCGTCCGCTGCTGAACGCCCCCGACGTGCGGACGATCTACGAGCGCCGCCTTCCGGTGTACCAGGATGCCGCCGTACTCCGGGTGCCCACGGACGGCCGCCGGCCGCAGGTGGTGGCGATGGAGATCATCTCCAAGGTCACCACCCCCCCCACGGTCCCGGCCGGCACGCGAAGCGTCCTCGTCGCCCCGGTGGGCGGTGCCTACCAGGTGCACGTGGGATCGGGGCTGGCGGCGCACCTCGACGCGCTCCTGCCCCCGATGCCCGAAGCCGAGCAGGCCTTCGTCGTGACCGACGAGACGGCCGACGCCGCCTTCGGCGAGGTGGAGCGCTCCCTCGAACGAAGGTTTCCCAAGGTGACCAGGATCACGGTGCCGAAAGGGGAGTCCTCGAAGAGCTTCGAGCGCATCGAGTCGATCGCCTTCGAGCTGGCCGAGGGGGCCGCCCACAAGCACGATCTCGTGGTCGGGATGGGCGACGAGCCGGTCTGCGACGTGGCCGGCTTCCTGGCCGCAACCTACAACCGGGGGATGCCCCTCGCCCTGGTCCCCACGACCCTGCTCGCTCAGGTGGACTCCGCGATCGGCGGCAAGAACGCGATCAACCTCCCGCAGGGAAGGAACCTCGTCGGCACCATCCACCAGCCGGTGGTGGTCGTGAGCGACGTCGCCCTCGCCGCCGGCAACCGGGTCGGCGGCTTCCGCTCCGGGCTGGCGGAGCTGGTGAAGCACGCGCTCATCGCCGACGAGTCCCTCCTCGAGGTCCTCTACGACCGAGCCGGCAGCATCCTGGCCGGCGAGCTCGACGCACTGTCGGAGGTCGCCGCCCGCTCGGCGGAGATCAAGTCCGCGATCGTGACCGCGGACGAGCGAGAGCACGGCGAGCGGGCGCACCTGCACTACGGCCACACCTTCGCCTACGCGATCGAGCCCCTGATCGGCGGGGAGGCCGATCGCCACGGCGAAGCGGTGGCGCTCGGGATGATGGCGGCCGCGTACCTCGCCAGGCGGCAGGGGAGGGTGGGCGAGGAGACCGTCATCGCCCACCGGCGGGCCCTGGCGCGCCTCGGCCTGCCGGTGCAGGCGAGCTTCGAGCTCGCCGACCTCGAGCGGGGCTGGCTCAGGGACAAGAAGTACCGGCAGGGCGTGCGCTTCGTGGTCCTGAACGGGATCGCCCGTCCGGAATCGGGCGTGGCCGCCGACCGCCGTACCCTGGAGCTGGCCCTCGTCGACCTTGCAGGCCGCTGATCCCGCACGAGCCGCCCGAGCCACGAGGGAGCCCGTCCTGGGGCAGGCGCTGGCGGGCATGATCGACGGGCGTCCGCAGGAAGGAGCCGGAGTTGGGCGAGGAGCTTGGCGGGGAGTTCGACCTGGAGCGCTACGACGCCTCGGCCTTGCAACGCCGGAGCGGGGTGAAGTGGCACCGGCACGGGGAGGGCGTGCTCGCCGCATGGGTCGCCGACATGGACTACCCCCTCGCCCCGGAGGTAACTGCGGCGATCCGGTCGGCGCTCGACGCCGACGACCTCGGCTACCCCGACCGTTGCCTCGACGCCGCGGTCCGAGCGGCCCATTGCTCCTGGGCGCTGGCGCGCCACGGGCTCGAGCTCGATCCGGCGCAGCTCGTGGTGGTGTCCGACGTCGTGCAGGCGATCTACCTGGCGCTGCTCACCCTGACCGAGCCGGGCGACGCGGTCGTCTTCCTCACGCCGGCGTACCCGCCCTTCTTCGCTGCCGTCGAGGAGACCGGTCGGCGGGTGGTCACCTGCGACCTGCTGCCCGGGGCGTCCCGATACGAGCTCGACCGAGACAGGCTCGCGGCGGTGGTGCGCCGGGAGAAGGTGCGATGCCTCCTGCTGTGCAACCCCCACAACCCGACGGGGCGCTGCCTCGAGCCGGGAGAGCTCGACTTCCTTGCGCAGCTGGCCTGTGAGGAGGACCTCCTCGTGCTCTCCGACGAGATCCACGCAGACCTCGCCCTCCCCGGAGCCGTCCACCTCGCGATGGCGGGACGCTCGGCCGAGGTTGCCGCCCGCTGCGTCTCGTTCTTCTCGGCGAGCAAGTCCTTCAACACCGCCGGCCTCCGCTGCGCCGTCGCGGCCTTCGGGTCCGCCGCGTTGAAGGAGCGCTTCGAGCGCTTCCCGCCCCACGCCCGGGGGGGCGTGTCCGTGCCGGGGATGCTGGCCTCGGTCGCCGCCTGGGAGCACGGCTCCGCGTGGCTCGAGGCCGTGATCGAGAGGCTTGCCGGCAACCGCGACCTCGTCGCCGGGTTCGTCCGGGAGCATCTTGGCGAGGTGCGCCACTTCCCCCCGGAGGGCACCTACCTCGCATGGCTCGACCTCTCCGCGACGGGGCTCGGCGAGGACCCCGCGGCGTGGCTCAGGGAGCGCGCCGGGATCGCCCTCTCACCGGGTCCGGAGTTCGGTCCCGCCGGCCGGGGCCACGCGCGCCTGAACTTCGCGACGCCCCGCCCGGTGCTCGAGGAGGTGCTCGCCCGGCTCGAGTCCGGTCTGCGCAGGCACAGGGCTGGCTGAGGCCGCGCGCCCGGGGACGGTCCGCGATCAGCCGAAGGCGGCGAGCCACTCGGCCCGCGCCCTGGGCACGAGCACGGGGTTCGTCCTGCGCAGGGCGCCGAGCTCGGCGCTCGGCGCCGGCGAGTAGGCGTGGCCGGGAAGCACGAGGGTCCCGTCGGGCAGCGCGCCGATCCGCTGGACGATGCTCTCGTACAGCGCGCCGGCGTCCCCTCCCGGCAGGTCGGTGCGTCCGCATCCCTCGAGGAACAGGGTGTCGCCGGTGACGAGCCGTTCCTCGACGAGCAGGCACTGGCTGCCGGGGGTGTGCCCGGGCGTGTGGACGAGCTGCACCCGGAGCTCGCCGACCTCGAGCGTGTCGCCGGGGAGGTGGGCGACGAGCTCGCCCGGACCGAGCCCGGTGGTCGCCTCGACGAAAGGGACCTCGTCGCGCTGGACGTGGACCGGGACGCTCACCAGCCCGAGCAGCTCGGCCACGCCGGCGACCCGGGCGCCGAAGAGCGGTCCGCCGGCGTGGTCGGCGTGGTAGTGGGTGAGCAGGACGCCGACGACGCGCAGGCCGTCGCCTGCGACGAGCTCGAGGATCTCGCCCGGGGAGTACGCGGGATCGACGAGGATCGCCTCGCCGCGCTCCCGGTCCCCGATCGCGTAGGCGAAGTTCACCATCTGGCGCGCGACGGCGTCCTCGCGGGCGAAGTCCCGACCCGAGAGGAGCTGGCGGAGGTAGAGCCGGCTCCCGGCGCGACCCTCCCCGGGGCTCACCGGGCGGTGCCGACGGCGGCGGCTCGGTTGGCGAGCCAGCCCGGCAGGTCGCGCAGCCTGGGGTCGTTCGAGAACACCTCGACGACCCCTCGGGGGAGGCCGAGACGGCGCTGGAGCTGCTCGACGGCGAGCTCCTCGTTCCACAGCGCGAGCGTCACGGCGATCCCGCTCTCTCCGGCTCGGGCGGTCCGCCCGGAGCGGTGCAGGTACGCCTTGGGGTCCTCCGCAGGGTCATAGTGCAGGACGACGTCGACGCCCTCGATGTCGAGCCCTCGCGCCGCGACGTCGGTCGCGACGAGGACGCCGACCTTGCCGGAGGTGAACTCGGCGAGGGCGCGCTCGCGCATGCCCTGGTGGAGGTCGCCGTGGATCGCGCCGGCTCGCGTCCCAAGCTGCCGGAGCTCCGAGGAGAGCCGGTCCGCTCCCCGCTTGGTGCGCACGAAGACGAGCGTCTTGCCGGCGCCTTCGGCGATCGCCGCCGCGACTCGTGCCTTGTCGAGCTGGTGGACCTTGAGGAAGAGGTGCTCCATCTGGTCGACGGTCACCTGGCTCGATCGGACCTCGTGGAAGACCGGGTCGGCCAGGTGACGGCGGACGAGCCGGTCGACGGCCGAGTCGAGCGTCGCGGAGAAAAGGAGCGTCTGACGCCTGTCGGGCATGTGGCGCAGGAGCCACTCGACCTGGGGCATGAAGCCCATGTCCGCCATGCGGTCGGCCTCGTCGACGACCAGCGTCTCGACCGCGGAGAGGTCGGCGGCGCCGCGGTCCACCACGTCGATGAGCCGCCCAGGCGTGGCGACGACGACGTCGAGCCCCCGCTGGAGCCGGTGCATCTGGCGGTCCAGGTGGGCTCCGCCGTAGACGGCGCCGATGCGGCGACCGACCGAGGACGCGAGCGGGTTGAGCACGGTGGTGACCTGGACCGCGAGCTCCCGGGTCGGGACGAGCACGAGGGAGGCGGGCCGACCCGGCGCGGAGCGGGGGGTGCGCATCAGCAGCGGCAGGCCAAAGGCGAGCGTCTTTCCCGAGCCCGTCTTCGCCTTGCCGCACACGTCGCGCCCGGCGAGCGCGTCGGGGATCGTGAGGTGCTGGATCGGGAACGGCCTGTCGATCCCCGACGCCCTCAGCGCCGCGGCGAGCGCCGGGTCGATCCCGAGCTGCTCGAAGGACAGACCAGCGCTCATGTAGCCAGTCTGCCATCTTCGAGGGCTCCTTCCGGTCATCCCTTCCGGGCTAGCCTTCGTTCTCACAGGTGCAGGGGCGCAAGGAGCGCAAGGAGGCGGCGTGGCGAGGCTTGCCAAGGGCGACGAGGCTCCGGACTTCACGCTCCCGGACCAGGACGGCGAGCCCGTCTCGCTCGCCGACTTCGCGGGCCGGCGCGTGGTCGTGTACTTCTACCCGAAGGACGACACGCCCGGGTGCACCAAGGAGGCCTGCCAGTTCAACGACAGCCTTCCGGACTTCTCCGGCCTCGGCGTCGACGTGCTCGGCGTGTCGGCGGACCCGGCGGCCTCCCACCGGCGCTTTCGAGAGCGCCATGGCCTCACGCTGCGCCTGCTGACCGACGCCGACCACGCGGTCATGGAGCGCTACGGCGCCTGGGGCGAGAAGACCCTCTACGGGAGGACCTCGACCGGCGTGATCCGCTCGACCTTCCTCATCGGCCCGGACGGCCGGATCGAGCAGGCCTGGTACAACGTGAGGGCCGACGGGCACGCCGCCAAGGTCCTCGAGGCGGTGGGGGCGTAGCCCGGGTGCCTCCCGACAAACCCCAGTGGGCGGAGCTGTTCCGCGAGGTCGTCACCTCTGGCGCCTGCACCGGCTGCGCGGCCTGCGTGATCGCCTGCCCCTACGACGTCCTCGG
This sequence comes from Actinomycetes bacterium, assembly GCA_021786195.1. Lineage (GTDB taxonomy): Bacteria > Actinomycetota > Acidimicrobiia > Acidimicrobiales > Bog-793 > JAKAOD01. The sequence continues at coordinate 19,271 of JAJYNS010000095.1, read as the reverse complement.
CTACGACGACTCGGACGGCCGCTACCGCCCCTACCACGTGCTCGAGGACGGGGGCCCCGACGACTGCACCCACGGGCAGCGGGGCTGCACGCTGTGCACGAGGGCCTGCCCCCGGTTCCGGGACTGGGAGGTCGAGATCGACGAGCACCTCTTCGGCCGGGCCCGAGCCGAGGAGGAGGTCTCGGGGATCGCGAGGGAAACCGTGCTGCTCCGGGCGACCGACCCCGAGCTGCTTGCCGCCGGCCAGGACGGCGGCGCCGTCTCCGCCATGCTCGTCTGGGCGCTCGAGCACGACGTGGTGGACGCGGCGCTCGTCTCCTACCTCGAGGGGGACGGGACGAGCTGGAAGGCCATCCCCGGGGTGGCGCGCAACCGTGCAGAGGTCCTGGCGGCGGCGGGCTCCCGCTACACCTACTCGGCCAACACGCTCGCCTACGCCGAGGCGCTCGCCGGCGGGGCCGAGCGGCTCGCCCTCGTCGGGATGGGCTGCCAGTCCTCGGCGCCGGGCGCGATGTCCGCCCGGCGAGCGGGGAAGGTGGCCAGGCGGTTCCAGCTCACGATCGGCCTTCTTTGCTCGAAGACCTTCGACGACGCGATCTTCCCCGAGCTGTTCGAGCAGCGCTGTGGCCTCGCCCGGCCCGACATAGAGAAGATGAACATCAAGGGCGTTTTCCAGCTGTGGACTCGCGACGGCGCCTATCACGAGGTCCCGCTGAGCGAGGCCCGGCACTGGACTCGGGAGGGCTGCCTGCAGTGCCCGGACTTCGCCGCCGAGCACGCCGACGTCTCCGCCGGGGGGATCGGGGCCTTCGGCGACTGGACGCTCGCCATCGTCCGCAGCGAGCGGGGGGCGAAGCTCGTCGAGGAGATGGTCGGCTCGGGTGCGCTCGAGCGCCGGTCGGTCGAGGACGACCCTGGCGTGCTGCCCCTGCTCGCCAGGCTCTCGCGAGCGAGCCGTCGGCGCGCCCCGAGGGCCGGCGGGCGAGGGCGGATCGCGGTGACGGCCGGCTGATCGGCCGCCTCAGCCCGAGCTGAGCTCGCGGGCCCGCACCAGCAGCGCATCGAACATCTCCGCCGTCAAAAGGCCGGTGAAGACGTTGCGCTGGCTCGGGTGGTAGGAGCAGAGGAGGGCTCTCCCGGGCCGCCCGGGACCGGTTGGCGCGAGCGCCAGCTCGGCGCCGTGCGCGAAGCGGGGCCTGCGGCCGGTGACGCCGCCGGAGACGACGGGCAGGCGCCAGAGGGCGTCGAGGGCGAAGGACCCGAGCGCGAGGAGCACCCGAGCGTCGCTCAGCAGCTCGAGCTCCTCGGCGAGGAAGGGCGCGCAGCGCTCGCGCTCTTCGGGCAGGGGCCGGTTGGCCGGCGGCGCGCAGCGGACCGCGGCGGTGACGTAGGCGCCCGAGAGCTCCAGCCCGTCGCCGAGGGCGGTGCTCTCCGGCCTGTTGGCGTAGCCGGCCCGGTGGAGCGCCGAGAAGAGGAAGTCGCCGGACCGGTCACCGGTGAACATCCTCCCGGTGCGGTTGCCCCCGTGGGCCGCGGGGGCGAGGCCGACGACGACGAGGCGGGCCTCGGGGTCCCCGAACCCGGGCAGCGGCCGAGCCCAGTAGCGCTCACCGGAGGCGATCGCGCGCCGGCTCCTCGCCACCTCCTCGCGCCAGGAGACAAGGCGCGGGCAAAGGCGGCAGTCGACCACCCTGTTCGACAGCCCGGCAAGCCGTTGTCGCCGCTCCTTCGCCCCCGGCTCGCCCGCCCCTGACACGATCGTGCGCGGCTCGAACCTGCGCGGCGGTCGTCGCATGGCGGCCACGCTACGTTGGGCGAGATGTCTCCGAGCAGCCGGGCCGCGGCGCGTCCGACCGTCGTGTGCTTCGTCCGCCACGGCACGACGCCGACGACGGGAAAGGTGCTTCCCGGACGGGCCAGAGGCCTCCATCTCGCCGAGCAGGGCCGCGCCGAGGCGGAGCGGGCCGGGGCGCGCCTGGCCGCCCTCCCGGCGGTGCGGGCCGTGTACTCCTCGCCGCTCGAGCGCGCCCGAGAGACGGCCGAGGTGGTGGCCCGAGCGCTCGGCCTGCCGGTGCAGACCGAGCGGGGGCTGCTCGAGTGCGACTTCGGCGCCTGGACGGGCGAGGAGCTCGCCTCGCTCCGTCGCCGCCCCGAGTGGGAGGCCGTGCAGCGGCACCCCTCCGGCTTCCGGTTCCCCTCAGGCGAGTCCTTCGCCGAGCTGCGGGCCCGGGTCGCGGCGACGGTCGAGCGGCTGGTCGCCAAGCACCGCGGCGAGGTCGTCGTGGCGGTGTCCCATGCCGACCCGATCAAGGTCGCGGTCGGCGAGGCCCTCGGCGCGCCGCTCGACCTGCTGCACCGGACGACGGTGTCGCCCTGCTCGGTGAGCGTCGTCGCGTACGGCCCGGCCGGCCCGGTCGTGCTCGCGCTGAACTCCACCGGCGACCTCGCCTCGCTCGGTCTCGACGGCTCGGGGGCACCGGGGCGGGGGAGGGACGGGTCGAGGACGAGGTGAGCGTCTCCTACGAGCTCGACTCGCCCGACAAGGTCACGGTCGGGACGACCGGACCCGTGGGCTCGAGGGTCTTCTTGATCCAGGCCCGCCAGGGGAGCTCGCTCGTCACGCTCAAGCTCGAGAAGCAGCAGGTCGGCGCGTTGGCGGCGCACCTCGGGAGGCTCCTGAGAGGGCTTGCCGGGCCGATCGAGGTCGACGAGGAGGGGCTCGAGCTCGAGGAGTTCAACGAGCCGGAGTTCACCGTCGGCACCCTGGCGGTCTCCTACGACGCCGCCGGGGACCGGGTCGTCGTCCTCGCCGAGGAGCTCGTCGGGGAGGACGAGCCGCCGGGCGACGAGGCGAGCCTGTCGATGACCCGCGAGCAGGCGGCGGCGCTCGCGGTGCGCGGCGTAAGGCTCGTCCAGGCCGGGAGGCCGCCCTGCCCGCTGTGCGGGTACCCGCTCGACCCGAGGGGGCACACGTGCCCGAGGACCAACGGGCATCACCCGCCGCTCACCTGACCGGCCCGAGCATGGCCGGTCCAGGGTGGCTCGAGCTGCTGGAGGCGGGCGAGGTCGAGGTCGAGGGGCGCATGCCCTGGAGCTCCAACGTGACGCTGCTCGCTGTCGTGCGCCTCGGCGGGCGGAGCGAGCGGGCGATCTACAAGCCGGCCGCAGGCGAGCGGCCGCTCGCCGACTTCCCCGACGGCCTGTACCGGCGCGAGGTGGCGGCCTACGAGCTCTCCTCGGCGCTCGAGCTCTCGGTCGTCCCCGAGACGGTGCTGCGCGCCGACGCGCCGTTCGGGCCGGGCTCGCTCCAGCGCTTCGTCGAGGCCGACTTCGAACAGCACTACTTCAGCCTGGTCGAGGACCCCGAGCTCCGAGACGCCCTCCGGCTCGTCGCGGGCTTCGACCTGCTCGCGAACAACGCCGACCGAAAGGGCGGCCACCTCCTGCTCGACGCCGAGCGGCACGTCTGGGGCATCGATAACGGGCTGTGCTTCCACCGGGCGCCGAAGCTGAGGACCGTGATGTGGGACTTCGCCGGCGAGCAGCTGCCCGAGGCCGTGCTCTCCGGTTGCGAGCAGCTCCAGCGAGAGGTGCCGCCCAGGCTCGGCGCGCTCCTCGAGCAGGCCGAGGTGGCGAGCCTCGTCGCCCGTGCCCGGCGCCTCCTCGAGCGCCCCCGCTTCCCCGAGCCCGAGGGCGACCGCCGGCCGTACCCCTGGCCGCTCGTCTGACCCGGGCGAAAGGTCGGCGGCCGGACTGCGCTCCGCCGGAGCAGGCCGGCCGCGCTGCACGGGCCGGCCGCAGCCCGGCGGCGCGCCGCGGTCGTCGCGATATTCACGAGACTGCAATGCGCCCGTGTCGGGGTCGTCGCAGGGGGCAGGCATGATCGGGTCCGTGGATGTACGCGAGCTGTTCCATTCCCGCTCCGGCGGGCGGCGCGAGGTCGGCTCGGCCTCGCTGCGCACGGCGCCGCACCTGCTGGCCGCCGCGGTCGACTCACCCGAGTACGTCGTGCTCGAGTCCTGCCACAGCACCTGGCTGTTCGATCCCGCCCGGCACCGGTTCTGCCGGGTGCTCAAGGGCCCCCGGATGTCCTCGTCGGTCGCGACCCAGTGGCGGAGCTACAGCCACCTGGCGCTCGACCCCGACTCGGAGGCGTTCGTCGTGTACCTCGACTCCTCGGGCACCCGCCTGCTGAGATCCTGGCGGCACACGGCTCACTGCGACCGCTGCGGCGGGGAGGTGACCGCGGAGCTCTCCCTCGAGGACCTGCGCCGGGTCACCGGCGCCTGAGCGGCTCGCGCGGGCCCGGCCCCCTCGCGGCCTGCAGGCCACGGGGCCGCCCCGGCTGGCAGCGTCCGCATCGCCGCTGGGTAAGAATCGGTCCATGAGCGAGCACGAAGACGCCGGTGTCCCCTCGATCGAGCGGAGGACCGGCGACGGGCGCCAGGCGCCCGAGGGCGGTGGCGAGGCCGGCGTGAGCGACGCCACGTCGCAGGTGAACGCCGAGTCGATCGAGCAGCCGGCGAAGGTCATGCGCGTCGGGTCGATGATCCGGCAGCTGCTCGAGGAGGTGCGCCAGGCGCCGCTGGACCCGACGAGCCGGCAGCGCATGAAGGAGATCTACGAGAGCTCGGTCCGCGAGCTGGCCGACGGGCTCTCCCCCGACCTCGTCGAGGAGCTCGACCGGCTGGCGCTGCCCTTCTCCTCCGACGAGCCGAGCGACGCCGAGATCCGGCTCGCCCAGGCCCAACTCGTCGGGTGGCTCGAAGGGCTGTTCCACGGGATCCAGGCGGCGCTGTTCGCCCAGCAGGTGGCGGCGAGGGCCCAGTTCGAGGAGATGCGCCGCCGGAGCCTCCCCGCCGGCTCGGCGGCCGAGCCGCAGGGGCGCGCCGGTCCCTACCTGTGACGGCACGAGCTCGGCGCGCGCTATCGTGCCGGGCGGACGAATGACAGGGCTGTAGTTCGTCCACAGCGGTGGACGGCGCGTGTGGACGAGCTGTGGAGGACGCGATGGCTGGGCCCGGAGGGACGCGTACGGCGAGGTCGTTCGCCCACCTCCACCAGCACACCGAGTTCTCGATGCTCGACGGGGCGTCGCGCATCGGCGAGGTCGTCGCCGCCGCGGCCGCCGACGGCCAGCCGGCGCTCGCCATCACCGACCACGGCAACATGTACGGGGTCCTCGACTTCTACAAGGCCTGCCGGGAGGGGGGCATCAAGCCGGTCATCGGCATCGAGGCCTACATGTCGGGTGGCTCGCGCTTCGAGCGACCGGTGCGCAGGGGGCGGCTCGACGACACCGGCGGCGAGGGCGAGCGGGGCGAGAAGCTCTACTACCACCTGACGATCCTCGCCGAGACGACCGAGGGCTACAGGAACCTGATGAAGCTCTCGTCCGAGGCGTTCCTCACCGGCTACTACTACAAGCCCCGGGCGGACTGGGAGCTCCTCGAGCGCTACCACGAGGGCCTGATCGCGACCACCGGCTGCCTCGGCGGCGTCGTCGTCCAGGCGCTGCTCGCCGGCCGGGTCGACGAGGCGCGGCGGCTCGCCGGCCGGCTGCAGGACATCTTCGGGCGCGACAACCTCTTCGTCGAGCTGCAGGACCACGGCCTCGAGGAGCAGCGGCGGACGAACCCCCAGCTCGTCGACATCGCCCGCTCCATCGGCGCGCCGCTGCTTGCGACCAACGACAGCCACTACTGCCGGAGGGAGGACGCGGTAGCCCACGACGCGCTGCTGTGCGTGCAGACAGGGGCCACGATCGACGACCCGAAGCGGTTCAAGTTCGACGGCGAGGAGCACTACCTGAAGTCGGCCGCCGAGATGCGGGCGCTGTTTTCCGAGCTTCCTGAGGCGTGCGACAACACCTTGTGGATCGCCGAGCGGGCCCAGGTCGAGATCGAGCTCGGCAAGCCCGCGCTGCCGCGCTTCCCCGTCCCGGAGGAGTTCCGCGCTGCGACCTACGAGGAGTCGGCGACGGGGTACCTCCGTCACCTCACCCTCGAGGGCGCCGCCGAGCGCTACGGGAGGCCGCTGCCCGAGGAGGTCGCAGGGCGGATCGACTACGAGCTCGGCGTGATCGAGTCGATGGGGTTCTCCGCCTACTTCCTCGTCGTCTGGGACCTCATCCGCCACGCGCGGGAGGCGGGCATCCGGGTCGGTCCCGGCCGGGGCTCCGCAGCGGGCTGCTGCGTCGCCTACTGCCTGCGCATCGTCGACCTCGACCCGATCCGCTACGACCTGATCTTCGAGCGTTTCCTCAACCCGGGCCGCAAGCAGATGCCCGACATCGACATGGACTTCGACGAGCGCTTCCGAGGCGAGATGATCCGCTACGCCTCCGAGCGCTACGGGTGGGACCGGGTCGCCCAGATCGTGACCTTCTCGACGATCAAGGCGCGAGCCGCCGTGCGGGACGCGGCGAGGGTGCTCGGTTTCCCTTACTCGCTCGGTGACCGTGTGGCCAAGGCGATGCCTCCGCTCGTGATGGGTCGGGACACGCCCCTTTCTGCCTGCCTGGAGCGGGCCGAGGGCTACGAGGACGGCTACGCCGCGGCGTCGGGCCTGCGCGAGATGTACGAGGCCGACGCCGACGCCCGAAAGGTGATCGACGTCGCCAAGGGCCTCGAGGGCCTGCGACGCCAGGACGGCATCCACGCCGCGGCCGTCGTCATCACCCACGAGCCGCTCACCGAGTACCTGCCGATCCAGCGCAAGCCCGAGCCGGGCGGCGATCCGGCCGACGCCCCGATCGTCACGCAGTACGAGATGCACGGGGTCGAGGAGCTCGGCCTGCTGAAGATGGACTTCCTCGGCTTGCGCAACCTCTCGGTGATCGAGCGGGCGCTCGACCTCGTCGAGGAGCGGGAGGGGACCAGGCCCGACATCGACGCGATCCCTCTCGACGACGAGAAGACCTTCGCGATGCTGCGCGAGGGCGACTCGATCGGCGTGTTCCAGCTGGAGGGCGGGCCGATGCGGTCCCTGATGCGCTCGCTCGCCCCGACGAGCTTCGACGACGTCGCCGCCCTCGTCGCCCTCTACCGCCCCGGCCCGATGGCGGCGAACATGCACCGCGACTACGCGGACCGCAAGAACGGGCGAAAGCCCGTCACCTACCTGCATCCTGAGCTCGAGCCGATCCTGGCGGACACCTACGGGCTGATGATCTACCAGGAGTCGATGATGCGCGTCGCCCAGCGCTTCGCCGGCTACTCCCTCGAGGAGGCGGACAACCTCCGCAAGGCTGCCGGCAAGAAGAGCCGGTCGATCATGCAGGCCGAGCGCGAGAAGTTCGTGGCGGGCTGTGCCGAGCAGGGCTACGGGGAGAAGATCGGCACCCAGCTGTTCGACATCATCGAGCCTTTCGCCGACTACGCCTTCAACAAGTCGCACTCCTACGGCTACGGCCTCGTCGCGTACCAGACGGCCTGGCTGAAGGCGAACTACCCCGTCGAGTACCTCGCGGCGCTGCTGTCCTCGGTGAAGGACGACAAGGACAAGACAGCCGTCTACCTCTCCGAGTGCCGGACGCTCGGCATCGCCGTCCAGGTCCCGGACGTGAACGTCTCGGCATCCAACTTCACGGCCCGCCCCCCGGCCCCCGGCGAGGCCGGGCCGGGCTCGATCACCTTCGGTCTGTCCGCGATCCGCAACGTCGGCGAAGGGCTCGTGTCGATGATCGTCGCCGAGCGGGAGCGGGGCGGCCCCTTCGCCGACTTCTACGACTTCTGCAGCCGGGTCGATCCCGCGGTCCTCAACAAGCGCACCGTCGAGTCCTTGATCAAGGCGGGGGCGTTCGACTCCGTCGGCCACCCCCGCAAGGGCCTCTGCCTCGTGTTCGACGAGGTCATCGACCGTGTGCTGACGCGCCGGCGCGAGGAGGAGCAGGGGATCTCGACGCTCTTCTCCCTCCTCGAGCCCGAGGGCCCCGAGTCCTCCGCCGGGCGCTTCGCAGGCGCTCGGGTCGCCATCCCGGACCTGGAGTTCGACAAGTCCGAGCGCCTCGCCCTCGAGAAGGAGATGCTCGGGCTCTACGTGAGCGACCACCCGCTGCTCGGCGTCGAGTCGGCGCTGCGCAGGCTCACGGAGGTGTCGATCCGGGAGCTGCTCGACCAGGCGACCGGCCCGGTCGACCCCTCCCCGGCGGGGGCCGCCGGCGAGGGCGGCACACGGGTCGTGGGCGGTGTCGTGACGGGCCTGTCCCGTCGCTACACCAAGCGCGGCGAGCTCATGGCGACCTTCGTGCTCGAGGACCTCGAGGCGGCGATCGAGGCGTTCGTCTTCCCGAAGGTGATGCAAGAGCACGGCGGGGCGCTCGTCGAGGACGCCGTGGTCCTCGTCCGGGGACGCCTCGACCTGAGGGACGACCAGCCGAAGCTCGTCTGCTCGGAGATCCGCCGCCAGCAGCTCGAGCCGGACGGCGTGGGCACGCCGATCGAGGTGAGCGTCCCGGTCGGCTCGCTCACCGAGTCCCTCGTCCGCCGCCTGCGCGAGCTCGTCGTCGAGCACCCCGGCTCCGTGCCGGTGCACGTCAGGCTCGGCGAGAAGGTGCTCAGGCTCCCCGCGGAGTTCAACGTCGACCCGCGCAACGGCTTCGTCGGCGCGCTGAAAGAGCTGCTCGGGGCCAACGCCGTCGGCTGAGCCGGCCGACCGCTTGGCAGGGGTGCCGGGCGGTCCCGTACAATAGAGCTCGGTCTCGTGCCGCGGGAGCGCCGACGGGCGGTGCAACGACTGCGCGTGCCCCGAGAGTTCCCGGGCGGCTGGCGAGCACCTTACCTCGCGCCCTCGGCGAGGGCGCGGCGGACAGAGCAGGCACACGCAAGGGGTCAGTGTCAAGGTGATCGACGTCGCGACCAAGGACTGCACAGCGCTCAGCGACTCCGAGCTCGCAGAGATGGCCGATCTCTGCACGGATCTCTCCGCCGGCTTCGAGGTCGGCCTGCTCTCGAAGCAGCGCGAGGAGTGGGTGCTCGTCACACAGGCCCGCGACGAGGGCCGGCTCTGCGGCTTCGCCTTCAGCACCCTCGAGCGGATCGGGGGCACGCCGAGCCTGCTCGTCGGGGTCGCCTCCTTCGATCGCGCCGCCTCCGCGGAGCCGGCGCTGCGCGCAGTGATGCGCGATCTGTACCGGAGGGCGGTGCTCGCCTTCCCCGACGAGGACGTCCTCGTCGGCACGCGCATGGACTCCCCGACGGCGTTCCGCGCCTATGCGGGGCTGCACGAGGTCGTGCCGCGTCCCGGCCATCGGGCGACCGGGGAGGAACGCGCCTGGGGACGGCGGTTGGCGAAGCGCTTCGGCCACGAGGGCCAGCTCGACGACCGAGCCTTCGTCGTGCGAGGGGACGGCGGGCCCTGCTGCCTGCTCGACTACTCGCCGTACGAGGCGCCCGAGGCGGGCGAGCTCGCGGAGCTCTTCTCGCCCCTCGATGCCGACCGGCGCGACGTCCTCGTCGCGTTCGGCTGGGCGATGGCCGAGGACCTCGCCGCCGCCTCGCTGCCGGCGTAGTCGCCGCCTCGGGCGGCTAGCGCGGGAGGATCGACAGCACCGCCTTCGGCGCATGGCCGTCTCGGACGGCGGTCAGGCCCACGAGCACGTAGCCAGGCTTGCCGCCGACCGCCCGGGAGAGGGCGGCCGCGTCGAGGGCGGCCTGGCCCGCCTCGGAGAGCGCGCCGAGGGCTCGGGGGTCGAGGAGCGGCAGAGAGTTGCGGTAGCCGGCCCAGGAGAACTCACAGCGCGGCCGCCCGCTCGCGTCGAGCCGGCAGCTGAGCTCGCGTCGAGAGACGGCGAGCAGCGCGACCGAGGGGGAGGCGAGGTCGCAGTCGACGTAGGCGATCGAGGGGCCCCGGCTGCCGAGCACGCCCGCACCGGGCTGCTCGGGGGTGGCGAGCTGGCGGAGCAGTCGCTGCCGGCTCCTTCGCGCCAGCCGCCCGATGCGCTCGGGCGCGCCGGCGAGGGCGACGGCCTCCGGCCGGGCAGGGTCCGGAGGCTCGAGGTCCTCGCCGATCTCGACCAGCGCCACGTCGAGCGGGTCCCCCCGCCCTTCCCACCCTGCGCGGAGCCCCTCTCCGAGCGGTCTCGAGCGGAGGAAGCCGCCGGAGGCCAGGTCGACGCCCGCCCACTCGCCCGCCGTGGCGGCGAGCACGGCGCAGCGCAGGCGCCGTCCCGGTGTCCGGTCGAGACCGGTCCTGTGCAGGCGCCTGGGCGCCCGGACGCGCGCGCGCTCGGCCACGCTCAGGCCGCCCTGCCGAGCGCCGAGTGGAGCTCGGCGAGCACCGCCTCGCCGCCCTGGACCGGGAGGCGGCAGGCGCCCCGCCGGCAGACGTAGACCGAGGCGTCGCCGGCCAGGTCCCGCCCGGACCACAGCGGGCTTGCGGTCGGCTCGCCCCAGGCGAGGACGACCTCGGGGAGGTAGCGGGACTGGATCGAGGCAACCACGGTCGGCTCGACCGCCCTCCCGGCGACGACCTCGACCGGGCCGTCCTCGAGCAGCAGCGCCGCCTGGAGAAGATGGGGGAACGCGAGCGGCGCCGCCCGCAGGGCCCTGGCGGCCGCGGCGAGGGTCGCCTCGGCCCGCTCGGTGCATGCCCGATCGCCGCTGAGCGCGCCGAGGCGGGCGAGGGCGAGGGCCGCGACCGACCCGCCCGAGGGGAGGGCGCCGTCGAAGAGCTCTCGGGGGCGGACGACGAGCGCCTCGGCGTCGGCACCGGTCGTGTACCAGCCGCCGTCGGGGGCGGAGAAGAGCTCGACGAGGCCCGAGGCGGCCTCGGCGGCCCGTTCGATCCAGCGAGCCCCACCGGTGCACTCAGCGAGGCGGGTCGCGCACTCGACGAGCCACGCGTAGTCGCCCGCCACGGCGAGGTGCGCGATCCGCCCGGACCGCCAAGAGCGCATCCAGCGGCCGTCTGCCCGCCGAAGCCGGGCGAAGAGGTGCTCGGCGACCTCGGCCGCCGCCTGCGCCCATGCCGGCGTGCCCGTGGCGGCGGCCGCCTCGGCGAGGGTCGCCGCAGCCATCGCGTTCCATTCGGTCAGCACCTTGTCGTCCAGTCCCGGCCGGACCCGCCGCGAGCGCGCCTCGAGCAGGCGGCGGCGAGCCGCCTCGAGCTCCTCGCCGGGTTCCTCGCCGCCGGGCTCGCGGTGCAGGACGCTGCGCCCGCCCTCGAAGTTGCCCTCCCGAGTGACGCCGTAGTACCGGCCGAGGAGCGCGGCGTCTCCCGGCCCGAGCACCTCCTCGAGCTCGGCGGGCGTCCAGGTGTAGAAGCGACCCTCTGCGCCTTCGGAGTCTGCGTCCTCCGAGGAGCACAGCCCCCCGGAGGGGTCGCTCAGGTCCCGGAGGAGGTAGCCGAGGGTCTCGTCGAGCACCCGCCGGAACCCTTCGCGCCCGGTGAGCTGCCAGGCGTGCAGGTAGGTTCGGGCGAGGAGCGCCTGGTCGTAGAGCATCTTCTCGAAGTGGGGGATCTGCCAGGCGGCGTCGGTCGAGTACCGGGCGAAGCCTCCCCCGAGGTGGTCGTAGATGCCCCCTGCGGCCATGTGCTCGAGCGTCGAGGCGGCCATCTCGAGCGCCCCGGGGCGTCCGGCGACGTGGGCCCGCAGGAGGAGCTCGATGACTGGCGCCTGAGGGAACTTCGGCGCGGTGCCGATCCCGCCGTGCTCGCCGTCGTAGAGCGCGCGGATGCGGGCGAGCGCCTCGTCGAGGAGGCTGCCGGCGTCCACCGCCGTCCGGTGGCCGCCCGCTGCGCGACCTGCCGAAGCCTTCTCCGGCTCCGCCGCTCCGCCCCCGTCGCCGTCTTCCCCGGCCGGCGGGGGGCCGAGTCGCGCCGCGACCGCCTCCGTGAGCCCGTCGGCCTGATCGAGGACCTCGTGCCTGCGGCTCGCCCACGCCTCGGCGACCGCCTCGAGGACGGCCCGGAAGGCGGGCATGCCGTGGCGAGGCTCGGGCGGGAAGTAGGTCCCGCCGAAGAAGGGCCGCCCGTCCGGGGTCGCGAAGGCCGTGAGGGGCCAGCCGGCGCGCCCGTCGTTCAGCGCCTGGACGGCCTCCAGGTAGACGGCGTCGACGTCCGGCCGCTCCTCCCGGTCGACCTTGACGGCGACGAACCGCTCGTTGAGCAGGCGGGCGGTCTGCTCGTCCTCGAAGGACTCGTGCGCCATCACGTGGCACCAGTGGCAGGCCGAGTAGCCGATCGAGACGAGCAAGGGGACGTCCCTCCGGCCAGCCTCCGCCAGAGCCTCGGGGCCCCAGGGGTACCAGTCGACGGGGTTCTCCGCGTGCTGGCGCAGGTAGGGGCTGGTCTCGTGCGCGAGCCGGTTCACCTGAGCGACCTCGCGAGGACGGGGAGGCCGGGGAGGTCCTTCCGGCGCAGCTTCCCGATGGGGGTGCGCGGCAGCCCGGCGACGAGGGCGAGCTCGCGCGGTGCCGCCCAGCGCCCGACCTCGGCGGAGACGAGCTCGCGCAGCTCCTCGAGGCTCGGCACGGAGGCGTCCGGACGAGGGACCACCCACGCGGCCACCCGCTCCCCCCACTCGGGGTCGGGCAGGCCGGCCACCCCCACCTCGAGCACCCCGGCGTGCTTGCGGAGGGCCGCCTCGACCTGCTCCGGCCAGACGTTCTCGCCGCCGGTGACGATCATCTCGTCGAGCCGCCCGTGCACGGCGAGGGTGCCGTCGGGACGGATCTCCCCCGCGTCGCCCGTCGGCAGCCACCCCCCGTCGCGCCTGGGGTCCCGGCCGTCCCGGTAGGCGCGCAGCAGCATCGGCCCTCTCAGCTCGACCTCCCCCGACGCGCCGACCCGGACCTCGACGCCGTCGAGGGGGACGCCGTCGTAGACGACGCCGCTGCCGGTCTCGGTCGAGCCGTAGGTCGCCACGACGTTCGCCGCCCTCTGCCGGGGGGGCGCAGATCCCCCGAGGACCACCCAGCGGTAGGCGTCCGCCGCGGGGCCGAGACGCCGGAGCGCAGTCGGCACCAGCGAGACGAGCGTCGCGCCCCGGCGAAGCGCCGCCTCGGCGACCGAGTCCTCGTCGAAGCCGGGGAGGACCTCGACGGG
>JAJYNS010000095.1:0-5533 GCA_021786195.1 Actinomycetes bacterium | reverse complement strand
CCCCAGACGGTCGAGGAGCTCTCCTCGGCGTTCTCGGTCGCCCGGGACGACCCTGGGGTCGGCGTCGTCATCCTCACCGGCCAGGGCGAGCTCGCGTTCTGCTCGGGCGGCGACCAGCGCGTCCGGGGGGAGGACGGCTATCTCGGGGACGACGAGCTCGCCCGGTCCGGAGTGGGGCGGCTCAACGTCCTCGACCTGCAGATGCAGATCCGCCGCCTGCCGAAGCCGGTGGTCGCGATGGTCGCGGGCTACGCGATCGGCGGGGGGCAGGTGCTCCAGCTCGTCTGCGACCTGACCATCGCCGCCGAGAACGCCCGGTTCGGCCAGACGGGGCCCCGGGTCGGCAGCTTCGACGCCGGCTTCGGGGCCGGGCTGCTCGCCCGGACCATCGGGACGAGGCGGGCGAAGGAGGTCTGGTTCCTCTGCCGGCAGTACGACGCAGCACGAGCGCTCGAGATGGGCCTCGTCAACGCCGTCGTCCCCCTCGAGCGCCTCGAGGCCGAGACCGTCGCGTGGTGCCGAGAGATGCTCGCCCTCTCGCCGATCGCCCTGAGGATGCTGAAGGCGGGGTTCAACGCCGCCGAGGACGGCCTCGCCGGGGTCCAGCAGCTCGCCGGGGACGCGACGATGCTGTTCTACATGAGCGAGGAGGGCCAGGAAGGGAGGAACGCCTACCTCGAGCGCCGCCCGCCGGACTTCTCCCGCTTCCCGAGGCGTCCGTGAGCGTCGGAGCCGGTCCGTCCGGACCGGCCGAGGCTCCCGGCGCGGCCGGCCCAGGCGCCGAGGGGGGTCGCAGGGCGACCCTCCGGGACTGGGTCGCGGCGGCCCGGCCCCGCACGCTGCCCGCCGCCGTCGTCCCCGTCGCGGTCGGCGTGGCCGTCGCCCACGCGGCGGGGCGGGTCGTTTGGTGGCGCGCCCTGCTCGCCCTGCTCGTCTCGCTCGCCATCCAGGTGGGGACGAACTACTCGAACGACTACTCCGACGGCATCCGGGGCACGGACGAGGCGCGGGTCGGGCCCACCCGTCTCGTCGCGAGCGGCCTCGCCGCCCCCGCCCGGGTTCGCCTCGCCGCCTTCGCCGCCTTCGGCCTCGCCGCCCTCCTCGGCCTCGCCGTCGCCCTGGCCACCTCGCCCTGGCTGCTCCTCGTCGGCGCGGCCTCGATCGCCTCGGGCTGGCTCTACACCGGCGGGCCTCGCCCCTACGGCTACGCCGGGCTCGGAGAGGCGTTCGTCTTCGTCTTCTTCGGGCTGGTCGCCGTCGTCGGCACCACCTACGTCGCGTCCGGGGAGCTGCCCGCGCTCGGCTACGTCGCCGCGGTGCCGGTGGGGCTGGTCGCCGTGGCGCTGCTCGTCGTGAACAACCTCCGTGACATCCCGACGGACCGCCGCTCGGGCAAGCGGACGCTGGCGGTGATGCTCGGCGAGCGGGCCACCCGCCGCCTCTACGCCGGGACGGTCGGGCTCGGCGTGCTCTGCACCGCCGCCGCGGCCTCGTGGCGCCCCTGGGCGCTGCTCGGCCTCGCCGCCGCCCTGCCGGCCGCCCGGCCGGTGCGCAGGGTGCTCGGCGGCGCGGACGGGCGCGACCTCGTCCCGGTGCTCGGGATGACCGGTGCGGCGCAGATCGTGCTCGGCGCGCTGCTCACGGTCGGGATCGCCCTGTGAGCTCGGCGCGCAGCAGGGCGACGAAGGCTGCGGGGGCCTCGAAGGGCACCGAGTGACCCGCGCCGGGCACGACGACGTGGCGGGCCGACGGGCCGATCGCCTTCGCCATCCGGGCGGCGAGCCGCCCGAAGCGCTCGTCGAGCCCGCCGGTCACGAGCAGCGTCGGCGCCTCGATCCGCGAGAGCTCGCCCCAGGAGGGGTGCTGGGTCCCGGTGCCCATGGAGCGGAGCGACGACGCGAGGCCGGTGCCGGTGTTGACGAGCCGTGCGTCGAGGTCGGCCTGCTCGGGGGTCAGGTGGGCGAAGAGGGGCCCGGCGAGCCATTCGCGGAGGAAGGGCTCGAGCGAGGGCCGGCCGTCGGCACCGGGGGAGCCCGGGACGGGCTCGAGGCGGTCGGCGAGCGCCTCGTCCGCCGCCCGCCTGGCAGCCCGCTCGTCGGGGTCCTCGATCCCAGCCGTCGTGCCGACGAGCACGAGGTGCTCGACGAGGGCTCCCCGCTCGAGGGCGAGCGTGAGGCAGCAGCGTCCGCCGAGGGAGTAGCCGACGTACGCGGCCCTGCCGCCGGTCGCCCCGAGCAGCTCGGCCGCCTCGGACAGGCTGGCGACGCGCCGCGACGAAGAGGCCCCGTGGCCTGGGAGGTCCACGCAGACGACCTCGTGGTCCGCCGAGAGCTCCGCGGCGACGTGCCGCCAGGACAGCGAGGACTGGGTGAAGCCGTGGACGAGCACGACCCTGGGTCCCCTCCCGCACACCCTGGCGGCCAGCGGCCCGCTGGCGGCACCCGGCTCCCTCGTCATCACCACGGGCGGCGACCGTACCTCCGCTGCCCCCCCCGGCGCCCCCGGCTCCTGGCTGCTGGCGGCCGAGCAGGTCCGGGATGAGCCTGCAGGCGGAGTTCGCCGCGACCCTGGTCGATGAGTGGGTGCGCGCCGGCGTGCGCGACGCCGTCATCTGCCCCGGCTCTCGCTCGACCCCGCTCGCCCTCGCCGTGCTCGCCCGCAGGGAGCTCTCTACGCACGTCCGGCTCGACGAGCGCTCGGCGGGGTTCTTCGCGCTGGGCTGCTCGCTCGCGAGCGGGCGGGCGACGGTGGTCGTCACCACCTCGGGCACCGCCGCCGCCGAGCTGCACGCGGCGGTCGTCGAGGCCGATCTCGCCGGCGTG
The DNA here is from genome assembly GCA_021786195.1 of Actinomycetes bacterium. Lineage (GTDB taxonomy): Bacteria > Actinomycetota > Acidimicrobiia > Acidimicrobiales > Bog-793 > JAKAOD01. The sequence goes on along the minus strand of JAJYNS010000095.1, from coordinate 2,711 downwards.
CCGCTCGTCGTCTGCACCGCCGACCGACCTCCCGAGCTCCAGGGGGTCGGGGCGCCCCAGACGATCGACCAGCGCCAGCTCTACGGCACGGCGGTCCGCCACTACGCCGAGCCCGGCGTGCCCGAGGTCCGGAGCCGGCCAAGCTGGCGCTCGTTCGCCAGCCGCCTCGTCGCAGAGGCGGAGGCGGGCGGCCGCGGGCCCGGCCCGGTGCACGCCAACCTCGCCTTCGCCGAGCCGCTCACCGGAGAGGCCGGGGCGCTCCCGCCGCCGCGCCCGTCACCGGCCGGGGCGCCCTGGCACGAGGTGAGGAGGCCGTCCTCGGTCGGCAGGCAGGAGGTCGACGCCCTCCTGGAGCGCCTCGGGGGGATCGAGCGGGGCGTCGTCGTCGCCGGCGCCGGGGCCGGAGGGTCCGCCGCCGGCGGGCCGGAGGGTCGGGCCGGCGTCCTCGCCCTCGCCGGGGCGCTCGGCTGGCCGGTGCTCGCCGACGCTCGCGCCTGGCCGCGCACGCCGACCGCAGGCGTCGTCTCCGCCGCCGACTCGCTGCTGCGCAGCCCGAAGGCGGCCGAGCTCCTGCGGCCCGACGCCGTCCTGCGCCTCGGGGCACCCCACGCCTCGAAGGTGCTCGCTCAATGGCTCGCCGGCGCCTCGGCCGGGGGGGCCGTCGACGTGCTCGTCGATCGGTGGGGGCGCTTCCAGGACCCGGACCGGACCGCCGCCGCCCTCGTTGCCGCCGACCCGGGCGAGTTCGCCGCGGCCGCAGCCCGGCGGATCGGCACCGGGCCCGGGGCGGCCGGGGCGGGCAGGTGGCGTGCGAGCTGGGAGGCGGCGGAGCAGGCCGCGCTGGCGGCGATCGCCGGCGAGCTCGCCGGCGAGCAGGCCTTCAGCGAGCCCGGTTTGGCCCGGGCGCTGTTCGCCGCGCTGCCGCCGGGGTCGACGCTCGTCGCCTCGAGCTCGATGCCCGTGCGCGACGTCGAGTGGTACGCCGCGCCTCGCGCCGGCGCGCCCAGGGTCCTGGCGAACCGCGGGGCCAACGGCATCGACGGCGTCACCTCGACGGTGCTCGGGGTTGCTGCCGGTCTCGCCTCCCCTGCCCGGCCCGGCCCGTCCGGCCCGGCGCCCCGCCGAGAGCGAGGCCCGGTGGTCGGCCTCCTCGGCGACCTCGCCTTCCTCCACGACCTCTCAGCGCTCGTCTGGGGAAAGCGGGAGCGCAGGCCCGAGGCGGTGCTCGTCGTCGTCGACAACGGCGGAGGCGGGATATTCGACCTCCTTCCCCAGGCGGGCTCGCTCGACCCAACGACCTACGAGCGCGGCTTCACCACGCCCCAGGACTGCGAGCTCGACCGCGTCGCGGCGGCCTTCGGCTGCCAGGTCGTTCCCGTCGAGCGCCCCCAGGCCCTCCCCGGGGCGCTCGATGCCGCCCTCGGCGCGGGCGGCATCGGCGTCGTCCTGGTGAGGGTCGAGCGCACAGAGAGCCTTGCCCTGCGCCGCCGCCTCGAGGAGGCGGTCGTCGGGGCGGTCACCGCCGCCCTGCCGGCCGCGGGCGGGGGGCGGCGGTGAGCGGAGGAGCCGCCGGCCGGCTCGTGCTCGGGCGGCAGCGGTGACCCTCCTCGTCCTCCTCCTCCGCCACCTCCGCCGAGGCAGCGCCGCCGTCCTGCTCCTCCTCGCCGCCGTCGCGATCCTCGCAGGGGCGGCCGCCTTCAGCTCCTTCGAGTCCGTCTCGTTCGGTACGGGCCTGTACTGGGCCATCACGACCGCGACGACCGTCGGCTACGGTGACGTCACACCGCACAACACCGCTGGGCGCGTCGTCGCCACGGTCGAGATGCTGACGGCGATCCCGCTGTTCGCGGGGGTCTTCGCCACCGTCACCGCCTCGGCCTCGGCGATCCGGCTGAGGAGGCTCCTCGAGATCGACCGCAGACTCCCGGCACCGGGCTACGTGGTGATCTTCGGCGCGCACCCGCTCGTGCCTCGTGTCGCCCGGGAGCTGGTCGATGCCGGAAGGTCCGTGGTCGTGGTGGCGCCCGGCGCGTCGGTCGACGCGCTCCCCGACGGCGTCCGAGCCGTCGCGGGCGACCCGACCTCGGAGGACGTGGTCCGTCGGGCCGAGCCCGGGCGCGCGGAACGGGCGCTCGTGGCGACGGAGGAGGAGGGCGACGCGCTCGTGGCGGCCGTGCTGATCAGGCACGTGGCGCCGGCGCTCCCGGTGACCGCGCTGGTCCGGAGCGAGCACGTCGCCCATGCCCTCGCCGATCTCGGTGTCGAGCAGGCGCTGTCGGCGGACGAGCTTGTCGCGCACCTGCTCGCGAAGAGCCTTGAGTCCCCGCACGCGCCCGAGCTCGTGCGGGGCCTCATGGACAGCGAGCGCTTCGTCCTCCGGGAGGTCCCCACGGGTCCCGAGCAGGTTGGCCGGAGCATCGCCGACCTGCGGGCGGAGGGCCCGGGGCTCCTGCTCGGCTACGTCCACGGCGGCCGGGTCGAGATCGGCGTGGACGGGGGGCAGCGCCTCGCCGCTGGTGACCGTCTGCTGGTCCTCGAGCAGCGGGTCCCCGCGGACGGCAAGGGCGGGTCCTGAGCGTCGGACCCAGTCGCAGCGTCGTCGGTTGCCGAGACGCCGGAGGTCGGCCGCCCGGGCCGCGACGGCTACCAGCGCTCCCGGTGGACCACCTCGTCGAACGCGCGCCGGGCGGGGCGGGAGATCGGCGCGAGGG
>JAJYNS010000036.1 GCA_021786195.1 Actinomycetes bacterium | reverse complement strand
CCCGGCAGTGGCGGCGGCCGGCTCGGCCGGCGCGAAGGGTCCCGAGGGTGGGAGGAAGCGAGGCGAGTCGTGACGGACGCTCGCCCGGCCGGAGCGCTGGAGGAGACGCACGAGCCACCATCCCGGGTCGACCTCCCGTCGGCCGAGGGCCAGGCGGGCCGAGGTCGGTGCGGCGTGGTGGTTGTTGTGGAGGCCCTCGCCGCCGGTGATCCAGGCGAGCCACTGGTTGTTGCGCGCGGTGTTCGGGTAGGGCTGGGCGCCGAAGGTGTGCCCGACGGCGTTGACGGCCGAGTTCAGCAGCAGGTAGCTGACCGTGTGCACGGCCGCGGCGAGCAGCCCGTACTCCCAGCCCAGCGCTGCGACCAGGATCCCGATGCCGATGGCAAGCCCGAGGAAGGCGTGGTCGAACAGCACACGGTCGAGCCGGTCGGGGGGGAGGTCCCTGGCGTAGCGCTGGACGGTCACGCCGTCGCGCGCGCTGCGCCGGTAGAGGATGACGTTGCCCAGCTGGACCTTCCAGAAGCCGAGCAGGACTGGTGAGTGCGGGTCGCCCTCGACGTCGGTGAAGGCGTGGTGGCGCCGGTGCACCGCGGCCCACTGCCGGGGCCGGATCCCCGTCGTCACCCAGATGAGCGCCCGGAAGGCGAGGCGGGTGCCGGGCGTGAGGGCGAGCGCCTTGTGCGTGACCGCCCGGTGGAGGTACACGGTCGTCGCGAAGGTGGCGATCTGGCTGACCGCCAGGCCGACGAGGACTGCGAGCAGGGCCTGGGGCACCAGCGCACGTTAGCAGGGCTTTCGCCATCCGCCGCCATCCGGGCCCGGCGGCAAGCCCCGGTGCCGGCGAGGCGCGCAAAGACGGACTAGCCTCCGCACGATGGTCGCAGGACGTGCAGGCCGGCGGGCCGATCCGGCGCGCTCGGCGGCCGGCGAGACCTTCACGCTGCTCCGCCGCTACGTGGTCCAGGAGACCTTCGGACCGCTCCGCCATGTGCTGCGCACCCTCGCCTTCGGCGTCTCCGGGGCACTGTTGCTCGGGGTCGGGTGCGTCGTGCTGCTCCTCGCCGAGCTGCGGGCGCTGCAGACCGAGACGGGGAGCACCTTCGCCGGCTCCTGGACGTTCGCTCCCTACCTGCTGAGCGGTGTCACGGCGCTCCTCCTCGCGGCGCTCGGGACGCTCCTCGGCCTGCGAGGCATGCGGCGGAGCCGGCACACGGAGGGGAGCAAGGCGTGAGCCCGGCGAAGGAGGCGACGAAGGCCGCGGGGGAGCGGGTGACGCTCGGGGACATCGAGCAGCAGCTCCGCTCGCTCGGTGGCTCGGCGCAGGCGATCGTCGCCGAGTCGAAGACCACCGCGCTGGCGGCGGCGGTCGGTGGGGGCGTGCTGGCCCTCGCCGCGGTCTACCGGCTCGGGAGGCGCCGGGGGCGCAAGCGCGCCACCGTCCTCGAGATCCGTCGGGTCTGAGGCGGTGTGGTCGCTGTTCGACCGCGTCTCGCGCCGGCTGGTCCGGCGCGGCCTTCGCCAGGGGCTGCTCGAGGGGAGCTCGATCTGGTTGGCCGTCGCGGCGCTCGCTTGGCTGTTCCGGCTGCTCACCTCGGCCGAGCGACCCCAGATCGTGCGCCAGGACCTCGCCGTCGGCGAGTCGATCGTCGTCACCCACCTCCCGCCGCCACCGACGCGCCGGCAGTTGCGACGAGCCCGGCGGCGGGAGCGCCGAGCCGGCGGGGGGCGAGGGTCCGAGGGGCTCGGCGCCCGCTCCTGAGCGCCGCGGAGGTCGGGGGCCGGTGACGGCGAGGCCTCGGGGCCCGCTCGCCGAGGGCGAGCGCGTGCTCCTCGTCGACCGGAAGGACCGCCGCTACCTCGTCCGGCTCGTCGCCGGCGGCTCGTTCCAGAGCCATGCCGGGGTGCTCGAGCACGACGAGCTGATCGGCTCGGAGGAGGGGAGCGAGCACGTCGCGCGCCAGCGCGACGGCGGGGGCGGCCCGGGCCGGCGCTTCCTCGTGCTCCGGCCGACGCTCTCGGACCTCGTGCTGAAGATGCCCCGCGGCGCGCAGGTCATCTACCCGAAGGACCTCGGCGCCATCCTCGTCGCTGCCGACGTCTTCGGAGGGGCTCGCGTCCTCGAGGCCGGGGTCGGTTCCGGCGCGTTGTCGATGGCGCTGCTCGGGGCAGGCGCCGAGGTCGTCGGCTACGAGCTGCGCGAGGACTTCGCCCGGCGGGCTCGAGCCAACGTCGCCGAGGCGCTCGGGCCGGCAGCCCCCTACCGTGTCGAGGAGCGCGACGTCTACGAGGGGATCTCGGAGGTCGGCCTCGACCGGGTCCTGCTGGACCTGCCCGAGCCCTGGCGAGTCGTCGGCCACGCCGAGGAGGCGCTCTTGCCGGGCGGGATCCTCCTCGCGTACCTCCCGACGATCAACCAGACCGCCGAGCTGCGCGAACGCCTCGCCCGCAGCTGCTTCGGCCTCGCCGAGACCTTCGAGGTGCTCCGGAGGACCTGGCACCTCGAGGGCCGCTCGGTCCGTCCCGACCACCGGATGGTCGCCCACACCGGCTTCCTCACAACGGCGAGGCTGCTCTCGACCAAGGGCGGCTGAGCACTCGGCCGGAGCCGCCAGGGCCCGCCGCGCGCCCCGGCGCCGGCCCCGCTGGGGGACCGGCGCCGAAGTCCTGGCGGTCGGCTCGCCTGGCGCTCTGCCACGGCCTGTGGAGGCCTCGCCGAGCGCGCCCTCGATGGTCTTGTGCACCCCGACCAGCGCCGCGGGACCGAGGCGCCCGGCGCCCCGGTCTTGCCGGAGAAGCTCCCGGCGCCGGAGGCGGGGACGGAGCTGCAGGCAGGGCCGAAGTCGATGACGGAGGTGACCTGGCGGCCGATGCTCCCGGCTGCTGCCGCGGCGCCTGCCCCAAGGAGGCTTGTGGACAGCGCGGCAAGCGCGGCCGTGCCGGCCCCGGCCAGTCGTGTGCGTCGGCGGCTCATCGTAGTGCTTCTCCTTTCGTCGCAGGCATGCCTGCGAGCTCGTGCGGGATTCAGGGAACTGGGGTGCTCGCCGACTTGCTCAGCTCACCTGGACCACAACCGACTGGCGCCCGCTCGCGCCGGCGGGATACGCCGGGGCCTCGACGGGGCTTTGCACCTCGCCCCGGTTGGCGATGGCGCGGACCTCCAGGGTGTGGGAGCCAGGTGTCGCCTACCACAAGAAGCGCCACGGCCACCAGGTGTCGAGCGACTCGACGGCGGCGAGCCTGGCATCCTGCCAGGGACCGCCGTCGGTGCGTACCTGGACCCGACGGATCCCAACCGTCGGGTGCCATGCGGAGCCGGCGACGGTGACCGGGCCGGGCCGGGCCGAAGCTGCGCAAAGGAGGCCGGGGTGTCTAGCTTCGACTCGATCTTGGCGAGCCCCTTCGGCGAATAGCCGCGCTCCACCCAGTAGGCCTTCCTCGCCGCGAAGGTGGCGAGCTCGATGTCGACGAGCCAATTGCAGGCGGAGGCATGGCCGTAGACGCCGGCTATCACCGCTCGGACCGGAAAGCCGTGCTCGGCCGACGAGCTCGAGCAGGTGCGCGAGCGGCACGCCGAGCCAGCGCGCGTTGCCGACGTAGGGCCCACCCACCGGGTTCGAGACGCACACCATCGTGATCGGCCGTTCCACGTGCGGCATCGAGAGCAGGTCCGCGAAGCTGAAGCTCGCGGGGCGAGGCAGCCGCAGCGCTCCCCGGGAGGCGAAGGCGTTGTAGGTGTGGGTGAGCGCCGCGCGCCCGATGGCATAGGCGCCGGCCCCCACGGCGAGGAGCGACGCGGCGTCGAGCAGGACCCGCCGACGGAGATCCTGCCCTCTCCATCGCCCGTCGCACCGATAGACCAGGCCTGATCGTCCATGATGCCGCGATCGCGGCGTCGGAGGAGCCCGAGGTAGGCGCCTGCCGCGACGAGCGAGCAGGTGAGGGAGGGGACCGCCTGCACGAGGCTGGCGCCAGGCGCGCTGGACGAAGCGGGGACCGTGAAGAGCGCCAGGGCGCCTGGGAAACGACCGCCCCGCCCAGCGCGATCGCAGGGGCCGAGGTCGGCCCGGTGCCGGCGGCGACGAGCTCGGCGACCCCTACACCGGCCACGAGGCCGGCGAGACCGGCCACCGCACCAGCGATCGCCCCAAGCGCCTGCCTGCTCATGCCCAGTCTTCGTCACCGACCCGGTCCTGGATGAGCTGCTTGGGAGAAACAGGCCGAGGAGCCCGGTGCCAGGAGCGCGCCCGGCTCGCCTGCAGGGCGGGCGGCTCGAGGAAGCTCGGTGCGACCAGGCTCGCGGCCGGTTCAGCCCAGCGCTCGCTGCGGCACGTTGCCGACTGCGAGGGCCGAGCTCGTCGGCAGCGGCACCCCCCCCCGCCCGAGGGCTCGGCCGTCACCTTGGTCGTGCCGGACCCGAGCCGAAACGCCGCCGCAGCTCGTGGGTCCGAGCCGAGCAGCCCGAGCGAGACCGGTAAGGGTGACGGTCCAGTGCGGACCGGCGGCCGCGCCCGCAGCGGCCTTCTGGCCGCGCGAGCCGGGGAGGGGGCAAGGGGCCGGCGAGGCCCTCACCGGAGCCGAAGGTCGCCGCGGCGATCCGCTTCCACAGGCCTTCGGGCGCACCGCTTGCCAGGCCGGCCGCCATCGCCACAGCTGTCTACGAGTAGGCGGCAGCCTCGGCTCGGCATGGCGGGCAGGTCGCGAGGTGCGCCTCGATCTCCTCCCGCTCCTCCTCGCTCGTCGAGTCGAGCGCGTACGCCCCGAGGAGGGCCGCAACGTCGTCGTGCGTCATCTCTGCGCTCCCTGGGCCAGGCGAGCGAGCTCCTGCTCCATGCGGCGGAGCCCCGCGCGGACCCGGCTCTTCACGGTGCCCTCGGGCTGCTGCTGCATGACGGCAACCTCACGACAGGTGTGGCCTCCGTTTCCTCAAGGTCGTAGCCGGACCCGGCGAGCGCATTGACGCGCGCCTGGCGCGCCCGTCGGCTCGTCTCGGAGCGCAGCACGTCGACTGCCCTGCCGTGGGTGACGGCGAGCAGGAACGCCCGCAACGTCCCGCGCGCCGCGTCCTAGCGCTCCGGGCCTGCTCAGGCGGGTGCGGCGGCACCGCCGACGCCGGGCGTTCCGACCTCAGCGGGTCCGCGCGGCAGCGCGAGCAAGGACATGGGCGAGCGCGGGGTCAGGGCCGCGCGCTGCTAG
>JAJYNS010000025.1:4474-27533 GCA_021786195.1 Actinomycetes bacterium | reverse complement strand
GCGGCAGGGCGGCGGGGCGGAGCAGCTTCGCAGCCCCGCCGGAGCGGAGAGCGCCGCGGCGCCGCGCCCGTTTGAGCCCGACCGCGTCGAGCGGCGAGACTCGGCCCGTGCCACGGGAGGCCCCGAGGACGCGCACGAGCCTGTGCCTGATCGCGAGACGGTCGGAGGACGGCCGGCGGGAGATGCTGTTCGGGCGGAAGAAGCTGGGCTTCGGGAAGGGCAAGCTGGCCGCGGTCGGCGGCCACGTCGAGCTCGGCGAGACGCCGGCGCAGGCTGCGGCCCGGGAGGTGGGAGAGGAGGTCGCGCTCTTCGTCGACCCGTCGGCCCTCGAGGAGGTGGCGGCGTTGACGCTCCGCTTCCCCTCGCGTCCGGAGTGGGACCAGCAGGTGACCGTCTTCCTCGCCGAGACCTGGTCCGGCCTGCCGACGGAGTCGGAGGAGATCGCACCGTCCTGGTTCCCCGCCGAGGACCTCCCGCTCGAGGAGATGTGGGACGACGCCCGCCACTGGCTCCCCCGGGTCGTCGCCGGCGAACGGCTCGTCGCCGAGTTCACCTACGCCGAGGACGAGCGGACCCTCCTGGCGGCGTCGGTCGTCCCGGTCTCCGGCGGGGACCCGGACGGCCGGTGAAGGAGCCGCTCAGGAGACCTCCTGGATCTCTCCGGCGGTGAGGACGGCCGTGACTTCGAGCCCGGCGTCGAGGGCGACGAGGTCGGCGAGCTTGCCGGCCTCGATGCTCCCGAGGTCCTCGCCGATGCCGAGCAGGCCCGCCGGGGTGGCGGACGCGGCGCGCACGGCCTCCTCGACCGGCATCCCGACCTCGCGCAGCGCGAAGCGCAGCGCCTCCACCTGGCTGATGGTGCTGCCGGCGAGCGTCTCCGTCCCCTCGATGCGCGCCTGTCCCCGCTCGACTCGGACCGACAACGGCCCGACCCGGTACAGGCCGTCGTCTGCCCCCGCGGCGCTGATCGCGTCGGTGACGAAGGCCGTCCGCCCCCCTGCGAGGCGGGAAGCGAGCCTTATCGCGTTGGCATGGAGGTGGTGAGGGTCGCAGATCAGCTCGCAGGTCACCTCCTCGCGCTCGAGCACGGCGCCGACGATCCCCGGCTCTCGATGGTGGAAGGGGACCATGCCGTTGAACAGGTGGGTCGCTACCCGGGCGCCGGCGTCGATCGCGGCGTTGGCCTGGGAGTAGGTGGCGCCCGAATGGCCGAGCGCGGCGAGCACGCCCTCGTCGGCGAGCCTCCGGACGACCGAGACTGCGTCGTCCAGCTCGGGCGCGAGCGTCATCATCCGGACGGTCCCTCGGCCGGCCGCCAGGAGGCGGTCGAGGATCTCCAGGTCCGGCTCGAGGAGGAACCGCCGGTCCTGCGCGCCCCGGTGCGCGTCGGACAGGAACGGTCCCTCCAGGTGGATGCCGGCGAGGAGGCCGTCCTCGACGAGATCGGCCAACGAGGAGATCTCGGCGAGGAGGTCCTCGACCGGGGCGGTGACGAGGCTCGCGAGGCAGCGAGTGGTCCCGTTGCGCCGCTGGTAGGCGACGGCGCGGGACACCTCCGCAGCGTCGCCGGACATCAGGCTCGCGCCCCCGCCGCCGTGGACGTGGATGTCGATGAACCCGGGCAGGAGGAGCGCGCCGCCGAGGTCGCGCACCTCCTCGCCGGGCTCGGCCGCCGGCGCTCGGCCCTCGCCGGCGGCGGTGATCCGGGCACCGCCGACGCGGACCCAGCCCTGCCTCGGCGGGCCGGTCGGGAACGCGACGTCCGCACCGGTCAAGAGCATGGAGTCCTCCTTCGGCGGGCGGCGGTCCTGGGCGGGCGTCCGCGCCTCATGCGAGCGCCCGGGCTTCGGCCTGGTGGAGCCGGCGCCGGTGCGCCGCAAAGACCTCCTCGTTCGTGTCGAGCGACGCGCCGGGAACGGTCGGGGAGACGAAGGTGGGGAGCACGATGCCGCGTGCGGCGAGCTTCGCGGCGGTGCGCGTGACGATCTCGTGGCTCACCGCGCACGCGACCACGGTCGAGGTCCCCCCGACCGGCCGTCCCCAGCCTTCGACCTCGATCACGGCGTCGGGGACGGGAACGCCGGTGTCGATGCACAGCTCGCAGACCTCGGCGAGGTGCTTGCCCGAGGAGTGCTCGGCAGGGCGGTCGAGGTTGGCGAGCGAGGTCACCGCGACGGTGGCGAGCCCCCGCTTGGCCGCGTACATCGCCGCCTCGATCCCGGCGGCGTTCCGCCCGCCGTTGGAGTAGACGATGAGGACGTCGCCCTGGTTGAGCGGCTCGTGGTCGAGGTACTTCTGGACGTAGCCCTCGGCGCGCTCGAGCCACTGCAGCTCGCGGACGCCGCCGGCCGCCAGCACCTCGTGCCACATCAGGCGGGGGTCGGTGAGCGGGTGGAGCCCGATGAAGCTCCCGTAGCGGGGGAAGGCGTCCATCGTCGGGATCACCGAGTGCCCGCTCCCGAACAGGTGGACGAGCCCGCCCGAGGCGAGCGCCTGCGCGCAGCGGCTCGACGCCTCGTCCAGGGCGTCTTCCTGGGAGGCGGAGAGCCGTTCGAGCAGGGAGATCAGCTGGCGGGTGTATCCGTTGGTCGTCATTGTCCTTCTCTCCTTCCAACAGCGGCCTGCGTGGTGCTGTCCGTCGCGCCGGGCCCGGCTCGGCGACGTCCTTGGCCCAGTGCCGGCCACAGGGCCCCGACCACCCCGGCCGACGGGCCGAGCGAGGCGCGGACGACCGGCACCTTCCGGCCGTCGGGCGAGGCGAACCTCCGGCAGGACTCTGCGATGGCGGGCCCGATCACGTCCATCGCCTCGCTCAGCCCGCCCCCGACGAGGACGATCTCCGGGTCGATGACGCTCGCGATCGCCGCGATCCCGCGCCCGAGCCTCGCCGCGTACGCGGCGACCGCCCGCTCTGCTCGGTGATCGTGCCGCCGGGCGGCCTCGACGAGCTCGGCCGCCGTGAGGGCGCTCTCGAGCGCCGCCGCCTGCCTCGACAGGGCCGTCCCGGACGCGACCTGCTCGAGCTCGCCGTGGACCTCGTCGGGCGCGGCCCCGGCTGCCGGCAGCCACCCCCAAGAGCCGGCACTGCCGTGGGCGCCGGGGAAGACACGACCCTCGACCATGATCGCGCCGCCGATGCCGGTACCGACCGACACGAGAACGGCCGACCTGCGTCCCCTCGCAGCGCCCTCTCGAGCCTCGCCGAGCAGCGCGAGCTGGGCGTCGTTGGCGACTGCCACCGGCGCGCGCAGCACCCCGGCGAGATCGGCTGCGAGGTCGCGCCCTTCGAGGAAGGGGAGCGCGGGCACGAACCCGACCCCGCCCGAGCCCGCCGTCCCGGGCACCCCGCACCCTGCGCCGCCGATCGCCTGCTCGCCCGCGTCGGCGACGAGGCGCGCGATCAGGGCGAGCAGCGCGTCGTAGGTGTCCGGCGTCGGCGCGGAGCCGACCTCAGCGCGGCGCCTGCCGGCGCCCTGGACGAGGACACGCGTCGTCGTGCCGCCGACGTCGACGCCGACGCGGGCACCTCCGGCGGCCCTCAACCTTTCACCCCGCTTCTCGCTATCCCCTGGACGAAGACGCGCTGAGCGAGCAGGAAGACGACGATGGTCGGCAGGCTGCCGATGAGCGCGCCGGCCATGACGACGTTCTGGTACTGCACGGTCGTGTTGTACGACAGCAGCTGGGCGAGGGCGAGGACGACCGGGTACTGGCTCGCCGACTGCAGGATGGTGAGCGGCCAGAGGAAGTTGTTCCAGTAGTAGACGAAGGCGAAGACCCCGAGTGTGAGTATCGCCGGCCAGAGCAGGGGCGCCACGACCCGGAACACGATGCGGCCCTCGCTCGCGCCGTCGACCCGGGCGGCGTCGATCAGCTCGTCGGGCACGTCCATCATGAACTGGCGCATGAGGAACACCCCGAAGGCGTTTGCCAGCCAGGGCAGGAGCACGCGGACGTAGGCGTTGCTGATGCCGGTGTGCTGCACCATCCAGTACAGCGGGACCAGGGTGACGATGGGCGGCATGAACATCGTGGCGACGATCGCCCAGAACAGCGCGTCCCGGCCCTTGAAGTGGTACTTGCCGAAGACGTAGCCGGCCATGATGCTCGTAAGCAGCACGGAGAGGGTCGCGGTGCCGGCGATGAGGAAGCTGTTGAGGAACGAGCGGGCGAAGGGGATCACCTGGAACACGGTCCTGTACGCCGCGAACGTCGGGTCGTGCGGGAACCACGTCGGTGGGACGCTGAGCAGGTCGGCGGGCCGCTTGAGGCTCGAGATCACCATCCAGTAGACGGGGAAGAGCGGGACGAGGATGACGACGCCGATCGCCGCCCTCACCAGCCAGCGCGACACCCGGGTGCGCCACCTCGGCGACATCATCGGGACCGCATGAACGCAAGGATGACGACCGCCACGGCGACCAGCAGCACGAGGAGGGAGAAGGCCATCGCGCTCGCCTCGCCGGCGAGGCCGTAGGTGAACGCGGTGCGCTGGATGTCGTAGGAGATGACCGTCGTCGAGGTGATCGGCCCGCCCTGGGTGAGCACGTAGACCGGGTCGAACACCTGGACCGCGTTGATCACCCCGATGAGCACGACGAAGACCGTCGTCCGCCGCAGCAGCGGCAGGGTGATGCTCATCGCCTGGCGCACGAAGCCGGCGCCGTCGACCCGAGCCGCCTCGTAGAGGTCGCCGGGGATCTGGGTGAGCCCGGCGACGACGAGCACCGTGTAGTAGCCGAGCATCTGCCAGATGTTGAACGCCGCGAGCGAGGCGAGCGCCGACGAGGGGGAGGAGAGGAAGGTGGGCTGGCCGAGGCCGACGGCGTGGAACATCTGGGCCAGCGGCCCGTAGCTCGGCGCGTAGAGCGCGCCCCACACCATGGCGACGGCGATCGTCGGGATCACGTAGGTGGTGAACAGCACGGTCCTCGCGACGCCCTTGCCGCGTACGCGCGGGAAGTAGAGCAGCATGCCGACGAGGATCGAGAGCGGCACGGTGATGCCGACCACGATCACCACGTAGACGAGGGTGACGAGGAGCGAGGACCGGAAGGTCGGGTCGTGGAAGAGGTTCGTGTAGTTGCTGAGGCCGACCCAGCTCATCTTCGTGATCGGCGTGAGCATGTTCCAGGCGTGCAGGCTGATCCAGAAGGTCAGCACGATCGGGACGAAGGTGAACAGGCCGAGGATCAGAAGCGTCGGGGAGAGCATCAACGCCCCCCACCTCCGCTGCTGTGCCAGATGGGTCGGGTGCCCGCCCCACCGGCCGGTGCGAACCGGCGCGGCGGGGCGGGACGGCGCGCCCAGCGACTCGACGGAGGCGGCCATCATCCGGGCCAATTCAGCCGTTGGCCTGCTTCAGGATCGAGCTGACCTGGCTCTGCGCGCTCGACATCGCCGCGCTCGCCGAGCTCCGGCCGAAGATGACGCTCTCGAGGGCGGTCTGGATCGTGTCGGTCATCTGCTCCCCGCCGAGGACGGTGGGGAACGGCGAGGCGTTCTTCAGCTCGGCGACGTAGACCCGGAGGAACGGGTCCGACAGCTGCGCCTTGTGGGCAGCCACGTCGCTGAGCCTGCTCGGCAGGATCCCCATCGACATCAGCACGTCACCCATGGCCGAGGAGCCGTTCTTCCCGCTCGACGGGCTGTTGAGCCACTGGAGGAACTGCCAGCCGGCGGCCTGCTGGGCCGGTGACGCCTTGGAGTTCACCATCGTGAGCCAGGAGTAGGAGACGCTCGAGGACTTCGTGCCGCTTGGCCCGACGGGGATCGGCGCCACGCCGACGTCGGAGAAGTGAGAGCCCATGGCCGCCTTCAGGTCCGCCTCCCACCAGTTCGCCATGATGATCATCGCGGTCTTGCCCGCGGCGAAGTTGTCGAGGTAGGGGCCGGTCGTGTTGGCGTTCGCCGTGCTCATGGACGCGACGGTCGCGCCCGACTTCACGAGCTGCGCGTAGAGCTTGGTGACCGCCTCGACCCTCGGGTTCGTCAAGTTGGGCTTCGTCCCGGTGAGGAGCGAGCCGCCGTTGGAGTCGACGAGCGAGAGCCAGGGGTGGACGACCCCGGCCGCCCAGCTCGTGATGACCCCGAACCCCTGCACTCCGGCGCTTTTGTTGGTGAGCTTGTTCGCGTCGGCGACGAGCTGCGTCCAGTTCTTCGGCGGCGAGGCGATGCCTGCCTTGGCGAACAGGGCCTTGTTGTAGTTGAGGGCGTAGAGGTCGACCTCGTTCGGGATCCCCCGCACCGCTCCACCCTTGGTCACGTCGGTGACGAGGTTGGCCGGCCAGTTCGTCCGGACGGCCTTGGTCACGTTGGCCGGGGCCGCCGCGGCGAGACCCGACTGCACGAGCTCGGGCAGCCACAAGTCGTAGATGTTCGCGACGGTCCAGCCGGCCGAGGGTCCCTGGGTCGTGAGGGTCGACAGCAGGTTCCCGAACGGAACGGCGTGGAAGCTGACGCTGATCCCGGGGTGCGCCTTGTGGAACGCCGTCGCCGCGGCCTGCAGCATCGCGACCTGAGGGGGCGCGTAGTGCGTGAGGAAGGTGACCGTGACCGGCGTGCTCGCGCTGCTCGGGCCGGCGGCGGCCACGGCTGAGGCTCCCGAGCCGAGGGCCAGCACGCTCGCGACGAGCGAGCGGATCGGGTGGCGTGCTCGCGACGAGGTCGTTCTCCGAGGAAATGCCATGGTCACCTCAGCTTTCCCCGGCGGGTGCTCCCCGCCGGAACTGTTCGTTCGTGTAGGGGGCCTGCCGCTCCCCCCGGCGGCACGGTCTGGCGTGTCTGCTCGTCGCGTCGACGAACCTCCGCGCCCGGCTCTCGCGCACCACGCACCCGAGCCACCGGTCGCCGGAGAAAGAGTATGTCGTTATAATGAGTTGCGCAAGTCGGGGCCCGACATCGTGCGCTGCCGCCGTGGCGGCTCGTCGTAGAGTCGTCCCGGCCCAGATGGACAAGGGGCGTTTCCAGGTCATGGCGAGGAGCACGCAGGCTCGGGTGGACAGGGCACGCGCGAGGCCGGGGGTGAGCCGAGGGCTGCCGGCGCCCCTCTACCACCAGGTGGCCGAGGACCTGCGGCAGAAGATCGCGCAGGGCGTCTGGCCGCCCGAGACCAGGCTCCCGAACGAGTCCGAGCTGTGCGAGCTGTACGGGGTGAGCCGGATCACCCTGCGCCACGCGATCGCGATCCTGGTCGGCGACGGCCTCGTCGTGAGGACCCAGGGGTCCGGCACCTTCGTGCGCAGCACCACCTTGACCGAGGGCCTGCGCGGGTTGTCCTCGTTCACGGAAGAGATGAAGGCGCTCGGCGTCCACGCCGGCGCCTTGGTGCTGCACCAGGGCCTCGTGCAGGCGAACGCCGAGCAGGCCGCCGCCTTGCGGGTGCCGGAGCAAAGCCCGCTCTTCGAGCTCCGCCGGCTGCGGACGGCCGACGGCACGCCGATCGGGCTGCAGACCTCGCTCCTGCCGCTCGATCGCTTCCCCGGCCTCGACCGCCACGACTTCGAGGACCGCTCCCTCTACCACCTGCTCGAGTCCGAGTACGGCGTGCGCCTGTTCGAGGCGTTCGAGACCCTGCGGATGGGCCCGGCCCGGGCGGAGGAGGCGCGCCTTTTGCAGCTGCGACCGGGCAGCTCGGTGTTCGTCGTCGAGCGCTGCACCTTCGACGCCGAGGGGCCCTTCGAGCTGGTGCACTCGCTGATGCGAGGTGACCGCTACCAGATCCGCATGCGGCTCGCCCGGGGCTGAGCGGCCCGGGCCGCCCCGCTCCTCGGGCCGCCACGACCTACCCCGCGCTGAAGCTGGCGCAGCAGGCTCAGGCCAGGAGCTCGACGAAAGGGGGCGCAGCAGGCTCAGGCCAGGAGCTCGACGAAAGGGGGCCGGTAGCAAAGGGCGCCCCCTTCGCCGGTGAGGAGGGAGGCGTCGAGGTCGTGCACCGTGCCCGGGGCCGCCGCGGCCGCGAAGGCGACCGCCGAGGCGACGGCGGCAGGAGGCTCGAGCATGCAGCCGACGACGACGCCGAGCCCCGCGGCCCGGGCGACGGCGACGACGTCGGCGGCCGGGCGCAGGCCCCCGCACTTCGCGAGCTTGACATTGACGGCGTCGGCGGCCTCGAGCTCCACGAGGCGGAGGACGTCGGCGGCCGTGCGCACCGCCTCGTCGGCGAGGACCGGCCAGGGGGAGGCGGCCCTGACCTTGGCAAGGCCCCGGAGATCCGAGGCGTGGACGGGCTGCTCGACGAGGTCGAGGGCGAGGCCGTCGCGCTCGAGGGCGCCGAGCACCGACTGCGCCTGTCGCCAGGTCCAGGCCTGGTTGGCGTCGAGCCGGAGCGCCGCCCGGCCCTCGGTGGCGGCCGCGACGGCCCGGACGCGTGACAGGTCCTCCGCCGGGTCGGACCCGACCTTCAGCTTGAGCACCTCGAACCCTTGGTCGCACCGCCTCAGCGCGTCGGAGGCCATCGCCTCGGGCTCGCCGAGGCTCACGGTGACGTCGGTCCGGACCGCCCGGCCCGAGGCGCCGAGCAGGACCGGCAGCGCGACGCCCCGGCGTGTGGCCAGGGCGTCGTGGACGGCGAGGTCGAGGGCGCACTTCGCGCTCGAGTTGCCGACGATCGCCGATCCGGCCGCCCGCCGGAGGTCCTCGAGCCCCTCGAGAGGCAGGCCAATCACGGCTCGGGCGAGCGGGCCGAGCAGCGCCGCCTCGATCGAGGCGGCCGTCTCGCCGGTGACCTGCGGCGTCGGGGAGACGGCGACGTGGCCGGCGGTGCCGTCGTCGAGGAGGAGGCGCACCTCGACGACCTCGAGCTCCCGGACCTCTCGAAGCGCCGTGACGAACGGCGCCTCGAGCGGCTCGGATCGCCGGGCCACCTCGAGCCCGGTGACCCGGGGGCCGGTCATGCCCGTGGGAGAGGCGGCCGGCGCCTCCAGGAGGGGCGCCCCGGCCATGTCACGGCTCAGGCGTCCCGCCGGCTGGCGACGGCGCGGCGGGTGGCGTCGAGGGCGAGGATCGCGTCGTCGTAGCGGCGCTGGGCGACGGCGACGAAGAGCACGTCGACCACGCTCAACGCGGCGATGCGCGACGCCGTCGCCCCCGACCGGAACGTCATCTCCCGGTCCGCCGTCACCAGGCAGGCGTCGACGGCCTGCCCGAGTGGCGAGCTCGGCACTCCGGTGAGCGCGATCGTCTTCGCCCCGTGGCTGGCCGACTCCCGGATCGCGTCGAGGGTGTCGGAGGTGGCGCCGCTGTGCGAGATGCCGATCGCCACGTCGCGCGGGCCCGAGAGGGCCGCTGCCGTCAAGGCGGAGTGGACGTCGTGCCAGGCATAGGCGATCAGGCCGATCCGGTGCAGCTTCTGGTGCAGGTCCAGCGCGATCACCGCGCTCGCCCCGACGCCGACGATGTCGATCCGGCGCCCGCCGGCGATCAGCGCCACCGCCTTCGCCAAGGCCGCCCGGTCGAGCAGCCGGGCGGAGTCGGCGATCGCCTGCTGGTCGGCGTAGGTCACCGTCTCGATGATCCTCGCCAGGTCGTCCTTGCGGCCGATGTCC
This sequence comes from Actinomycetes bacterium, assembly GCA_021786195.1. Lineage (GTDB taxonomy): Bacteria > Actinomycetota > Acidimicrobiia > Acidimicrobiales > Bog-793 > JAKAOD01. Next base: position 17,988 of record JAJYNS010000025.1, on the reverse strand, counting down.
CGGCCGACCTCCCGGTTGCCCCGCCGCTCGCGCTCCCGGGCCGCCTCGGCCGCCAGCGCGACTCGCAGCTCCCGGTAGCCGCGCAGGCCGAGCTCCCGGCACAGCCGGACCACCGTCGCCTCCGAGGTCTCGGCGGCGACGGCCAGCTCGGAGATCGTCTGCGCCGAGGCCCTCCCCGGGTCGCGCAGGATGGCGGCGGCGACCCGCTGCTTGGACGGCACGAGCGTCGGCTTCAGGCCCCTCAGCACGGCCAGGACGTTCGACTCCTCGGCGCGTCCTGCCCGATGATCGCGAGAGGCGCCCGGCATCTCAGCGGCCGCCGACGCGGGCGCCCTGCCGCAGCACCTCGTCGACCTCCAGCCGGTCGTCCAGGACGACCAGGTTCGCCGGTGCGCCGGGCCGGAGCTGGCCGAGGTCCGAGCGCCGCGCCAGCCTCGCCGGTCGGGTGGTCACCGCCGCCAGGGCCTGGGGGAGCTGGATCCCCAGGCCGACCAGGCGGCGCAGCCCGAAGGCCAGGGTCGAGGCGCCGCCGGCGATGGTCCCGTCCGGCCGGCGAGCGACCCCGTCGCGGACCTCGATCTCCACTTCTCCCAAGAGCTGCCGCCCTTCTCCGTGCCCGGCAAGGCTAGTGGCGTCCGTCACCAGCGAGCAGCGCCCCGGCGCCGCGGCGAACGCCAGCCGCAGGAGCTCGTCGGCGACGTGGCCACCGTCGGCGATCAGCTGGAGGGCGATCCGCTCGTCGACGAGCGCCCGTGCCACCAGGCCCGGCTGACGGGCCGACACCGGGGGCATCGCGTTGAAGAGATGCGTCACCGCCGCCGCCCCGGCGTCGAAGGCCCGGGCGGCCGCCTGGGCGCTTGCCTCGCTGTGGCCGAGGGACACGACGATCCCCCGCTCGACCAGCATCGCCACGAGCTCGAGCGCGCCGGGGAGCTCGGGGGCGAGGGTCACCATCGACACCGGGCCCGACCGCACCAGCCGCTCGGCGAGCTCGAGGTCCGGCAGTCGCAGCCGCTCGACCGGGTGGGTGCCGGCCCGGGAGAGGAAGGGGCCCTCGAGGTGGACGCCGAGCACCGCCGCCCCGAGCGGGTCAGGGCTCGCCACCAGCTCGCCGATGCGCCGGGCGGCCGAGCAGGTCGCCTCCGGTTCCCCGCTCACCAGGGTCGGCTGGTAGGCGAGGACGCCGTCCGCCGCGAGCGCCCTGCCCATCGCCCGCAGCTCCTCGACCGAGGCGTGCAGCGCGTCGATGCCGGCGTAGCCGTTGACCTGCAGGTCGACCAGGCCGGGGACCGCGATGCGGGAGCCCGAGGCCGGCAGGCCGACGGCGACGACCTGCTCGCCGTCGATGGCGACGTCGCCGGGCACGAGCTCGCCGTCGACGAACGCCGCACCGACTCCGAGGCGCTGCCAGCTGCTCCTCGTCCGCCGGTCGCCGGGGCTGAGCAGGGCCAGCGCCTCCCGAAGCCGCCCTCCGGTCGCCTCGAGGGCCCCTCCGGCCGCGGCGGCGTCCTTGCCGCTCGCGGCGATCAGGCTCGCGAGCTTCACGTTCCAGTCCGCCGCCTCGAGCGTGTCGGCCGCCGCCTGGGCGTCCACCTCGGCGATCGACTGCACGATCCGGATCGCCCGGTCCCTCAGCTTGCTGTTGGTCGCCCGGACGTCGACCATCAGGTTGCCGTAGGTCTTGCCGAGCCGGACCATGACCGACGTCGAGATCGTGTTCAGGGCGATCTTCTGGGCGGTCCCCGCGTTCATCCGGCTCGACCCGGCGATCACCTCGCCGCCGACGACGAGCTCGACCGCCACCTGGGAGACCTCGCTCAGCCGGCTGCCGGCGTTGCAGGACACCCCGACCGTCGCGGCGCCGAGCGCGGCCGCGCGCTCGAGCGCGGCGAGCACGAAGGGCGTGCGCCCGCTTGCCGACACGCCGAGCACGACGTCGCCCGGGCCGACCCCGAGCCGGCGTATCGCCTCGGCGCCGGCCTCGGCATCGTCCTCGACGCCCTCTATGGCATGTCTAAGGGCAGCGTCGCCACCGGCGATCACTGCCTCGACGACGCCGTCGGGCACGTTGAAGGTCGGCCCGAGCTCCACGGCGTCGAGCACGGCGATGCGGCCCGCAGTGCCCGCGCCGACGTAGACGAGCCGGCCTCCTGCTGCCAGCCGCTCGGCGATGATCCCCACCGTCTCGGTGATCGCCGGCGCGGCAGCCCGCACCGCGGCGATCGCCTGGCGGGCGTCGGCGGCGATCAGCTCGACGAGGTCCTGGGTCTCGAGCAGGTCGAGCCCGGCGAGCTCCGCGCGCACCGACTCGGTGGGCAGGCCACCGAGGTTCGGCAGCTCCTCGACCTCGCTCATGCGAACGCCTCGGCGAGCAACCGGTGGATCCTCGCCCGCACGCCCGCCTGCTCCTCGAGCCGCCGCACCGGGTGCACGGCGTTGGTCAAGAGCACGACCCCGACGCCTCGGCTCGGCGAGACGAGGAGGGAGGTCCCGGTGAAGCCCGTGTGCCAGATGGTGTCGGCCGGCCAGCTGCCCCACTGCCTCGGGAACAGCCGCCAGCCGATGCCGCGCACGTCGTCGCCGGTGCCCGCCTGCCGGGTGCCCATCTCCGCGATCGAGCGGGCGTCGAGCACCGGCGTCCCGCCGGGGTCCAAGAGACCGGCCACATAGCGCGAGAGGTCCTCGAGCGGGGCGAAGAGCCCCGCGTGGCCGGCCACCCCTTTGAGGGCGAAGGCGTTGCCGTCGTGCACTTCGCCCCACACGAGCCCCGGCCCGAGGCGCTGGTCGCCGTCGAGCTCGGTGGCGGCGACCTCGTGGCGGTCGACCGCCGGGCGAAAGCCCGTCCGATCCAGGCCGAGGGGTCCGGCGACCAGGGAGGTGAACAGCTCGTCGAGCGGTGCGCCGTGCAGGCGCTCGAGCGCCCAGCCGAGGAGCATGAACCCGAGGTCCGAGTAGCGCACCGCACCGGTCGGCGCGGCGCAGGCCGCCTCCTGGTACACGGCGGCCTCGATCTGCTCGCGCCCTTCGAGCGTCGCGAAGAACGGGCGGTGGTCGACGAGGCCGGCCGTGTGGGTCAGCAGGTGCCGGAGGGTGGTGGCCGGGTTCGGGTAGCTCGGCAGGAGACGGCGCACGGGGTCGGAGAGGGCGAGCTCGCCGCGCTGGGAGGCGGCGAGCACCAGGGTCACGGTGCAGACGAGCTTTGTCAGCGAGGCGAGGTCGTAGCGCGTCCCGATCGTCGTCGGCACAACCTCGCCGACCACGCAGGCGTTGCCGCCGAAGCACTCGAGGACCGGGCCCTCTCGCCCGACGACGGCGAGAGAGATGCTCGGCGGGAAGCCCTCCTCGACGAGCTCCTCGAGGTAGCCCCTAAGGCGCCCGAGCGCGGGGTCGGCGAGGAAGTGGTCGGCCCCGACCACGACCTCGAGCGCCGGGCTCGCCGCCCCGCCGGCGTGGAGGGCCGGCCGCCGCAGCCGAAGGACCATGCGGATCTCCGGGGCCCCGTAGGCGTCCTCGACCCGGCCGGTGCCGTCGGGGACGAAGCCGAACCTGCGGTACAGGCGCTGCGCGCGCTCGTTGGCGGCGAAGACCCACAAGGCGAGCTTCGAGCAGCCCTGGCCGGAGAGCGAGGCGATGGCGTGCTGGAGCAGCGCGCTCGCGAGGCCGCGGCGCTGGTGAGCCGGGTCCACGTACAAGGCGTAGATCTGGCCGGTGCCCGGTTCGTCCCGGTCCGTCCCGAAACGGCAGAACGCGAGGAGCGAGCCGTCGGCCGCCTCCACCACCGAGGTCGTCGTCGCCTCGGCGGTGACGAGCGGCGCCAGCCACTCGGCGATCCTGCCGACCTCGAGCGCCTCGAGCACCTCGGGCGCCACGACTCCGGCGTAGCCGCCTCTCCAGGAGGAGACGAAGACCTCGGCGAGCGCGGTGGCGTCGGAGGCGCCGGCGACGCGCAGGCGCGTCCCGGGCGGCAGGCTCACCTCCGCCGCGTCGACCTCACCTGCTCTCGAGCTCATCTCATCCCGTTCCGCCCCGGACGTGCCACGTCGGATGATCATGCGGCGCCCAGGACGAGTCAAGTAGGTAATTTTCCGACACGCGCCATACAAGGTAGCTACTTGACCGCCGCCCCGGCGAGCCGTATCCTCCGCAAGAAGGTCACGCTGATGGGGGAGTGGCCGGCAGGGGCGCGAGAGGGCCGGGAGGTGTCCAGTGGCCGCGAACAGTCGATCCACAGGAACTTGGAGCGTCGCGAGGCGGGACAGGGGTCGCCGCCGTCTTGCGCGCGGCGGCGCGGCCGTCCTGACCGCGGGCGGCATGCTGGGAGCCCTCGGGGCGCTGGCCTCGGGCCCGTCGGCGGCCGCCCAGGCACGGGCCGGGCGCCCGGCGGCCTCCCAGGGCGCCACCTTCGTCGTCGGCAACACCTCGAGCGTGCAGAAGCTCGACCCGGACGTCGTCACGAACTTCCTCGACTTCCAGGCGCTGGGGCTGATCTACAACCAGCTCGTGCAGTACAACTCGAAGCTGGAGATCGTGCCCCAGCTCGCGAGCCGCTGGACCTTCGGCAACGGCGGCAAGACCCTCACCTTCACCCTGCGCCGGGGCGTGAAGTTCGACGACGGCTCGACGATGACCTCGGCCGACGTCGTCGCCTCGCTCGAGCGTGCGATCAACCCGAAGACCGGTGACGCGTCGGCCTCCTTCCTCGCCTCGGTGACCAAGATCACGGCGCCGAACCCCTCGACGGTGGTCTTGACCCTCAGCCACCCCGACAGCTCGATCCTGAGCGGCCTGACCTCGGTGAACCTGTCGATCATGCCGGCCTCGGCGATCAAGGCGGGGACGATCGCCAAGAAGCCGGACGGCACGGGTCCGTACATGTTCTCGAGCTGGAGCCCGGGCAACAGCTTCACGATGGTCGCGAACCCTCACTGGTGGGGCGGCAGGCCGACCCTGTCGACGATCGAGATCAAGACGATCCCGAGCGAGCAGTCGATCGCCTCGGCGGTCGAGGCGGGGACGGTGCAGCTCGGGATGCTGACCCAGCCGCAGATCGCCACCCACCTTCCGTCCTCGATCGGCGTCCAGAAGGTGCTCGACCTCACCTACCGGGCGCTCATGCTGCAGGACAGGAGCGGGCCGCTCGCCAACAAGGACAACCGCCTGGCGATCGCCTGCGCGACAAACCGCCAGCAGATCCTCGACGACGCGGTCTTCGGCGCCGGCAAGGTCGTCGGCCCCGTGCCGATCGGGATCTACGCCTCGAACCCGGTCTCCGCGGTGTGCCCGGCACCGGACCTCGCCAAGGCGAGGGCCTACCTGAAGGCGGCGGGCGACCCTCACGGGTTCAGCTTCACCGCCCTCACCTCGACCGAGCTCGACCCGACGAGCGCCGCCCAGGCGACCGCCATGCAGTCCGAGCTCGCCCAGGCGGGCATCACCATGCACATCGAGAACCTGGCCGGCAACGCCTACATCCAGGACTGGCTGAAGGGGAAGTTCCAGGCCGCCTTCGCCTGGAACGGCGCGGACCCCGACCCCTACACGATGTACGGCCGGTACTTCGGCGCAGGCGCCAACCTCGGAGTCCCCGCCGGGTACTCCTCGCCGATCCTGCAGCACCTGCTGCTCGCCGGTGACACCGCTTCGACGATCGCCCAGAAGAGGCCGATCTGGAAGCAGCTGTCCGACTACCTCACCTCCAACGCCGTGTGGATCTGGCTGTTCACCGCCTACGACTACGCCGCCACGCCCTCCAACGTGCACGGCTTCACCCTCGGCGCGACGAACTCCACCTCGCTCTACGGGCTGGCCACGACGAAGGTCTCGTAGCCAGGAGCCGCAGCCGACTCAACGCGTTCCCGAAGGTGCCGTACCGTTGACGGTACGGCACCTTCGGCGCGAGGCGCAGGCCGGGCGGGCGCGGCGGAAGAGGTGAGGAGTCGGACGTGCTGATCGGTTTGGCCCGAAGGCTGGGCAGCATGCTCGTGACGCTGCTCGGCGTCTCGGTGATCGTGTTCCTCGTCCTGCGCCTGCTGCCAGGCAACGCCGTCACCGCGTCGATGGGCGTCAGCGCCGGCCTGCTCTCCAAGGCCCAGCTCGCCGCCCTCGACCACTACTACGGGATCGGCCAGCCGCTGCTCCAGCAGTACGGGTCTTGGCTCTCGGCGATCTTCTCCGGCAACCTCGGCGTCTCGCTCGCCTCGAGGGTCTCGGTGTCCTCGCTCATCGGCGCCGCCCTTCCCGTCACCCTGGAGCTGGCGATCGGCTCGCTGATCATCGGGGAGCTGATCGGGGTCGGCTTCGGCGTGTTCGGGGCGCTGCGCCCCGGCAGGACCGTCGACAACCTCGGCCAGGGAGTCTCGGTGGTGGGCCTCGGCGTGCCGAGCTTCATCATCGGCACGGGGCTCGTCACCTTCCTCTCCTCGGTCTTCCACTACTTCCCTTCGTCGGAGACCTTCGCCAGCCTCTTCCGGGACCCCTGGCTGAACATCCAGCAGATCTTCTTCCCCTCGCTCTGCCTGGGGATCGGCATCGGCGCGGCGATCATGCGGACGACCCGGGCGGCGATGCTCGAGGTGACCGGGCTCAACTACGTCCGCACGGCGAGAGGCAAGGGCCTCTCGCGCCACGCCGTCACCTGGAGGCACCTGTTCCTGAACGCTCTGGTGCCCGTGGTGACCATGTCCGGGATCCAGCTCGGCTACCTGCTCGGCGGCACCGTGGTCGTCGAGCAGATCTTCGTGCTCCCGGGGCTCGGCCGGCTGCTCATCTACTCGATCAACCAGCGAGACTTCCCGGTGGTCCAGAGCATCACGCTCATCTTCGCGGCCGCGTTCGTGGTCCTGAACATGCTCACCGACGTCCTCTACACCCTCATCGACCCGAGGGCCCGCGCCTGATGAACCTCGTCGAGCCGGCAGGGCCGGTCGGGCCCGTCTCACCCGCCGCGACCTCGCCCGATCTCGCCGCGCCCTCTTCGGTCCCCGAGGTGCCGGCCGAGGAGGTCCGCCACCGCCGGGTCCTGTCGATCCTGTGGCGCAGCAGGCGAGGCCGGGCCGGGTGCATCCTCACCGGGGTCGCCCTGCTCACCTCGCTCTCCGCCTGGATCGGCCTGTACCCCTACAGCCCGACGCTGCAGAACCCCGCAGCGGGGCTCAAGGCGCCGAGCCTGGCCCACCTCTTCGGCACCGACCAGTTCGGCCGGGACATGGTGGCGCAGGTCATGCAGGGGCTGTCGGTGTCGCTCGAGATCGCCGTCGTGGCGGTGCTGATCGCCGGGACCATCGGCACCCTCGGCGGCATCGTCGCCGGCTACCTCGGGCGCTGGACCGCGGCGGTGACCATGCGGGTCACCGACATGCTCTTCGCGATCCCGGCGATCCTGCTCGCGCTGGCGATCGTGACGGCCCTCGGCGCAGGCTGGCTCCACTCGGCTCTCGCCATCGGGATCGGCTACATCCCGATCTTCGTCCGAGTCGTGCGCGGCCCGGTGCTCAGCCTGCGCGAGTCGCCGTTCATCCGGGCCGGGCGGGTGCTCGGCCTGTCCCGCCGGCGCCTGTTGTTCCGCCACATCCTGCCCAACGTGTCCGGCGTCGTCGCCGTGCAGGTGAGCCTGGCCCTGGCCTGGTCCATCCTGGCGGAGGCGACGCTGTCGTTCCTCGGCCTCGGTCCTCCCCCTCCGACGGCCTCGCTCGGCCTGATGGTGTACAACGCCACCTCGCTCGCCGCCACGGCGTGGTGGACCCTCGCCTTCCCCTCGATCGCGATCATCGTCGCCGTGATCGGGTTCAACTTCCTCGGCGACGGGCTGCGCGACGCGACCGACCCGAGAGCCCGGACGAGGTAGGGGACTTCGCAGATGCGAGTGATCGGGATGATCTCCGGCACCTCCTTCGACGCCGTGGAGGCGCTGCTCGCGAACCTCGAGCTCGAGGGCGAGCGCCTCGTCGTCGACCTCCTCGCCCACCGCTCGGTGCCCTACCCCGACGAGCTATCCGCCGGGATCGCCCAGGTGCTGCCGCCGGCCCAGGTCGGCCTCGCCGAGGTGACGAGGCTCGACTCGGGCATCGGCCGGTTCTTCGGCCGCGTCGCCGCCTCCCTCGCCGAGGACCAGGGCGGCGCGGACCTGGTCTGCTCGCACGGCCAGACCGTCTACCACCTCGTCGAGGGGCGCAGGGCCCTCGGCAGCTTGCAGCTCGGGGAGCCCGCATTCATCGCCGAGGCCACCGGCTGTCCCGTGGTGAGCGACGTGCGCAGCGCCGACATCGCGCTCGGCGGCCAGGGCGCCCCGCTCGCGAGCCTCCTCGACGTCCTGCTGCTCGGCGCCTCGCCGCCGAGCCCACGAGGCTCGCTCAACCTCGGCGGGATCGCCAACGTCACCGTCGTCGGCCCCGGGCGGGCGCCCTACGCGTACGACATCGGGCCGGCCAACGCCCTCATCGACGCCGCCGCGTCCTTCGTCTCCGGCGGCTCGCTCCGCTACGACAAGGACGGAGAGCTCGCGGCGAGCGGGACCGCCGACGAGCGCCTCGTCGCCCGGCTGCTCGACGACCCCTACTTCACCCTGGCGCCGCCGAAGTCGACCGGCAAGGAGCTGTTCAACCTCTCCTACCTCACCCGGCGCCTGGGGCCCGAAGAGCTGCCGCCGGCGGACCTGCTCGCGTCGGTCACCGCGGCGAGCGCCGAGTCGGTGGCCCAGTCGCTGCGCCCCCTCGGGCTCTCCGAGCTTCTCGTCGCCGGGGGCGGCGTGCGCAACAGGACGTTCATGTCCGAGCTGGCCGACCGCCTGCCCGGAGTCCCGCTGCGCCCGGTGGACGAGCTCGGAGTGCCCGGCTCGGCCAAGGAGGCCCTCCTGCTCTGCGTGATCGGCATGCTGACCCTGCACGGTCTTCCTTCCACCATCCCCTCCTGCACCGGCGCGTCGCGCCCGGCCGTGCTCGGCTCGATCACCCCCGGTTCGGGCGGCCGGCTCGGCCTGCCGGCGCCGGGGGCTCGCCAGCCGAGCCGGCTCGTCGTCCGAGCGCCCCTTCCGGGCCTGGGGGTGGAGGGGTGAGCGGGCAGGTCCGGGCCGCGGGCGCGCCGGTGGCGCCCGACGTGGGGGCCGCGCCCGGCGAGGGGCGTCCGCTGCTGTCGCTCCGCTCGGTCCGCATCGGGATCCGCACCCGCAAGGGCGCCCGGGAGATCGTGCGCGGCGTCGACCTCGACGTCGCGCCCGGCGAGAAGGTCGGCATCGTCGGCGAGAGCGGCTCGGGCAAGACGCTCACCGTGCTGTCCGTGCTGCGCCTGCTCCCAGATCCTCCGATCGAGCTGCTCGGCGAGTCGATCCGCTTCGACGGCGACGAGCTGTCGAAGATGTCGGAGAAGGCGCTCGAGCGAGTGAGGGGCGCCGGGATCGCCATGGTCTACCAGGACCCGATGACCTCGCTGAACCCGCTGCTGAGGGTGCGCACCCAGATCGTCGAGACCCTGGAGGCCCACGGCTTCTCGCGCGATGCCGCCCTCGCCCGCTGCCGAGAGGTGCTGCTCCAGGTCGGCCTGAGCGACGTCGAGCGCGTCGAGCGGGCCTTTCCCCACGAGCTGTCCGGCGGGATGCTGCAGCGGGTGATGATCGCGATGGCGCTGTCGGTCGGCCCGAGGCTGCTCATCGCCGACGAGCCGACGACGGCGCTCGACGTCACGATCCAGCAGCAGATCCTCGAGCTCGTCGAGGACCTGCAGCGGGGCACGGGCATGGCGGTGATCTGGGTCACCCACGACCTCGGCGTGGTCGCCCGCCTGGTCGACCGGGTGGCGGTGATGTACGCCGGCCGCATCGTCGAGCTCGCCCCCACCCGCAGGCTCTTCTCCCGGCCGAGCCACCCCTACACCCGGGCCCTGCTCGGCTCGCTGCCGCACCGGGACGCGGCGCACCGCAGGCCGCTCACCCAGATCGGCGGCACTCCGCCCGACCCCTCTCGTCTCGGCGCGGGCTGTCCTTTCCGCCCTCGCTGCCCCGTCGCCGTCGAGCGCTGTGCGGTCGAGGAGCCGCCGCTCCTCGACCGAGGGGGCGGCTCGCGGGCCGCCTGCTTCGTCGAGCCGGAGCTCTGGCCGTGAGCGGGACCGGCGAGGACCGTCGGGCGGTCGCCACGGCGCCGGCTCTTCGCGCCCTTGAGGTGACGAAGGAGTACCGGCGAGGACGTGAGCTCCCGGTCAGGGCCGTCCAGGGTGTGTCGGTCGAGCTCGCCGAGGGCGGGACGCTCGGCGTCGTCGGCGAGAGCGGCTCGGGCAAGTCGACGCTCGCCCGTCTCCTCGTCGGCCTGGAGCCGCCGAGCTCGGGGCAGGTGGAGCTGGCCGGGCGGCCGCTGCGCAGCCGGTCGCGCCTCGAGCTCGCTCGGGAGATCCAGCTCGTCTTCCAAGACCCCTTCTCCTCGCTCGACCCACGCCTGACGGTGGCGGCCGCGCTGTCCGAGGTGCTCGCCGTGCACGGGCTCGGGCAGGGCCGTGCGGCCCGCCGGGCGCGGGTCGAGGAGCTGCTGGCAATGGTCGCGCTCGGCCCACGCTTCGCCGAGCGCTACCCGCACGAGCTGTCGGGCGGCCAGGCTCAGCGAGTCGCGATCGCCAGGGCGCTCGCCGTCGGCCCCGAGGTGCTCGTCCTCGACGAGCCGACCTCCGCGCTCGACGTCTCGGTGCGGGCGGAGGTGATCAACCTCCTCATCCGCCTGCAGGACGAGCTCGGCCTCTCCTACGTGTTCATCAGCCACGACCTGTCGATGGTCCGCCACGTCGCCGACGTCATCGCCGTGATGTACCTCGGCAAGGTGGTCGAGCAGGGCAGCTGGAGCGCGGTGCTCGACAACCCGCTGCACCCCTACACCCGGGCCCTTGCCGACGCCATCCCCCAGCCGGACCCCGAGGCAGAGGCGCTGCGCCGCGGCCTGTCACGCGGAGAGGCACCCGGGGCAGGCGGGGTGCCTGCCACCGGCTGTCCGTACCAGCCGCGCTGCCCCATCGCCGAGGAGTCCTGCCGGGTGCAGGTGCCCGAGCTGAAAGAGCTCGAGCCCGGTCACCTTGCCGCCTGCCAGGTCGTGGCCCGCTCGATGCGGCCCAGCTGAGCGAGCACTCGCCGCTCGCCCCTCCCGGCCTCGTTCGGGCCGACATATCGGGGCGCTGCTCTGCAGACCTAGAAGGTGCCCAGACCGACGGAAGGGCCCTGGGGCCTTGCCGACAAGGCAAGATCGGTTCGGGGCCCCTCACCCCGAGGAGCCCCCGAAAGGGGCGCAGCTCTTGACCGTCACGTCGACGGCGCGCCTCGGCCTTGGCTGGGGCCGACGTTGAGCGGACCCCCGGCGCTACCGGGCCTGTGCGCTTTGGTCGCCCTCTTTGTCGATGCCCTGGCGCTCGTCGGCGACGACGACTGGCTGACCTCCATCTCCTGCGCCCAGCCCTCGTGCAAAGGTGCCCCGATCGCCTCGAGCTCGCGTACGTGGTGCGCGTTGCACAAGGCGTGGACGACGTCGTCGGTCCGACAGGGCTTCCCGCCGTCTTGGACCGCGACGCCGGCCATCTTCTCCATGACCCCGATCGCGTCGATCGCCTCCCGGCCCCTTGGCTTGTGGCACTCGAGCAGGGTCGAAGCGCGTTCGAGGCGACCCGCACCCAGTGCAGGCTCCCCTGCACCCGGACGCCTGCCTCGTCGAGATAGACGGCCGGGGCCTCTTTCAACAGGTCCTTCGTGACCTCGAGGAACAGCCCGCGGCGCCCGCCGGCCTCGGCGACCATCGAGACGAGCGCCCCGACCGAGACCTCCATGCCGAGCACCTCGGCGAACAGCTCGGCCATGCGCTCGTAGGGGGGTGCTGGTAGACGGCGAGGTAGCAGGCAGGCGCCCGGGCTTCTGAGCCGTAGCAGGCAGGCGCGGTCGCCTCGATCGGCGGGGCCGCCTTCTGCTCGCAGCCGCAGCGGCATCGCCGGCGCTCGAGGCGGTGCTCGGTCACATCGGGACGGATCCTCGGGAGCTCGAACACCTGCCGGGTCTCGATGCCGACGAGCTCGCCGTCGTTGAGATCCGCGCCACGGCCCATACAGCGCCCGGGGCTGTGCACAACGACCTCGTCGGGATCGTCGATCTGGACGAGGTGTGTTCCCCCTGCTCCGGCCTGCTTGCCGGGCTTGCGCTTCGCCGCCCGGCGCTGCTGGCGGTTCGGGACCGGCGGCTTTCCAAGCCCCTCTGCCGATGGGGGCATCGAGGAGTTGCGAGGGTTGCGACCGACGCATCGCTCGAGATCGGCGAGCCGGGCTTCGAGCTCGGCGATACGCGACTGCTGCTCGGCGACCAGCCCAGGGAGCGCGGCGTTCTCCTCGAGCAGCTCTTCGCAGGAGGGCGCTTGCTCCCGGGGAGGCTCCGGCGTGCAGACGAGTAAGACAACGTGCCAGTGATTTCGCGAATCCGCTGGTCAACGGGCTAACGGCAGCCGATCGACCCCCTGAACAGTTGCCCGGTACGAAGACACAGCTCACCGGCCACATCGCGCCGCGCGCACCGTGCGTACGCGTGCACAGGGCAGGTTGAGCAAGCCCCGAGAAACCCGCATCTCCAACGCCGGCTTCAACGCGAAACCGCTGTTCAGGCACCTGCACCCCTGCACGAGGTGCGCGCCTGACCAGCGGTCTTGGTGGCGGGGCTTCAGGACCATCGAGCGACTTCGGACCTCAGATCCGACAAAACTGCTGGTCGTGGCATCAGCGTATCCAGTCGCATGGGCGCTTGCCCTGCTCAACGCAGTGACGGGAGAGCGAACGTCCCGAGAAACTTCCTCGGGGTGGGAGGTACCCGCGCCCCGTCAGCCCGCCCGCGGGAGCACCTCGAAGTACCCACCGTCGAGCGACCGCAGGACGCCGAAATGTCGACGGTCGAGGCTCGCGATCGTGCGCGTCCGATACCGCTCAGCCAGGACCACGATCGATGCGTCTGCCACGCCGATCTGCTGGTCTCGGTAGCTGGCGATGATCCCACGAACGCGGCGGAGCCCATCCTCGTCGAATGCTGCCAGGTCCCACGCGCCGCCGGCGAGCTCGTCGAGCACGACCAGCTCGTCGTCCACCCCGTGTCGGGTAGCGACGAGGTAGTCCACCTCGGCTACTACGTACGGGGAGACGACGAGGACATCGGCCGCGGCAAGCACCTCTGACACCGCGGCGTGGTCGGGCTCGGAGGCATCGAAGAACGCCAGCAGGGCGCTGGTGTCCACGATGACCGGCGGCACCGTTCAGCGGTCCCCGAAGCCGGCAAGCATCTCCTCGGCGCCGCGGGCGATCGGCTGCCCGCTCGAATACAGCCCACCACGAGGGCGAGGGCGAACACCGCCGACCGACACTCGAATCGACTCGCGGATGATCTCTGCCTCGGATACGCCGCGCTCCGCAGCAGCCCGCTTGACCGCCACCTTCAGGTCCTCCGGCAGGTACAGCGTCGTCTTCTCCACGAACGTATGGTACCACCGGTAGCGCCGACTCTCATCCGCTCAGGAGGAACTGACTGG
>JAJYNS010000025.1:2676-3922 GCA_021786195.1 Actinomycetes bacterium | reverse complement strand
GCCCTCTCCTCCTCAAGGACGGGGCGCCGTTCGCTCCTCCAGGTTGTCTTCCTGGTGGGGGCATTACGAGGCGTTGCTCGGATGCCAGTCATCCCTGCGTCGCGCGAGGCGACATGGAGCGATGCGACAACAGCCGGACGGGCTCAATCAGAAGCTGACGACCGCGCCTGTCGGGGGTCATGACGCAAGGCGAGCACGCGTCCGGCTGGTGCCGAGCTCACCCCGCCTTCTCCGCCAGGCATCGGATCTCTCCGTCGCGCAGTCCGTAGTAGGCGAGGGTGACGATATGTCGGGCGAGGGCCACCCGGGCGATCTTTCTCGAGTCCGCCCGAGCGGCGATTCGCTCGAAGCGCTCAGCCTGTGCTCTCTGGTGACGGCTCGCGGCCTCGATCGCGGCCCAGCGAAGGATGCGGCTTCCCTGCTTGGTGATCGGGCCACGATGGACGTGGAGGTCGGACTCGCGATGGCGGGGCGTGAGACCTGCCCAGCAGCAGAGCTTCTCGGGCGAGCAGAAGCGGGTGACGTCGCCAACCTCGGCGACGAAGACGGCGCCAAGGACCGGACCGACGCCCGGGATCGCCTGGATGGCGAGGTAGCCCTTGTCGCCGGAGAGGAAGTCTGCGATCTCGCCCTCCAGCATCTCGAGCTGCTCGTCGTGGGCCATGATGAGCTCGCGCGGCGAGGCGACCGGGATGGCGCAGGAGCGCCCCAGCCTCGTCGTGTCGAGGAGGTCCTGGCCGGCCGTGCCGAACAGGTCGGTCATCGGCACGGGCACACCCTCCTTCGCGAGCACGGAGTGGACCTGGGCCTTCAGGCCGCTTCGCAGCGCCACGAGCTTCGCGCGGTAGCTCACGAGCTCACGCAGCTCACGAAGCGCGGGTGGGGCGATGTAGGCTTCGGCGAGGCGGCCGAGGCGCAACAGGTCCACCAGGTCCGCGGCATCGCGCTCATCGTTCTTCACGCGCCGGTTGCCCCAGGCGTTGCCGAGGGGGTGCGCTAGGCCTAAAACAAGCGTAGGAGCGCGTCCGTGGGGGGCTAGGCAGGCGAGTTGCCTTGTAACTTTGGAAGTTCACTCCGAGGGTCGGGAGGCGGCCTTGCGGGTTTGGGGTGAGGCGCTTTTGCGTCGGTGCGGGGTAGTGCTGGGCGGCTCCTGTTGGGCGAGGATCAGGGCCTGGGCCTCGGCCGCCACCTCCCTCATCTCGCCGAGCAGAGCGCGCGCCGTGCGGTCGTTGGCGATCCACTGCTC
>JAJYNS010000025.1:0-2093 GCA_021786195.1 Actinomycetes bacterium | reverse complement strand
GGCGACTTCTGCCGGCGCTTCTCGCCCGAGGACGTGATGGCGCTCCAAGAGGCGATCAACCGGGCGCGCCTCGCGGTCTTCGCTGCCCAGCCGTCCGCCTTCTTCGCGAAGCCGGCCGTGATCGAAGCCGACGCCTCGATCGTGCCGACCGACGGGGAGACCAGGGATGGCATGGACATCGCCTACAACGGCGTCTGGGGCTACTCCTCGCTCCTGGTGAGCCTGGCCAACACCAAAGAACCGCTGTACTTCAACCAGTCCGGCGCCAACCGGCCCTCGCATGAGGGAGTCGTCGACCTCTACGACCGGGCCATCGCCTTGGTGCGCGAGGCCGGCTTCTCCGAGGTCCTGCTGCGCGGCGACACCGACTTCGCCCTCACGGCCAACTTCGACCACTGGGATGACCAGGACGTGGAGTTCGCCTTCGGCTTCGACGCCCGGGCGATGCTCGTGGCCGAGGCCACGAGCATCGACGACGAGATGTACCACGAGCTCGTGCGACGGGCCGAGCGGGAGGTCAAGACCCGCCCCCGGCACCGGCCAGTCAACGTGAAGCAGGCGGTGGTGCGCAGGCGCGGCTTCAAGGTGCTGCGCACCGCCGGAGAGGACGTCTGCGAGTTCACCTACCGCCCCCGGGCCTGCACGCGCGACTACCGGGTGGTCGGGTTGCGCAAGGACCTGTCGGTCGAGCGCGGCGAGAACGTGCCCTCCACGAGCACCGCTGGTTCTTCTACATCACGAACAAGCGGGAGAAGACCACGAGCGCCGAGGAGATCGTCATGGAGGCCCACATTTCGCCGGGTCTTCATCGACATCCCCTGCCAGATCGTGACCGGCGGTCGCCGAGCGCGCTGGCGCGTCCTCTCCTGGAACCCCTGGCTTGCGGTGTTCTTCCGCCTCCTCGACGCCTTGTAGCGTCGTCGCCTCCCTCCGGGCGAGTCGAGCCGGACACCGGCTCTACCTTGGCGACCCCGAGATGGCCTTGCTGACGCTCTCCGGTGTCGGAGAGGACTGGTGGTGCTGTCCGACGGCGAGATCGCGCCCCCGAGACGCTCTTGCGCACCGCGCCGTGGCCGATCTCACCACCTCGACGGCCGACCTCAGGCCGGGAACGCTTGTTTTAGGCCTAGTAGGTGCGCATGTCCTCGATCTCGACGCCCATCGCCCGCAGGCAGGCCAACGCCTGCAGGGTGTCGAGGTCCTCCTCGCGGTAGCGGCGGTGCCGGCTGCTTGGATCCCGCCCGATCGGACCGACCAGCCCGACGTCCTCGTAGTAGCGCAGCGTCGGCTCACTCAGCCCGCTGCGCCTCGACACATCCTGGATGCTGAGAGTCGTCATGGGACCAGCCAAACACCCCTCAAGCGCTTAAAGTCAAGGGTGACACCAAGAGATTTCCGTTGCCGGCGGACTCGGCGCGGGGGTCAGCCGCCTGTGCGTATTCAAAGAGGCGCGAAAACCCAAGATGCTTGGTGGCGGGGGTTCAGGATCATCGCACGACCGTCGGGTGATGAACCCGACGAATCCGCTGCTTACCGGGTCGTGCCAATGCAGTGCATAGGGCAGGTGCCCTGCCCAACAACGCGGTGCCCACCAGTGACGCCCCAAGAAACTCGAGCCCGGGAACGCGGGCGACGAGTGCGGCGGTACCTTCGTTGTCGACCTGCTCTACGCGGAGCGCTGGAACACGACCTGTTCGAGCCGACGGAGGCGCTCCGCCACGCTCGACTCGCTCCCCTCCTCCTCGGCGCGGAGCCGATCGAGCGCCCAGATGCGGATCAGCGTGGAGACGGGCAGGTTCGCCTTCTCGGCGGCCCGCTGCAACCGGGCATGCTCGGCAGCAGACAACCGGACAGACACCACGGTGGCTCGGCCGAGGTTGGGCCTCGTGACCACAACACCCGCGGGCACGGTGTCTTCGATGTCGTAGTTCTCTGCCGCTGCCCCCTCTTCGGCCAGCACGTCGTCGATCTTCTTGCTCATCAGTCCTCCTCTGCGTAGAGCCGTCGATCCCGTGGGCTTGCGACCCAGGCGTTGGCGCCCCACCACTCCCCGGCAGGTTGCTCCGTCTCATCGACGTCGGCGGCGACCAAGA
>JAJYNS010000014.1 GCA_021786195.1 Actinomycetes bacterium | reverse complement strand
AGCGCGGCGCGGTAGAGGACGGCGAAGAGCTCCGCCGAGGACAGCGCCTGGCCGAGGTAGCCGAGCCCGGCCGGGGCGACCATGCGCACGGCGCGCTCCCGGATCCGCCGCGCCGCGTCGCGAAGCTCCGCCACCTCTCGAGTCGCCGGGCGGGGCGTGGCGCCTGCGGGCGCGAGCGCCGGCGGCGCCGGGCGGACGGCGACGTCCCCGAGGCGGGCGGACGGCGGTGGCTCTGGCGTGGCTCCTCCCCGGTCGCGCAATCGATTGGGCTCGGTGCCGGGGCAGGTTAGCACGGGGCGCTGCCCGTCGCACCCCCCGTCCCGCCGCGAGCGGGGCGGGCCGCCCTGCGGGGCGCACGCGGCGGAGAGGGTCGCCGGAAAGCCGCCGAGGTGGCGGGGACATCTCCTCCTTCGCCTCCTCCTTCGCCCGGCGAAGCGAGGGGTCCGGCGCGGCGAGGGGCGACGCCGGTCTCGCCGCCCTGCCCTGCGACGCCGGCCCCCCTCTTGACAACCGCTCCCGTGCGCACGACGATGGCAGCGCAAAGGTTTGTTGTCGCGAGGATCCCGAGGCTGCCGGCCTTCTAGGTGCTGCCACGTGCGAAGGAGCTCGTCACGAACCGGGCGCTGCGGCGTCCGGGGGGGTGGCGGCGTCCGGGGGGTTCGGCTCGTGAGCTGGATGAACGGGGAAGGCCGATGGAGCGCAATCGATGAGCCCGATGTCTGATGCCGGTGTCCGGACCCCGGGGGCGAACGCCGTCGACTTCGAGGAGCGGGTCGACTTCCGGCGGCTACACGAGTACCGCCTCGCCAGGGCCCGCGCCGCCCTCGAGCGCTCCGAGCTCGGCGCTCTGGTCTGCTTCGACCTCAACAACATCCGCTACATCACGAGCACGGCGATCGGCGAGTGGACGCGTGACAAGCTCTCCCGTTACGTCGTGCTCGCCCGGGGCGCCGAGCCGGTGCTGTGGGACTTCGGCTCGGCGGCGGTCCACCACCGCCTGTACTCGCCCTGGATCGAGCCGGAGAACTCGCGCGCGGCGGTGACGACCATGCGCGGCGCGGTCGGGCCCGAGGCCGGGCTCGCCGACCTCGCCGCCGCCGAGATCGTCGACGTCCTCAGGCAGGCGGGCGTGGCGGGGATGCCGGTCGGGATCGACCTCATCGATGCGCCGACCATCTTCGCCCTCCAGCGCGCCGGCGTCGAGGTGCGAGACGGCCAGCAGGTGATGCTCGACGCCCGCCAGCTGAAGTCGGCAGACGAGATCATGCTCCTCTCCCGAGCCGCGGCGATGGTCGACGGCGCCTACCAGCAGCTCGCCGAGCAGCTCAAGCCCGGGGTGCGGGAGAACGACATGGTGGCGCTCGTCAACGACATCCTCTACCGGATGGGATCCGACGACGTCGAGTCGGTGAACGCGGTCTCCGGCGAGCGCTGCGTCCCCCATCCGCACAACTTCTCCGACCGCATGATCCGGCCCGGCGAGCAGGCGTTCTTCGACGTCATGCACGCCTTCAACGGCTACCGGACCTGCTACTACCGCTGCTTTTCCGTCGGCTACTCGACGCCGGCGCAGCGAGACGCCTACAAGCGGGCGCGGGAGTGGATGGACAGTGCGATCGCGCTGGTCAAGCCGGGGGTATCCACCGACGAGGTGGCTCGGCTGTGGCCGACGGCCGAGGAGATCGGGCTCGCCGGCGAGCGCGAGGCGTTCGGCCTCGAGTTCGGCCACGGGCTCGGGCTCGCGCTCCACGAGCGCCCGATCATCAGCCGCCTGAACTCCCTCGAGCACCCGATGGAGATCGAGGAGGGCATGGTCTTCGCGCTGGAGACCTACTGCCCGGCGTCCGACGGGCACTCGGCGGCGCGCATAGAGGAGGAGATCGTCGTCACGGCGAACGGGCCGAAGGTGATCACGCTGTTCCCGGCGCAGGAGCTGTTCGTGACGAACGCCTACTGAGGGCGCCGGGGGGTCGGGGCAAGCACCGAGAGACCGGCGGATTGCCGGGAAGGGGGGTACCGATGAGGCACAGAACTGGATCGGTCGTGCGCAAGGCGGCGGTCGCCGCCGGGGCGGCGGGGCTCGCGGCGATGCTGGTCGCGACCGGCGCCGTCGCGAGCGCGCAGGCCACCCGCACGGCGAGCCCGCACGGCGCGCCGATCACGATCGGCGGCACGCTCGGGCTCACCGGCTCGTTCAGCGAGCCGTCGGCGGATTACGACGCCGTCTACAAGCTCTGGCAGCAGCAGGTCAACTCGAGCGGCGGCCTGCTCGGCCGCCCGGTGAAGATCACGATCCTCAACGACAACTCGAGCCCGTCCACGGCGGCGACGGAGTACCAGACGCTGATCAGCCAGGACCACGTCGACTTCCTCCTCGCGCCGTACACGACCTACGTCGGCGCGCCGATCGTCCCGATCGCCCGTGCGGCAGGGAAGATCCTCTTCAACGGTGGGTTCGTCGGGATCCAGTACTTCAACCAGGACAAGGGCTGGATGGTCGGCTCCTACACCTACCAGGAGCCGGAGTACCCCGAGGGGGTCTTCAAGCTCATCGAGTCGATGCCCGCCTCCAAGCGGCCGACGAAGATCGCGATCCTCACGGACGAGAACCCCTTCACCGTCGTGGCCCAGAACGGCTACGACCACGCCGGCGGGGCGCTCGGCTACGCGAGGCAGTACCACCTGAAGGTCGTCTTCGACCAGGAGTACCCGTCGACGACGACGGACTTCACCCAGCTCGTCGAGAAGGCGAAGGCGTCCGGCGCCCAGGTCCTCATCGTCCTCGGCCTTCCGGACGACTCCGACCTGATCGCGAAGACGGTCAAGGTGATCGGGTGGAAGCCGGCGCTCGAGTGCATGTGCGGCTCTCAGGTCACCACGCTCGCCAACTGGCCCTCGCTCGGCTCGGCGACAGACGGCGTGCTCGGGACCGACGTCGCCTGGGTCACCCAGAACTACCCCGGCCTGTCCATGCTCCAGGCCTTCGCCAGCAAGCGGCACGAGCAGGTGATCCCCAACTACGACATCACCGCCCTGGCGATCCTCCAGATGCTCCAGCAGGGGGTCGAGGGCGCGAAGTCGATCGACCAGACGAAGGTCCGAGCGTGGCTGCTCAGCCACGAGGTCCACACGGCGGTCGGCAACTTCCGGCTGAACAAGAACGGGACGACGCCCTTCAACGAGATCATCACCCAGACGATCGGGTCGCAGCAGAAGCCGGTCTGGCCACCCTCGGTCGCGACGGCGAAGCTCGTCTCCCCGCTTCCCTGACCAACCCGTGGGCTCGCCCCCCGGCCGCGGTGCGCGGCGGCCGGGGCGGCGGGCCAGAGGTGACGAGCGTGATGCCGAGACTCGAGCTCAAGGGGGTGCACAAGCGCTTCGGCGGCGCCATGGTGCTCGACGGCGTGAGCTTCTCCGTCGACGCCGGCCGGGTGCTCGGCGTCATCGGGCCGAACGGCTCCGGCAAGACGACGATGATCAACGTCTTGAACGGCGTCCACCGCCCGACCAAGGGGGAGGTGCTGCTCGAGGGCACCCGGATCGACGGGCGCTCGCCGCACTCGCTGCTCCGCCTGGGGATCGGCAGGACGTTCCAGAACCCGCGGGTCTTCCAGTCGCTGACGCTGCTCGACAACCTGCTCATGGTCACCGAGGGGATGGGCCGTGACGGGGGCGGCATCGACCGGGCGCTCGGCCTTCTCGAGCTCGTCGGCCTGGCGGGCCACGCCGGGACGCTCGCGAGCGAGGTATCCGGCGGGCAGAAGAAGCTGGTCGAGTTCGCCCGCGCGCTGATGACCTCGCCCCGCCTCGTGCTCATGGACGAGCCCTTCGCCGGGATCCACCCCGAGATCAAGGCGGTGCTGATGGCGCGCATCCGCGCGAGCTGCGACGAGAGCGGCATCACCTACCTCGTCGTCAGCCACGAGGTGAGCGAGCTCGTCGACCTCTCCGACGAGCTCCTCTGCCTCGCCGAGGGGCGGGTGCTGGCAAGCGGCGACCCGCGCCAGGTCAGCTCGCAGCCCGAGGTGATCGAGGCGTACCTCGGCCAGCCGCTCGCCTCGAACCCGGCGGTCGCCGGATGACGCCGGGCTCGAGGGCGCCCGCGGTCGAGCTCGACGGCGTGGTCGCGGGCTACTACGCCGACCAGCCGGTCCTCCAGGGCCTCTCGCTGAGCTGCGCCGGGGGCGAGGTGACGGCGCTCCTCGGGCCGAACGGCGCCGGAAAGTCCACCGCGCTGCGAGTCATCTCCGGTCTGCTGGCCCCCGCGAGCGGGCGGGTGCTCGTGCTCGGCGAGGACGTGACCGGGCGGTCGGCGCACGAGATCGCCCGGCTGGGCCTGGCTTTCCTCCCGCAGGGCCGCTCGACGTTCCCCGAGCTCAGCGTCGAGCACAACCTGATGCTCGGCGCCTGGACCCTGCCGAGGCGCGAGCGCAGGGCTGCGCTCGAACGGATCTACGACCGCTACCCGGCGCTCCTCGAGCACCGCAAGGCGCCGGCGGCGCGCCTCAGCGGTGGCCAGCAGCGCCTGCTCGAGATCTCGCGGGCGCTCGTCGCGGACCCGAAGGTCGTCGTGGTCGACGAGCCCTCGGTCGGCCTGTCGCCGATCCTCGCCGAGCGGTCCTACGAGGAGCTCTCCCGGCTCCGGGAGGACGGCCGGACCGTCGTGCTCGTCGACCAGAACGTCCGGCCCGCAGTCGCCCTCGCCGACTACATCTACAGCCTGCGGCGGGGAACGGCCGAGCGCGCCGGGCGGCCGAGGGAGCTCGCGTCCGACCTCTCCGAGCTCGTGCGCGAATGGCTGGGCGTCGTCGAGGCCGGTGGCCGCAGATGACGACCTTCTTCCAGGTGCTCGTCACGGGCATCTTGCTCGGGCTGATCTACACGCTGATCGGCGCCGGCCTGGCGATCGTCCTCGGCGTGCTGCGCATCGTCAACCTCGCCCAGGGCATTCTCGTCGTCATCGGCTCGTTCCTCGCCTTCGACCTGTTCACGAGGTGGGGGATCGACCCGGTCCTCTCGGTGCTCGTGATCATCCCGGTGTTCTTCGTCGCCGGGGCGCTCGGCGAGGTGCTCTTGGTCCGCGTGCCGGCAAGAGACTCGCCCGACCGGGCGATGCTGGTGCTCTTCGGGGTCCTGATGGTCGCCGAGGCGGTCGCGACCCTCGGGTGGACGACGGACTCCCGCTCGATCAACGTCGGCTACGCGAACGGGAGCATCGTCTTGGGCGGAGTCGTCATCCCCGAGGACTACCTCGTGATGGGAGCGCTCGCCGTCGTCGTGCTCGGCGGGGTCGAGCTCCTTCTCTACCGGACCCTCCTCGGCACGGCGCTGAGAGCAGTCGGCCAGAGCCGGCAGTCGGCGGAGATCCTCGGGATCGACTCGTCGAAGCTCGCGGCGATCGTCTTCGGGATCGGCACCGCGCTGGCGGGCGTGGCCGGGGCCGCGCTCGGCGTGCTGTTCCCCTTCTCGATCCAGCTCGACGCCCAGTGGCTCGCCTACAGCTTCATCGTCGTGCTCATCGGCGGCCTCGGTGGGATCCGCAGCTCCGTCGTCGGCGGGCTCGCGCTCGGCCTCGGCCAGTCGATCTTCAGCCAGCTGCTCCCGGCCGACATCGTGCCGGTCGTCCTCTACGGGATCCTGGCCGCGGCGCTCATATGGCGCGGCGGGGGCATCGGTCTCGCCCGGGCCCGGCGGATATGAAGGCGACCGCTCTCCTCCCTCGCCCCCGCTCGAGGGTGTCGCCCGCCCCTGGCCCGAGGAAGGGTGCGGGCGGTGCCGCCCCTCCGGCCTCGCCGAGCCCCGCCCTGAAGCGGTCGGGCTGGGCGGCGCTGGCGGTCGCCGTGGCCCTGACCGCGGCGTTCGGGGCCACGACCGGCCAGCTCGGGACGATGCGGGTCGTCACCACCGTGCTCATGTACGTCGTGCTGACGGAGTCCTGGACCGTTCTCGGGGGCTTCGGCGGGTACCTCAACTTCGGGATGGTGCTGTTCTTCGGGGTCGGCGCCTACACCACCGCGATCGTCTCGAGCCACGCCGGGATCACCCCGCTCGCGACGGTGCTCGCCGCGGGCGGTGTCGCCGGCGTGCTGGGGGTCCTCATCGGGGTGCCGAGCCTGAGGCTACGAGGTGCGTACTTCGCGATCGTCACCTTCGTGCTCACGCTTGCCATACAGCAGCTCGTCATGGTGCTCGGCATCACCAACGGGGCGCTCGGTCTCTACCTGAAGCCCGTCTCGCTCGGGCCTCGGGCGAGCGACGAGCTCTACTACTTCATCTTCCTCGGCGCCGCGGTCGTGACGATGCTCGTGGTCCGCAGGATCGGCTCCTCCCGCTTCGGCAGCGCGCTCGTGGCCATCCGCGAGGACGAGGACGCCGCAGAGGTGCTCGGCGTGCCGACGACGAGGGTGAAGACGGTCGCCTTCGTCTTCGCCGCCGTCGTGGCGGGGATGGTCGGCTGCGTGTACGCCTCCCAGCTCTACTACATCGAGCCCGTCGACACCTTCGCGTTCTCCCTCTCGCTCAACGTCGTCGTGGCGGCGATCGTGGGGGGCGCGCAGAGCTGGATCGGCCCGCTCCTCGGCGCCGTCGCCACCCAGCTGATCTCGCAGGAGCTGCTCATCCACACCCAGGGAGTGGAGGGCAACCTCGTGCTCGGCGCGCTCCTGATCGTCTTCGCGAGGTTCGTCCCCGGCGGCATCGCCGGCGTGTTCCGTAGGCGGCGGGTGGCGAAGGTCGCGGTCTAGGCGTCGGCGACACGAGGGAAAGGCGAGGACGAGACATGCGGCATGCCGTGATCCGGCCGGACGAGCGGCCCTGGGAGGACGTCGGGGGCCCCGGCGGCGGAGCCGGGCACCGGCGCCAGGTGATGATCGACGGGACCTGCGGGAGCGTCCACATGACGCTCGCCCGGGCGGAGCTCGAGCCGGGTGGGGAGGTGCGGCCGCACGCCCATTCCTACGAGACCTCGATCTACCTCTCCGAGGGCGAGCTCGACCTCGCCGTGTCCGGGTCGGTCCACCGGCTCGGCGTCGACGACTACGCGCTCGTGCCGCTCGGAGCCGTCCACGCGCTGCGCTCGAGGGCCGGGGCGAGGTGGATCGAGGTGGTGGCGCCGCAGGCACGGCTGGAGCCGAGGGACACCTTCTTCGCGGGTGAGCCCGTCGACTGGACGAGGTCGGCCCGGCCGGACTTCGCGAGCCCGCTCCGGGGAGCCGTCGGCCACTTCGCCGAAGCGCAGCTCCCGCCGCCCTCCGAGCTCCAGATGGAGGGGTACAGCGGAGGCGACGTCACGGGCATCCGGCTGAAGATGCTGATCGACAAGGTGTTCGGCGCCCAGCACATGAACGTCTTCATGGTCGAGTTCCAGCCGGGGGGCGCGGGGAACTCCCACGACCATCCCTTGGAGGAGGCCTACGTCATCCTCTCCGGCCGCGCCCGGGCGCACCTCGACGGCGAGCGCTACGAGGTCGGCCCGGGTGACGTCGTCTGGACGGGGGTCGGCGGCGTCCACGCCTTCTTCCCGGTCGGCGATGCCCCCGTGCGATGGATCGAGGTACAGGCCCCGCAGCCGCCCGCGCAGCACGCCTTCCGCTTCCTCCAGCAGTGGGAGCACGTCGAGCAGGTGCTGGAAGGGGCGCGCGAGACGTGACCGACGGCGCGTCGCCGTCCCGGCCGGGCGGCCCCCCGTTCCCCGGGGCGATCGACGTCCACCACCACTGGGTGCCTCCGGTCCTGCGGGCTCGGCTCGCCGGGCGGGCGGCGCGGGACCGGGCCTTCGCCGCCCGCTTCGACTCCTCCGTCCGGCGCTTCGCCCGGGCGCTCGACGACGTCGAGGGCCGGCTCCGGAGCATGGACGCCGCCGGCATCGAGACGGCGGTGGTCGCCGCGCCTCCCCCCGCCGCGGAGGTCGCAGAGGTCGGCGCGCGCGCCAGCCTCGCCAGGCGGATCAACGAGGAGCTGCTGGCACTGGCGGAGCGCCACCCCGGGAGGTTCCTCGTCGCGCTGTGCCTGCCGGGACCCGGCGGCCGGAGGGCCGGGGAGGGGGCGAGGGCCGAGGGACCGGCGCCGGAGGAGGCCGTGGCTGTCTTGGAGGAGACCTCCGGTGACCGGCACGTGCGGGCGGTGTCGCTCCTCGCCCACCTCGACGGTCCGATGCCGGACGAGGCGTGCTTTGGCCCGCTCTACTCCGCGTGCGAGGCTCGCCGCCTGCCGGTCCTCCTGCACCCCTCGCTCGACCCGGTCTCGCCGGCCTTTGCCGACTGGCATCTCGGGAGCGCCCTCGGGGCGCCGCTGTCGACGACGCTCGTCGCGGCACGCCTCGCGCTGTCGGGCACGCTCGACCGCCATCCGGGCCTGGACGTCGTCATCCCCCACCTCGGGGGAGTAGCGCCCTACCTCTACCAGCGCCTCGAGGACCAGTGCAGTCGCGGCGACGCGGCAAGGCCGCTCGGCCGTTACTTTCGCGACCGCTTCTACTACGACACCTGCTCGTTCCACGAGCCGGCGCTCGCCTGCGCGATCGAGACGGTCGGCGCCGACCGGCTGGTGCTCGGGTCCGACTACCCCTTTCGGGGCGGAGTGGAGCGGGCGGTGCGAGACCTCGACGTCCTCGCCGAGCCCGAGCGGAGCCTCGTCGCGTCGATCGGTCCGAGGCGGCTGCTCGACGCTGTTGGGACGGCCCCGGTCGAAGAGACGGCGCGCGGGGCCGGGCGGCGACGGAGGTCCGGCCCCCGACCGCCCCGAACGGCTCGGCCGGCACGGCAGCGCACAGAGGAGGCAGGCGAAGATGGGGGATGAGTACCCGAGGCTGCGGATCGCCGCGGTGCAGGCGGCTCCGGTCTGGCTGGACCGTGAGGGCACGATCGACAAGGCATGCCAGCTCATCGCCGAGGCTGGCAGGAACGGTGCCGATCTCCTTGGGTTCCCGGAGAACTTCGTCCCGGGGCACCCGGTCTGGCTCTATTACCACGCGGCGACGAGCCTGGAGAGCCAGCAGTTCAACGTCGAGCTGTTCAAGAACGCGGTCGAGGTCCCCTCGGCGGCGACAGACCGGATCTGCAGCGCGGCGGCTCGTGCAGGCGTGAATGTCGTGCTCGGCATGACCGAGCGGCGGCCGGGCACGACCGGCACGCTGTTCAACACCCAGCTGTTCGTCGGGCGCGACGGCACCATCCGCGCTCGCCACCGCAAGCTCGTCCCGACGGTGGGAGAGCGTCTCGTCCACAGCCCGGGCGACGCCGCGACCCAGCGGGCCGCGCACTTCGACTTCGGGCCTTGTAGCGGGCTCATCTGCGGGGAGAACTCCAATCCGCTCGCCATCGCGGCGCTCTCGGCGGAGTACCCCTTCGTCCACGTGGCGAGCTGGCCGAACCACTTCATCCCCGACTGGTGCGGCATGCAGGAGACCTCACTGCTCGCGAGCCGCAACGTCGCCTACATGAACAAGTGCTACGTCGTCTCCTCTTGCGGGACGAACAGCGAGCGGATGCGTGAGGAGCTGCCCGTCTCCGAGCGCGACCGGGCGTTCCTCGCCGACCCGAGGACCTCCGGCGGCTCGGCGATCGTCGACCCCTACGGCCAGGTCGTCGCCGGGCCGATCGACGGGGACCGAGAGGAGATCCTCTACGTGGACACGGACCCGGACATGATGCTGCGGGGCCGCATGGTCCATGACTTCGTCGGCCACTACAACCGGCCGGACATCTTCTCGCTGCGGGTGTCCACACGCTCGCGGGGCGTCGTCGAGATCGGTGCCGACGCCTCGGCCGAGGCGGGGGACGCCGAGCGGGCCCCGGCGGATCGAGTCGCCCAGGGGCCCGACGGGCTCGAGTGAGCAGGCGGAGCATGCGGGCTGCGGTCTTCTACGGCGCGGGGAACCTGAGGATCGAGACGCGCGACGACCCCTCGCCGGCGGCGGGAGAGGTCGTCATCGAGGTGCTCGCCTGCGGCGTGTGCGGAACCGACGCGCACGAGTACGCGGCGGGCCCGGTGATGTACCCGGTGAGGCGCCGCCACGCGGTCACCGGTCACCTCGGCCCCATGGTCCCCGGGCACGAGTTCGCGGGCACCGTCGTCGAGGTCGGTGCCGGCGTCGAGGACCTGCAGCCGGGCGACCTCGTGGCGGGCGCCGCCCCCCTGCTGTGCGGGAGGTGCCGCTGGTGCCGCTCGGGCCGCAGCAACCTCTGCGAGGGATATGCGACCGTCGGGCTGCATCGCGACGGGGCGCTCGCCGGGTACTGCGCGTTGCCGGCGGCTGCCTGCCTGCCGGTGCGGGACGGGGGGCTCGGCCCGGACGCGCTCGCGCTCGCGCAGCCGACGGCGATCGCCGTCCACGCCCGCTCGAGGAGCCGGCTCGGAGCCGGGGAGTCGGCGCTCGTCGTCGGCGCCGGCGGCGTCGGCGCGTTCTTGACCCTGGTGCTCGCCGAGGCGGGCGTGCCGGTGTGGGCCGTCGACCTCGACGAGAGCAGGCTCGCCGTGGCCGACGCCCTCGGCGCGGCCGGGACGCTCGTCGCTCCCGAGCCCCATGCCCTCGGGGAGGCGCTCGCCGCCCGGGGCTTCGAGCCCGACGTGATCTTCGAGGCGAGCGGCACGCCGGCGGGCCTGGAGAGCGCCTTTCGAGTCGCTGCGCGAGGACGCCGGGTCGTCCTCGTCGGCCTGCAGGGCGGACCCGCCTCGTTCGACGCGCGGGGGTCCGCGCTCGGAGAGGTCGAGATCATCGGCACGAACGCCTTTGTCCGCGCCGTCGACCTCCCGGAGGCGGTCCGCCTCCTCGGCCGGGACCCTGGGAGGCTGTCTGCGCTCGCACCCGTGGCGCTGCCGCTCGACGAGGCGGTCGAGGGCGCGCTGGCCCCGATGGCGCAAGGGGCGCCTCGGCAGGTGAAGACGCTCGTCGACCCCTGGGCGGAGCAGGCCAGGCCGACGAGGATGCTGCAAAGCTGAGCCAGGAGGCCGGCCGGGCCGGCTGGGCCGTCGGCGCGTGCTGTCCTGGCGCCGCGGCGCGAGCCGGAGCGGTCGTCGAGGACGCGCTCGGGAGAAGGGGCATGCATGGAGGGCAAGCCGTGGAGAAGGTGACCCTGCTCGAGGTCGCTCGCCGCGCCGGGGTCCACCCGTCGAGCGCGTCGAGGGCCCTCAGCGCCGACTACGCGAAGTACGTCGGTGAGGCGACCCGCCGCAAGGTGCTCCGGGCTGCCGAGGAGCTCGGCTACCGGCCGAACGCGCTGGCAAAGGGGCTTCGCACGGGTCGCAGCGGCGTGGTCGGGGTCGTGGTGGTCGACTTCGAGCACCCGTTCACCTCGGCGATCCTGCGAGGGATCGAGACCTCGCTGGAGGCGGACGGGCTGCTGCCGCTCGTCGCGCAGACCCACGAGTCCTCCGAGCGGCTCGGGCGGGCGCTCGAGCACCTCATCGGCCGGTCGGTCGACGCGGTCATCACGACGGCCGTCCACTCCCGCGACGCCGCGGTCGTCGAGTCGGCCGCGCGCCGGGTCCCGGTCGTGCTCGCCGTCCGCACCCTCTCCGAGACCGGTCTGCCCACCGTCGCCCACGACGACTTCGCCGGTGGCGTCCTCGCGGCCCGTCACCTGCTCGGTCTCGGTCACCGGCGTGTCGCGCAGCTGTGCGGCCCGCTCGACGTCTCGTCCTTCGTGCAGCGCCGGCGGGGGTTCCGCCACGAGCTCGCGGCGGCCGGAGCCTCCGAGGTCGACTTCGAGATGGAGGCGACGAGCGGCGTCCTCGAGGAGGGACGACGGCTGGCGGGCGCGTTGCTCGAGCGGGGCGGGGAGCTGCCGAGCGCGCTCTTCGCCCACAACGACCTGCTGGCGGTCGGCGCGATGGACGTCCTGGCAGCGGCAGGGCTTAGCTGCCCGGGTGACGTCTCGATCATCGGCTACGACGACATGCTCCTCGCGGACCACCTCTCACCGGCGTTGACGACGCTGAGCCTGCCCTCCTACCACCTGGGGCAGCTGGCCGCGCGGCTGACCGTGTCGATGATCGAGGACCCCGACAGCCCGCCGGCCACCGTGTCGCTGCCGCCGACGCTCGTGGTGCGGGGCTCGACCGCCGAGCCCGGGTCGGCGGCGACGGTGGTCACTCGGGCGGGCCCGCCGCCAGTCGCAGCGTCGAGGAGCGGGCGAGCCCCAGCGGGTCGACCCAGCAGCACCTGACCCGTTCGCCCGGACGCGCCCGGTCGAGGAGCTCGAGGAGCTGCGCGGGCGAGGAGACCCGCTTCCCGGCGAGCGAGACGACGTCGTCGCCGGCCGCGAGCCCGGCGAGCTGCGCCGGAGAGCCGGGCACGACGCTCGTCACCAGCGCCCCGGCCGGCAGCCAGCTCGCCGTCGTCGCCGAGGGGACGACCTCGACGCCGAGGCAGGCGGTCGGCCCGACGTGGATCGTCGAGGAGCTGCGCCCGGACTCGATCCGGCGCGCCACGGAGAGCGCGAGGCCGATCGGGACCGCGACGCCCTCGGTGCGCGCCGGGGCGCACCGACCGCTCGCCACCTGGGCCGTGGTGACCCCGACGACCCTTCCGGCGTCGTCGACCAGGGCACCTCCGGAGTCCCCCTCGGCGAGCACGGCGGTGGTCTCGATGAGGCCGTTCAGGTCCTCCGTGGTGCCGAACATCGGGTTGGTCACCTCGAGAGAGGCGTCGAGCGCGGTCACCCTGCCGCTGGCGACACTCGAGGTGCCAGCTGTGCCGTTCCCGATCGCCTGCACCCTCGAGCCCACCCTGAGCTCGGCGTCGCTGCCGACGCTGATGGTCCGGAGGTGGTCGGCGCCCTCGAGCTCGAGGAGCGCGAGGTCCTCGGTCGGGTCCGTGCCGAGGACCTTCGCCCGGTAGGTCCGACCGTTGCCGACGTCCCGGGCCGAGATCTCGGTCGCGCCCTCGATGACGTGGTTGTTCGTGAGGACCGTGCCGGCTTCGCCGATCACCATCCCGGTGCCGGTGAGGATCGGGCAGTTGGCGAGCAGCGCGCCGGACCCGATCGCGCCGACCCGCATGGTGCCGAGCGTCGCGGTGATGTCGACGAGCGCGGGGTCGACCCTTGCGGCGATCTTCGGGGGCGGACCGGCTCCTTCCGAGAGCTGCAGCGTCGTGACCAGTGCGGCGGCCACGAGCAGGGCCGACGCCGGGAGCACGACACGAGGTGACCGAAATCCTCGAGACGCCATGCGCTCGCCTTTGTCCGACCCTCACAGTCTGGCGGTCGAGGCGTCCGGCTCCCAGGGCCGAACGTCACGAGGCTCGCCCCGCCCGCCCTCCCGCCCGGAAAGGCCCCTGCCGGCACGCCGGGCCCGCCGGCCGGCTCAGGCGGCGTCGTCGCCCGCGGACCCCTCCTCCTGAGGGCGGAACTGGGTGCGGTAGAGCTCCGAGTACAGGCCGCCGGCCGCGAGCAGCTCGTCGTGGGTGCCGCGCTCGACGATCCGCCCGGAGTCGACGACGAGCAGGCAGTCGGCGTCCCTGACGGTGGACAGGCGGTGGGCGATCACGAGCGAGGTCCTGCCCGAGAGCGCCGCCTTGAGCGCGTGCTGGACGGCGAGCTCGGACTCCGAGTCGAGGTGGGCGGTGGCCTCGTCGAGCACGACCACGTCCGGCGCCTTCAGCAGGAGGCGGGCGATCGCCATCCGCTGCTTCTCGCCGCCCGAGAGCCGGTAGCCGCGGTCGCCGACGAGGGTGTCGAGGCCGTCGGGGAGGCTCTGGACGAGGGGGAGGATCTGGGCGCCGTCGAGGGCCTCCAGCAGCTCGCGAGTCGTGGCGTCCGGCTTCGCGTAGAGCAGGTTCGCCCGGATCGTGTCGTGGAACAGGTGCGCCTCCTGGGTGACCATGCCGACGACCGAGTGGAGCGAGTCGAGGGTCACCTCCCTCAGGTCCAGGCCGTTCAGCCGCACTGCCCCGGCGGTCGGGTCGTAGATGCGCGCCGCGAGGTGGCTGATCGTCGTCTTCCCCGCCCCCGAAGGCCCGACGAGCGCGACCAGCTGACCCGGGCCGGCGCGGAAGCTGACGTCGTGGAGGGCCTGGTGCTCCGGGGGGCTCTCGAGCACCGCGACCGACTCGAGGGAGGCGAGGGACACCTCCTTCGGCCCAGGGTAGGTGAAGTCGACGTGGTCGAACTCGATCGTCGCCGGACCGCGGGGGAGCGCCCGAGCGCCTTCCCGCTCCCGGATCATGGGCTCGAGGTCGAGCACCTCGAAGATGCGGTCGAAGGAGACGAGGGCGGTCATCACGTCGACGTTCGCGTTCGACAGCTGGGTGAGCGGGCCGTAGAGCCGGCTCAGGTAGGCGGTCATCGCCACCAGGGTCCCGACCTTGAGGGCGCCGTGCAGGGACATCGTGCCGCCCCAGCCGTAGACGAGGGCGGTGGCGAGGGAGGCGGTGACCGTCAGGGAGACGAAGAAGATCCGGGCGTACATCGACTGCAAGACGCCGATGTCCCGGACCCGCCCCGCCCGGCGCGCGAAGAGCTCGTCCTCGTCCCGGGGCCGCCCGAACAGCTTGACGAGCAGCGCGCCGGCGACGTTGAAGCGCTCGGCCATGGTGGTGTTCATCTCCGCCTGGAGCCCGTAGGACTCGCGGGCGATCGCCCCGAGCCGGCGACCCATGTAGCGGGCGGGGATCGCGAAGGCCGGGAGGATGGCGAGGGCGACGAGGGTGATCTGCCAGGAGAGGATCATCATCGTCGTGAGCACCATCGCCACGCTCAAGACGTTCCCGATCTCGTTGGACAAAAGGTCCGAGGCGGCGGACTGCGCGCCGAGGACGTCGTTGTTGAGCCGGCTCACGAGCGCGCCGGTCTGCGTGCGGGTGAAGAAGGCGATCGGCATGCGCTGGATGTGCGAGTACACCTTGGTGCGCAGGTCGTAGATCAGGCCCTGGCCGATGCGAGCCGAGCAGAACTGCTCCCCGAGCGAGAGCGCCCCGTCCAGGACGGCGAGGCCGCCGATGACGAGGGCGAGCACGACGATCAGGCGGGAGTCGTGGCCGAGGATCCCCTGGTCGATGATCTCCCGGTAGATCAGGGGGTTGGCGACGCCGATCGCCGAGTCGACGACGGTCATCGACAAGAACACCCCGAGCAGCGCCTTGTAGGGCGCGAGGAAGCCGAGGATGCGCCGAGCCGTCCCCTTGGGCACCTGCGACCGGACGACAGAGGGGTCCCGCACGAGCGAGCGGATCGTGCCGCCCCGACCCATGCCGCCCATCCCGCCCATGCCGCCCGGCCCCATCACGATCGCCCCGCCCGCCCCTTGGCCCCCTCGTCGGCACCGGCCTTGAGGAGCAGGCGCAAGAGGAGCTCGCGCTCCCGCCGGGAGAGCGGGGCGAGCAGTGCCAGCACCTCGTCGTCGCGGTCGCGCACCACCTCCTGCCACAGGCGGCTGCCCGAGGCGGTCAGCCGCACGACGACCGAGCGGCGGTCTCGAAGGTCCATCTCGCGGCGCACGAGGCCCTTCTCCTCGAGCGCGGCGACGACGGTGGTGGCCGAGCGCGCGACGACGCCCGAGCGCCTGGCGACGTCCGACATCCTCAGCGCCTCGGCCGAGCCCCCGACCAGTCGCAGCGCCCGAGCCTGGGCGTCGGTGAGCCCGTGGAGCTCCAGGCGCTTCGCCGAGCTCTGGCGCATCCGCCTCGCCATCCGGCGGACCGCCTCCCCGATCGAGCCGGCCAGCTCCCGGTCGCGCTCCTCTCCTTCGCGCCCCTCCCCGTCCGAAGCCGCGACGGCGCCGCGGCGACGGCGCGCGCCGACCTCGTCCACCCGGTCCACCCGCACCCTCTCCCCTCCAGATAGTGAGCGAGACTCATAATAGTGATCGCTCAGCAGTGGCCTCCCGTGCCGGCCGCCCGGCCGTCGGGCCGGCGCCCCTACTCCGGCAGGGCGGACACGGACCGGAGCTTGCTCAGGGAGGTCGCGAGCAACGGGACGGAGGCGACGGCGGCGAGGATCGCGAGCGTCGAGCGGTCCCCGAGCTCCCCCGCGAGGACGCCGCCGAGGAACGAGCCCAGGGGCATCGTCCCCATGACGAAGAACTTCATCGTGGCGGTCATGCGCGTCGTCATCTCGGCGGGAGTGATGGCCAGGCGCAGGCTCACCTGGTTCACTCCGTACCAGGGCGAGCCGATGGCCCAGAAGAACCAGCCCGCGACCAGCACCGCCATGGCGTCCTCGGCCCGGGCGAAGGGGAACAGCGCGGGGCCGAGGAAGCCCAGCCCGGTGCCGAGGACCATCGTGCGACCCACCCCCAGGCTGGCCGTGACCTTGCGCACGAGCGGGGCGCCGACGAGGTAGCCGAGATTGCCCATGAAGAAGACGAGCCCGATGGTCCCGGCCGAGTAGTGCAGCACCCTGGCCTCGAACAGCACGAGGACCACGTTGAGGCCGGCCCCGACGAAGTTCGAGGCGCCCGTGCCGACGGCGATCCAGCGGAGCAGCTCGTTGCGGGCGACGTAGGACAGGCCGTCGGCGACCTGCTCCGCCATCCTGGTCTCGTTCCCCGGGGCCTCCGGCTCCGGCTCGGGGGCGTGGATCCCCCTCACCGACAGGCCGGCCACGGCGAAGCCGAGCGCGTCGGCGAGCAAGGCGAAGGGGGCGGTCAGCGCCCGGATCAGGTAGCCCGCGAGGCCGGGGCCGACCAGCCGGGCGCCGGAGCTCGCGAAGTTCAGGCGGGAGTTGGCCTCGTGGAGCCGGGAGGTGCCCACCAGCGTCGGCAGGTACGCCTGCCAGGCGATGTCGAAGAAGGTGCTCATCAGACCGACGAGGACCGCGGCCGCGTCGAGCACGCCGATGTCGACGAGGTGCAGCACCCACAGCACCGGCACGCAGGTGAGCACGGCTGCCCTGCCGAGGGCGGCCGAGGACAGGACCGGCCTCAGCCGGGCACCTTCCAGCCAGGCCCCGACCGGCAGGCCCACGAGCAGGTAGGGGAGCGTGCCGAGCGCCGCGAGGATCCCGACCTGGGTGGCGCTCGCGTGCAGGCCCAGGATGGCGACGAGGGGAAGGGCGAGCAGGCTCACCTGGGCCCCGAGGCTCGAGGTGCTGGCGCTGAGGACGAGCCTGCGGAAGTCCGGGGCCTTCATCAAGGGCTCGGCCTGCTCGGCGCCGCCGGCGAGCGAAAGATGCGCCGCTAGGTTGTCTTCCACTCCCACGATCGCGTACCCAGGCCCGAGACTCAGCTGTCGCACAGCCTAATGCCCGGCCGCCTTGGTCCCGGCCCACCGCGGCGGGCAGGTGAGGTCAGGGCGCGACGAAGCGGTAGCCGGCTCCCCGGACCGTCTTGATCAGCGGGGGCTCTCCGGGGAGGTTGAGCTTTCGGCGGAGGTAGCCGACGTAGACGTCGACGACGTTGCTGCCCGGGTCGAAGTCGTAGCCGAACACCTCGTTCGCGATCCGGGCCCGGCTGAGGACGTGGGTCGGGTGGCGCATGAGGAGCTCGAGCAGCGACCACTCCCGAGGGCTCAGCTCGATCCGCCGTCCGGCTCGCCAGGCGACCTTTGTGAGCAGGTCCAGGCGGAGGTCGCCGACGACGAGCTCGGTGGGGACTCGCTGGCCGGCCGTGCGCAGCGCGGCTCGGACCCGGGCGAGGAGCTCCGCGAAGACGAAGGGCTTGGTCACGTAGTCGGTGGCCCCGAGGTCGAGCCCCCGGACCTTGTCCTCCACCTCCCCCCTGGCGGTGAGGATGATGACGGGCAGCGCCGGCGCTCGGCGGCGCAGCTCGCGCAGGACGTCCTCGCCCGAGGTTCCGGGCAGGCCGAGGTCGAGGAGCACGAGCTCGGGCTGTTCCAGGCCGAGCCGGTGCAGGGCCTCGTCCCCGTCGGCGGCGACCGCCGTGGCGTAGCCCTCGGCCGCGAGCCCCTTGACGAGGAAGGAGGCGATGCGCGGGTCGTCCTCGACGACGAGCAGCGCCACCTAGGCCCCACCTCCGATGCGATGGGGGACCCTCAGCCGGCGGAAGGAGCCCGGCGCGTCGCTGCCGGTGGCCCGTGCCGGGTCCGGGAGGGTGCCCGGGGCGCCTACCAGGAGGGAGGCGGGCAGCACGAGGCTCACCCGGGCGCCGCCGAGCGCCGGAGACTGGTCGATCTCGATCTCGCCTCGGTGGGCCAGGGCCACGGCCTTGGCGATCGCGAGCCCGAGCCCCGACCCTCCCGCGTCCCTGGCGCCCGGCCGGGCGAAGCGGCGCAGGGCAGCGTCCCGCTGCGCGGCCGGGATGCCGGGACCCGCGTCCTCGACGCCGAGCCGGAGCGACCCCGAGGGCTCGAGCTGCGCGCCGAGCACCACGAGCTGGCCGGCCGCCGTCGCCCTGACGGCGTTGTCCAGGAGGTTGAGGAGGGATCCCCGGAGCATCTTCGGGTCCGCGCGCAGCCGAAGGTCCGGGCAGTCACCGAGGCGGACGCGGCCGGGCGCGAGGACGGCGGCGGCGTCTCGGACCTCGGTGAGGAAGGGGCGGAGCTCGAAGAGCTCGAGGTCCAGCAGGTCGGGTTCCATCGCCCGCCCGAGCATGAGGAGGCGCTCGACCAGCCCTCCCATGTGGTCCAGCTCGTCGATGACGAGGTCGAGGGTCTCCCCCACGGCTGCCGGGTCGTCCGCCCCGGTCCGCCCGAGGACCTCGAGGTGCCCTCGGGCGATGGTGATGGGCGTGCGCAGCTGATGGGAGACGTCCGACAGCAGGCGGCGCTGGGCCTTCATCGCCGTCTCGAGACGGTCGAGCATGACGTCGAAGGTCCGGGCCAGCTCGCCCACCTCGTCGGCGGTGTAGGTCCCCTCGTCCCGAAGGCGGCGCTCCAGGTCGCCCGTGCCGATCTGGCCGGCCGTCTCGGTCACCCGCCCGACCGTCCTGAGCAGCCGGCGGAGGAGGAAGAAGGCGCTGCTCACCCCGACCCCCAGCGCGACCGCGGCCTCGGCGAGGGCCAGGGCGAGGACGTCGCCCCGCTCGGCGACGTAGGCGGAGAGGTCGCTCGCCGCCACGTAAGTCCCGACGGCTCGCCCGCCCGAGCGCAGCGGCGTGCCCACCACCTCGAGGGGGAGCCCCCCGATGGTCGCGGCGAACCGGACGGTTCGGGCGGGCGGCGCCCCGAACCAGGCCTCCACGGTCGGGTCGGCGAGCAGGGGCTGGTAGCGACCGGTCACGACTCGGCCGTCGCCGAGCAGGGACACGACGACCGCGTCCCCCGGGCCGACGGGGTGGGTCCGGAGGAACCGGTAGGCGAAGCCGCGCAGGGGCTCGACGGGCGGCCTGGCCTGGGCGCCCTGCTCGAAGGCCCGGAGCTGGCCGGCGATCTCGGAGGCGGCCGCCGACTGGTAGCTCGAGGAGAAGGCGCGCGAGAGCGCCACCACGACGGCCCCGAGGACGATGGCGAGCACCGCGGCGTGGAGCGCCGCCAGCCGGCCGGCCGAGCCGATCCGGCCGAAGCCCTTCCTGCCCTCCACGGCTGCCGGCCCGTCCCGGCGTCCCTCGCTCAGTGATCCCCTCCGGCAGGCCGGCCGGCGCCGTCCTCGACCTGGACCGGCGGGGACGGCGCCACCACGGTGGTCCGGCCCCGGTCGTCGGACCCTGAGTGCCCGGTGCCGTCTCCGTCGGCGGGCGCCCTGGCCGTCCCGGTCGCGCCCGCCGACGGGCCGCGATGGACGGCGGTCACCTGGAGCGCCGGAGGAAGCGAGGCGGGCGGCGGGGCGGCCGTGGTGAGCAGGAGGGCGACGGCGGTGCCGAGGATCGCGAGGAGCAGCCCCGTGACGAGGCCGGCCCGGCCTCGAGCCGCCGGACCGGTGGCGGGCGAGCGCCTGGGATCGCGTGGCACGTGCAGCATCATCGCCCTTCTCCCCGACCAGCTGGGTCCGGGCTCGGGCCCTCCTCGAGCGAAAGGGCCCCTTCGGGGCAGGCGGCGACGGCGAAGCGGGCGTGCCGGAGCTCGGCCCGGGTGTCGAGCGGCTCGGGGTCGACGTCGGGGAACCCCCACTCGTCGAGGGCCACCCGCTCCGGGCAGACAAGCGCGCAGATCCCGTGCCCCGTGCACGACGCGGCGTCCAGGCGGAGCCGCAAGGGGCTCATCGTCCGCTCCCCCGGGCGACCGGCAGGGGAAACCCCTCGGCGACCGGCGGGCAGCCCAGGCGCCGGTGCCGGCGTAGCTCCCCGGCGAAGGCCTCGAGCGCCGACTCGGCCAGGATGGCAGCTCCGGTCGGGTGCCCGCAGGCGCCTCGGCCGTGGACCTCTGCGATCAGCCGGCGGACCCTTCGCTCGTCCCGGCGGGTGGACCAGGGGCCGGCGAGGTCGGCGAACGCCCGGGCGAGCGCCGGCAGCCCGTGGACGCAGGGCCCGCACTGGCCGGCCGACTCGCCGGCCAGCCAGCGGAGCAGCCGGGCGGTGGTCGCGAGGCCGCAGGCCCCGGCGCCGAGCACGGCGAGCAGGCCGCATCCGAGCGGGGCTCCGGCCGCCGCGAGCAGCCCCCGGTCGAGGGGGGTCGCCCAGGCCACCTCGCCGGCCACCCAGGTGCCCTCGTACCCGCCGACCAGGACCGCCTGGGGCGGGCCGTCGAGACCCCCCACCGTCGCGAGCAGGCGCCCGAGGGGGAGGGGATCGAGGACCTCGGCGA
The DNA here is from genome assembly GCA_021786195.1 of Actinomycetes bacterium. Taxonomy (GTDB): domain Bacteria; phylum Actinomycetota; class Acidimicrobiia; order Acidimicrobiales; family Bog-793; genus JAKAOD01. Next base: position 7,294 of record JAJYNS010000014.1, on the reverse strand, counting down.
CCAGGCCGGGCAGGGCGACCTGGCCGGCGAGCGTGACGAGCGTCGAGCCTGGCTGGTCGACGCTCCCGGCCCCTCGGAACCAGGCGGGCCCGAACCTGGCGAGCAGCGCGAGGTGGGCGACGGTCTCGGCGTTCGACACCAGCGTCGGCCGGCCGCCCACTCCCGCCGAGGCGACCGGGCGGGGCCGTCGGGCGGGAAGGGCGCCGGAGCCCTCGAGGTAGCCCACGACGGCCGTCGACTCCCCCGCCACGCAGCGGTTGGGGGCGTCGACCACCCGGACCGCCACCGGGAGCCCTTCCCGCTCGGCGAGCGCCGCCTCGAGCGCCGCGGTGGCCGCCCGGCGGTGTCGGTGGAGGTAGACCACCACCTCGCCCGCCCCCGTCGCCCGGGCGGCGACGAGGGCGCCGTCGATCAGGAGGTGAGGGCGGAGCTCGAGCAGGGTCCGGTCCTTCCGGCTGGCCGGCTCCCCCTCGGAGGAGTTCACCACGACCAGCGCTCGGCCGGGAGAGCGGGCGACGGTCTCGAGCTTGCGCGCGACGGGGAACTGGCCGCCCCCTCGCCCGGTGAGCCCGCTCGCCGCCACCTCGGCCCGCAGCGACTCAGGGGTCCGGCTGCCGAGCTCGAGCGGTCCCAGGCGTGCGAGGTGGGAGGCGAGGCGCTCCGGGCCCGCCGCCAGGGGCGGCCCGGCGAGGAGCCGGGTGCCCGGGGCGCCGGCGACGCCGAAGCGACCCGGGGCCGACGCCGGGTCGAGGCGTCCCGCCGCCCGCCCGACCCTCCCGGGGCCGCCCGCCTCGGGGGGTGCCGCCCGGGGCCCGGCCGAGCTCCTGCCCGGAGGGGCCGCCCGGCCGGTCATGGCGCCAGGGGCGGCCCGGCGAGGGCGCGGGTCGCGGCGAGGGCGACGAGCACCGCGGCGCTGCCGACGTAGAGGCCTCGGAGGGCCGCCGTGTCGGTCCCGGCGAGGACCCCGTGGAACCACACCAGCACGAGCACGACCCCGGCGAGGTGGTGGAACCACCGCCAGTGCCGGGCACCGAGGCGGCCGGCCAGGCGGGCGGTGCCGGCGACGGCGAGGAGGAGGGCGAAGGCGACCACCCCGAGCGCCACCGCCCCCGTCCGGTAGCGGGACAGCCCGGGCAGGACCGCCCCGAGCCATCCCACCCCTGCGTAGCGGTCGCTCGCCAGGGCGACCACATGGGCGAGCACGAGCGCCAGGGTCGCCGTGCCGAGCAGGGCGTGGGCGCGAAGCAGCGACTCGGGATGGAGGCGGAGCCTCTGGCGCCAGGGATGGCGCAGGACGAGGCCCAGCGCGACGAGGCCAGCGAGGCAGAGGTAGGCGGCGATGCCGAGGCTGCGCCCGGTGATCCAGGGAAGGTAGCGGGAGTGCAGGGTGGGGGCGACGGCCGCGGCCAGGGCGACGGCGCTCGCCGAGAGGAGCGTGACCGAGGCGAGGATGCCGGCGATCCGGGCGATCTCTCCACCTGCGCCCGCCCCGGCGCCTCGGGGGGGTGTCAGGCGCGTCGCCATCGCAGGTACCGCTCGATCTGTCCGGTGGTGGAGACCTTGCCGTCCTCTTCGACCCACAGGGCCGCCAGGCCCCGCCTCCGGGCGAGGGACCCGATCTGGCGGCGGCCGGCGAGGAAGAGCGCCTTGGACCACGACTCGGCGACCGCCGGGTCCTCGCCGACGACGGTCACCGCGAGCAGCCCCTCGCCCCCTGGCCGTCCGGTGCGAGGGTCGATCAGGTGGTGGACCGGCCGGCCGTTCGCCGTCCAGCGACGGAGGCGGACCGAGGAGGTGGCGACGGCCCGGTCCCTCAGGCCGAGCACGGCCACCGGCCCGCCCTGCTCCCCGCACGGGCTCGGGTCCTCGACGCCGACGAGCCAGGGGCCACCGCCGGGAGGGCCGCCGCGGCAGGCGCAGTCGCCCCCAGCGTCGACGAGGTGGTCCGGGGCGACCGCCATGAGGGACTGGTCCGCCCAGCGGACGGCCAGCCCCTTGCCGATCCCGCCGAGGTCGATCGACTCCGGACCGAGGCGGACCTCTCCTTCCGCCCGGCGGATGCCCGGGCGGAAGGCTCCGCCTCGACCTGGCCGCCGGGGGCCGGCCGGCAGCCCGGCCCGCGCGAGGCGGACGGCTTCGCGGCCGAAGGGGAGGGTCCGGTCGTAGCCGAGGTCCACGAGGGCGCCGAGCACCCGGGGATCGACCCGTCCCCCGGTGCGGTCGTGGGCCCGCTTCGCCTCCTCGACGGCCTCGAGCAGGATCCTGGGGACTCGCTGCCAGCGGTCCGGGGCCTGGTTGGCCCGCATCAGCGGGCTGTCGGCGCGAAAGCGGGTGCAGGCCGCCTCGACCTCGGCGAAGATCGCAAGCGCCTCGGCCGCCGCCGCCTCGATCCGGGAGGGCTCGGCTCCGTCGGGGGGCACCAGGCGCACGGCGCAGCGCGTGGCCATCGCCACCCGCTCCGAGACGAGCTCGCCCGCCTCCCACCTCTGCTCCTGCCGGGTCGCGCCCGGCACCGGCGCCTCAGGGGATGGCACCGCTCGCCCCCGTGACCGCATGGGTCGAAGGTGCCGGGATGGAAGGCACTGCGACACCGGCGGACGACGGCAGGGCCGGGAGGTTCGGCAGCGACAGGGACGGCAGGGCCGCCCCGCCGTCGTCGCCTCCCGCCTGGCGGGCGAGCCGGGCCTGTGCCTCGGCGAGGGCGGCGATGGCCTGCCGGTCTGCCGCCAGGGTCTTGGCGATCTGGTCGAGCGTCTTCGGCGACGCCCCCGCCCCGGCCGCGCCCGCCGAGGCGGCCTGGGAGGCGGCGGGCGGCAGGGTGCGGACCACGAAGCGGTCGGCGGCGGCGGCCAGGGCCAGGACGGACGAGCCCACCAGGGCGGCCGGGACGACCCGCCGACGGACCCGCCGGCGGAGCTCGGCCTGGCGGGCGAGGGTGCGCCGGCGTGCCCGTTCGTCACCCGCGGCCAGCAGCGAGTCGGGCGGGAGCGGCGGGGCGGAGCTTCCCGGTGAGTCCTCCTGAGCGCGCCCGGCGGGGAAGGTCAGGCCGGCCATCAGTGGTCGCCCCCGCCGCCGTAGCCCCCGTCGCCCTGCCCGTCGCCCCCGTAGCCGCCCCCACGGCCGGAGCTCCCGGCGGCCGCGGCACGCTGGGCGGCGCTCAGCTCGGCCGCCGCCCTCTGCAGCCTGGCGTCGTCGGCCGACAGCTCGGCCGCCCGCACCCGCAGCTGGGACGCCTCGGCGGACAGCCGCTGCTGCTCCGCCACCAGCTCGGCGCGCTCGGCCGCCAGGCGTGCCTCGCCCGAGCGCAGCGCCCTCAGCGACGACGTCCTGATCACCGAGCGGGTGGCGGCGATCGTACGGGTGAGGGCGTCCGCCTCGGCGACCACGCTGCGCAGCGCCGCCTCGGGCTCGGCCGAGGTGCTCGCGGCCGTCGTGGTGGCCTGGCCGGGCGTCGAGGACGCCGTGCCCGGCCGGAGGGCGACCAGGCCGGCCGCGGCCAGGGCGAGCGCACCGACCGGGACGGCCCAACCTGCGATCCTCATGAGCGCTCCTTTCCGGTGACCGGTCAGGTGACCAAGACCTGTCAGGAGCGCAGTATCGGAAGCGAGGCTGGCCCTTCGATTAGCCGGTCATGAGGATCCACTCATCGAAACGCGCCCCCTCGAGGTCTCGGCGGCCCGGCGCCGGGTCGCCCGGCGGGTCGTCAAGGTGACGGCGCACAGCCACAGGGGAGGCCCGGCCGCCGCGCACCGCTCGGCGACGCCCAGCAGCAAGCCATGGGTCTCGAGCGCGTACCACACGACGAGGCCGACCAGGACGGCCGTGCCTTCGTAGCTGCGTCGGCGGGTGAGGAGCGGGGCCGGCAGGCGAGGACGCCAGGCGAAGGCCGGCCAGGTCGAGCAGGTGAGCGCCGCCAGGACGACCGCGACCTCGTGCCCGACGGAGTAGCCCCGGTCCGGCAGGCGGAAGAGCGCGATGGCGAGCGTCGCCAGGCCACCTGCGGCGAGCAGGGACCTGCTCAAGGGTCCGGCCGGCCTGAGCCCGAGCGAGGCGATCAGGTAGCAGGAGCCGACGGCGAGGAGCACGGACGTCATCACCCAGGGGTCGGTCGCCCGAGCCCCGGCGAGCTGGCTTATCGTGTCCCTCACCGGGTTGTACGAGCTCGGCTGCAGCTCCGCGGCGGCGAGGAACCCGCCGACGAGGAGCACGGGGGAGGCGCTGGCGGCGAGCACGGCCCACCAGGGGACGGCCTCGACGCGCAGATCGTGCATGGGTCGATTGTGTCGGCCCGCCCCTCCGGCGTCACCTCAAGGACTGCAGCCCGAGGCTCGTGAGCGCGACGGCCGCCCAGCAGAGCGCGCCCAGCGCGAGGGGCCGAAGCCCCGCACGCCGGATGTGGGAGGGCCGTGCCGACAAGCCGACCCCTGCGAGGGCGATGGCGATGACTACAAGGCTCGCCTGCGACGCCGCGGAGGCGAGCCCCGCCCCCACGAGGCCGAGCGTGCGGACGATGGACGCGAGCACGAACAGCACGAGGAAGCCGGGGACGGCGGTTCTCAGCGACCGCCGCCCGGTGCGGGGCAGGGTGCCGTCGCGCCGCCGGGCTCGTGCGGCGCCCCAGCCGAGGAAGGCGGTGATGGGCACGATCATCAGTGTCCGGGCGAGCTTGACGATGACGCCTCTCGACAGGGCGCCGTGGCCGAACACGCTCGTCGCGGCGACGACCGAGGACAGGTCGTTGACCGAGGTGCCGGCCCAGAGCCCGAAGCGTTGGCCGTTCATATGCATGAGATGGCCCAGGGTGGGGAAGGTCAGCACGGCGGCGACGTTGAAGACGAAGATGACGGTGATCGCGTAGGCGACGTCGTCCTCCTCCGGCTCGATCACGCTCGAGGTGGCCGCGATGGCAGAGGCGCCGCAGATGGCCGTGCCGACCGCGACGAGGACCCGCCGGTGCCCCCGGACCTCGAGGAGCCGGCCGGCCGCGGCCGCCGCCAGGAGCCCGGCGGCGATCGTCCCGAGCATGACCGGGGTGGACCTCGCGGCGGTGTGCCAGATCAGGCCGAGCGGCATGGTGAAGCCGAGCAGCACGACGGCCAGGCGCAGCAGGGAGTGCGTCGCCACGCGAGAGCCGGGGGCGAGCGCCGGCCGTTCCCCGACGAGCGCGACGGTCACGAGCCCGAGCGCGATCGCCACGACCGGGGCGCCGACGACCGGGGCGACGTGGCCCACCACGGTGGCGACGCCGCCGATCGCGCCGGCCGATGCGAGCCCGGGGCCGAGGCGGCGCGCGCGGGCGAGGTAGCTGGAGGGTGCCATGCCCGAGATCCTGGGGGCGCCGGCCAGCTCGGGGTAGGGGGGTATCGCCGTCGAGCTCATAAGCTCCGCTTGTGCGCCTCGGCCCCCGCACCCCTGACCTCAAGGCGCTCGAGCTGCTCGTGCTCGTCGTGGAGAAGCGCAGCATCGGCGCCGCCGCTCGTGCCCTGCACGTCAGCCAGCCGGCGGCGAGCCAGCGGCTCCGGGCGCTGGAGGCTCGGCTCGGGGTCGTGCTCGTCGAGCGGCGCCCGACCGGAGTCATCCCGACGCCGGCCGGCGAGGCCGCCGCGGGCTGGGCTGGGGAGGTGCTGGCCGCCGCCGAGGCGCTCGACCGGGGTGTCGCCGCGCTGCGCGCCGGGCGGCGTGCGCACCTCAGGATCTTCTCCAGCCTCACCGTCGCCGAGTACCTGCTGCCTCGCTGGCTGCGCGCCCTGCGTCGGGGTGACCGGCGGGGGGCCGTCACGCTCGAGGTCGGCAACTCGGCCGACGTCATGGCTGCGGTCACCGCGCGGCGGGCGACCCTCGGCTTCGTGGAGAACCGAGGCTCGACCGGCTCGCTCGAGTCCCTGGTCGTCGCCCAGGACGAGCTCGTCGTGGTGGTCCCCCCCGGCCACAGCTGGGCGCGGCGCAGGCGGCGGGAGGTCGATCTCGGTGAGCTCGCCTCGACGGCCCTCGTCGTGCGAGAGCAGGGTTCTGGGACTCGAGACGCCCTCTACCAGGCGCTCGCCGAGCGGACCGGGCGGGAGGGCCCGTTCCCGATCGCGCTCGAGCTCGGCTCGGCGGCCCTGGTACGGGCTGCAGTGATCGCTGGGGAAGGCCCGGCGGTCCTCAGCCGGCTCGCCGTCGAGCGTGAGCTCGCCGAAGGCCTGCTCGTCGAGGTCCTGCCGGCAGGCGGCCCGCTGCTCCGGGAGCTGCGCGCCGTCTGGCGCGCCGACGAGCCGCCGACCGGCTCGGCGGCTGCCCTGCTCGCGATCGCCCGCGGCGAGACCGCCTAGCGGTCACGGGTCACCGCCTCGCGGACCGGTGACCTTCCCGGGCCCTCCGGCGACGCGACACCCTCTGGTCGGCCGATGTCCCATACCTTGACATCGGGAGGTGGAGCCACGGAGGTCAGGACGTGAGCAGCCGGCGCCGGCGCCGGGTACTGCGAACGGCGGGTGCGCTCGGGGGCCTCGTGCTCGCCCTGCTGCTCGCCGGGCTCGGCTACGAGCTCGCCCTGCCGAGCGTGAGCTCGGCCGGGTCGCTGGTCGCCTCGATCGTCCGATCCCACCACGGCGAGCTCGGGTCCCTGCCCCTTCCCAAGAAGCTGGCGGAGGCGGTCGTGGACGTCGAGGACGAGCACTTCTACTCGAACGTCTTCCTCAACGTCTTCGACGGCGCGGCTCGCGCCGCGCTGGCGAGCATCCGCCGCTCCGGCGATCCGGGGGGCAGCACGATCGAGCAGCAGCTCGCGAAGCAGCTCTACCCGCACGGGCCGGGCCTTGGGGGCACGCTCGAGGAGATCGGCCTCGGGATCAAGCTCGCCCTCGCCTACTCCAAGCCGGAGATCCTCTCGATGTACCTGAACGCCGTCTACTACGGCAACGGCTACTGGGGCGACGTCGCCGCGGCTCGAGGCTACTTCGGGGTCTCGCCGTACCGGCTGAGCTGGGCCGAGGCGAGCATGCTGGCCGGACTGCCCCAGGCGCCCTCGGCCTACGACCCGTTCCGCCACCTCTCTCTCGCCAAGGAGCGCCAGCGCCACGTGCTCCACCAGCTCGTCGTGAACCACGTGCTCACCCCGGCCGAGGCACGAGCCGCCTACGACTCGCCGCTCCCTTTGCGCGTGCCCGGTGTCGGGCGGGCGTGACTCCCGAGCCGCCGTGGTCCTCCGGCCAGGCCCGGCCTAGTCTCCAAGGGACGGTCGAGCCGCCGGAGCAGGCGCCCTTGACCGAGAGTCGCCCGGGGCGGGGCCTCGCGGCGTGAGCCGGAGGGGCGC
>JAJYNS010000063.1 GCA_021786195.1 Actinomycetes bacterium | reverse complement strand
CCCGGCGCGGCCGCGCTCGCCTTGCGCTCCTACGACGGGGCCGACACCGAGAGCCTCACCCTCGCCCAGGCCAGGCGCCTGGACGTCATCGTCGCCTACCGGATGCTCGGCGCGCCGATCTCGAGGGAGCACGGGGGCCCCGTGCGCCTCTACGTCGCCCCGATGTACGGCTACAAGTCCCTGAAGTGGCTGTCGGAGATCGAGGTGGTCGACCGGGTCGAGCCCGGCTTCTGGGAGCAGAACGGCTACGCCGTCAACGCCTGGATCGGCCCCTGGTACGGGCGCCCCGACGGGCCCCCCGCCTGAGCGGTCGATGGCGGCGCGAGTCGAGGATTCGCGCCTCGCCCGCTTCGACCGGGTCGAGCGGGCAGCGCACTGGGCGAGCGCCTTGCTGTTCGTGGTCCTGATGCTCACCGCGCTACCGCTGTACTTCGGCTCGCTCGAGGCGATCGTCGGGCGGCGCGCCCTTCTCGTCCAGGTCCACACCTGGGCGGGCGTCGCGCTTCCCGTCCCGCTCGTGCTGTCCGCCGCGGGGCCCTGGGGCAAGGGGCTTCGAGCGGACCTGCGGCGGATCAACCGATGGAGCCGGGACGAGCTCGGCTGGCTCCGCTCGCTCGGGAGGCGCAGCGTCGGGACCCTCGGCAAGTTCAACCCGGGTCAGAAGCTCAACGCCGCATTCGTCGGAGGCTCGATCGTCGTCATGCTGGCCACCGGATCGGTGATGCGGTGGTTCCAGCCGTTCCCGCTCGGCTGGCGCACCGGCGCGACCTTCGTGCACGACGCCCTCGCCGCAGCGATCTTCGCCGCCGTCGCGGGCCACGTCGTCCTCGCCCTCACCCATCCCGAGTCGCTGCGCTCGATGCTGACCGGGAGGGTCTCGATCGCCTGGGCCCGACGGCACGCCCCCGGATGGCTCGCCGAGGAGCGCTCCGGTCCTGCACAAGACGCCGCCGCTGCCGGACCGGTTGCGCAGGCCGCGGCTGGGACCACCGCGGCGACGCCCGGCCCGGGTCGCGGCCCCGAGGCGCCCACCGGCCGCCGCTGACAGCTCAGCCGGCGACGGCCGGTGCAGAACGGGCGCCTCGCGACCTCGATCGGGGCGGGTCAGCGGCCGATCAGTGGTCGTGACCGCCGTGGCCGCTCGGGTGGTCCCCGATCGTGTGCAGGGAGGACGGCAGGAGCACGACGAGCGACGCCGTGATCGTCCCCGGCGCCGACTCGGCGCCCCGGACGGCGACGCGGTCGCCGACCGCGAGCGTCGCGAAGCCGAGGCTGCCAGGCGTCGTCGTGGACCCGGAGGTCGACCCGCTGCTCGAGGAGCTGCTCGTCACCGGCGGCCAGGGTCCGAGGTCGGCATAGGTCGTCGTCGAGGTCACCTCGACGGTCTCCTGGGACAGGCTCCTCGGCCCTCCGCGCCGGAGGGTGAAGCTCCCGGTGGTCGTCGTGCCCGAACCCGAGCTCGGGGGCGTGATGGCGGTGATGACGCCGACGGCGAGCGTGCCGCCGGTCGCCCGGATCTCCACCGACGTGGCCGTGAGCGCGTCCGCGCCGGTGACCGAGCCCCGGACGACGACCCGGTCGCCGACCGCGAGGTCGCAGAACGACGCGTTCCCGGTCGCAGAGGAGCCCGCCGTCGAGGTCGACGAGTCCGTCGAGGTGGACGAGACACCCGCCGTACCTATCGCGCCGATCGCGAACCCGGGCTCTCCGACGAGCTCGTAGGTCGTCGTCGGCGTCGAGGTGACGGTGATCTGCACGAGACCGTTCTCACCACGCGAGACGGTGAAGGTCTCGTTCGACGACGGGCTGGTCGTGCAGCTCGACGTCCCGCCCGTCGTCGAGCCCGAACCGATGCTCGAGACCGTGCCCGAGAAGACGACGGGCACGCCGGGACCAGCGACAATGCGGATCGACGTCGCCGTGACGGCGTCCGTCCCGGTGAGGCTCCCCTGGACGACGACGAGGTCGCCGTTCTGCAGGCTGGGCGACGACTCCGTCGCGTCCCCGTGGCGCTCCTCGATGCGCGTCGTCGAGGTGTAGGTGACCGTGAAGGTCACCGTGCCCTTGGCAATCGTGAACGTGCCGCCGGTCGACCCCGACGACCCGGAGGTCGCCGTGACGTTCCCGGCGACGCCCTCGAGCCAGAGCGACCCGTGACCTTCGTGGCCCGATCCAGGACCGTGCCCACCGCCGTGATCGTGACCGCTGGCGCGCTGCGCCGCCGGCGCCCGCACGCTCGCGGCCGCGCTCCCGGCGAGGCCGACCCCCAGCGCGCACGCCAGCACGCTCGCCGAGATCCCCCTCAACCTGCGACTCGAGCTCGTTCCCCGGCCAAAGCGGCCGAACGACGATGTGCCTGTGACCTCGCCCATCGGACGATCCTCCTCCATCGGGCCCCGCCGTCTCTTCGGCGAGGCGTCCACACTCACGGTCCACAGCGAGCCGAGGGCCCTCCGTGATTGTCAACGACCGGTGTTAGCGAAGTGATAAGCGCGCATTAGGGTCCTGCTGACACGCTCGGTGGCCGTCTCGGCCACTCACTGCCGCCTCGCGGGGGTCAGACCTTGGCGCGCGCCCCTGCGCCCTGGCCGCGACGGGCGATCGAGTCGACGGTGATCGCGGCGAGCAGCACGAGCGCGGTCACCATGTAGGTCGCCGCCGCGGAAGCGCCGAGCAGGGCGAGCCCGTTGGCGATGGCGGCGATCACGACGCCGCCGAGCAGGGCGTGGAGCGGCTTGCCCCTCCCGCCGAACAGGCTCGTCCCGCCGATCACAGCGGCGGCGACGGCGTAGAGGACGTAGTCGCCCCCGTCGATGTCGGTCGCGATCGACCCGAGCCAGGAGGTGTAGATGATCCCCGCCATGCCGGCCAGGAGCCCCGTCAGGCCGAACGCGACCGTCCGGATGAGCACGAGGTCGACCCCTGCGCGCCGCGCGGCCTCGGCGTTGCCCCCGATGGCGTAGACGTAGCGGCCGAAGCGCGTCCGGGCGAGAAGGAAGCTCGCGCCGAGCATGACCGCGAAGATGATCGGGATCGCCCAGGGAACGCCCTCGACCGTGGTGTGCAGCGTCGCCGAGTGGATGCCGCGGTTCGTGTTGCAGATGAGCACGAGCACGACGCCCGCGACGGCTGCGAGACCGACCTTGAGGGCAGACACCCCCCAGGGGGGCGCGACGAGCCCGCTCGAGCGACGGCGAGCGTCCCGGTAGAAGGTGAGGGCGCCGAAGGCGACGACGAGCGCGACCATCACGATCCAGCTCGCCGCCGGGCTGAGCGTGCCAGAGACCAGGTCGAGGATGTACCTGTTCGACACCGTGATGACGCCCCCGACGGCGACGCTCAGGCTGTCGAACATCCAGATCATCAAGCCTTCGAAGCCGATCAGCGCGGCGAGGGTGACGATGAAGGACGGAAGCCTGAGGCGGGTAACGAGCGTCCCGAGCACGAGCCCCATCACCATGTTGCCGACGAGCGCCGCGAGGATCGCCGCCCACCAGGGGGCGTTGAACGGCGGGGCGACGAGCGCCGCCATGAGCCCTCCGCCGATGCCGGCGGCGAAGCCGACCGACAGATCGATCTCCCCGAGCAGCAGCACGAAGACCTCGCCGACGCCGAGGAGCACGAACACCGCCGCCTGGATGAGCAGGTTGACGAGGTTGCCCGCCGACAGGAACAGCGAGTTTTGCGCCTGGAAGATCACGACGATCGCGATCATCCCGGCGAGGACCGGCAGCATCCCGCTCTCGCCGCCTCGCACCCGCCGCCACCAGGCGACCACGTAGTCGGCGAGGCTCTGCGCGACCACCTCGGGCGCTGCGAGCAGCGCCGCGTCGGCCGAGTCCCCGCCGCTCCCGGCCGCCGGCACGAGGGCCGCGGGCCGCGCCTCGTCGCCGCCGGGCACCGCTGTCCGGCGCTCTCCTTCCAACGGAGGTTGGCGCACCGACATCGCTCAGTCCTCCCTGCTGCCGTCGAGCACCGGCCCGCCGGGGGGCGGCGCGCCGTTGCGCACCAGCGCCCCGGTCGTCATCAGCTCGACAACGCTTTGGCGGTCGAACTGCCCCACGTCGCCCTGGGCAACCATCTGGCCGAGATGAAGGACGGCGATGCGGTCCGCGACCTCGAACACGTCGTTCAAGTTGTGCGAGACGATCAGCACCGCGTAGCCCTGCTCGGCAAGGCGCCGGACGAGCTCGAGCACCATCGCCGTCTGGGAGACCCCGAGCGCCGCGGTCGGCTCGTCGAGGATCATCAGCTGCGAGTTCCACAGCACGGCCCGCGCGACGGCGACGGACTGGCGCTGGCCTCCCGAGAGCGAGGCCACCGGCTGACGTATCGAGCGGACGGTCGTGACGTGGAGGTCGGCCAGGGTGCGGCGGGCCGCGATCTCCATCGGCGCCTCGCTCAGCACCGCGGCGCGCACCGTCTCGCGCCCGAGGAACATGTTCTGCACGATGTCGAGGTTGTCGCAGAGCGCGAGGTCCTGGTACACGGTCGCGATCCCGAGCGCGGCGGCGTCGCGTGGCGTGTGGATCCGCACCGGCCGGCCCCGCCAGACGATCTCGCCTGCGTCGGCGGGGACGATCCCAGAGATGATCTTGATCGTCACGCTCTTGCCGGCGCCGTTGTCCCCGCACAGCGCCGTCACCTTGCCGGCCTGGATCGTCAGGTCGATCCCGTCCAGCGCGCGCACCGGACCGAAGCTCTTCTCGACGCCCTGCAGCTCGAGCAACGGCGCGCCGCGCTCGAGCAAAGCCTCAACCATGCTCACACTCGCACTCCCCGGCGTCTCTCTGCCGAGGGAAGACCTGACTGGAACGACACTCTGCCCCGGCGTCCACGGCAGCGTCTCTGGGCCGCCGAGTCTAACCGGCGTTGCCCGGCCGAAGCCGGGTGGACCGAGCCGGCAGGCGGCGGCTCCAGGGCCCGAACGGGCAGGCGGAGGGGCCCGGGCCGACAGGCCGGCCCGGGCCCCTCCTGCGACGCAGCCGCGCCGCTCCGCCCGCTCAGGGCTTGATCCCTGCGGCCTTGCAGGCCGCGGCCGTCGCGTAGGGCGCGGCGCAGAGCTGGCTCGGCGGCACGAAGTTGTCCGCGATGACCGTCGCCGCCATGTTCTCGTATGGAACAGCTTGTCAAGCCCCCCGTATCGCCTGCGCAACAGCCGATTCGGGGCGCGGCGGGCCAAAGGCCCGTCGCACCAATAGAACCGAGCAGTCGTCGGGGTCCCCTCCGGGGTGACGGCTGCTACGTCTCCCCGGGGCCGCCCAGCACGGTGGGGACCTGGCTCCGAGGTCTTCGT
>JAJYNS010000016.1 GCA_021786195.1 Actinomycetes bacterium | reverse complement strand
CCCTTGCGCAGGCCGTGCTTGCGCACCTGGCCGACCGAGACATAGACGTCTCGGCTGCTCGCCAGGTACCCGCTCGTCCGGAGGAACCCGTAGCCCTCGTCGCGGAGGTCGAGGAGCCCCCGCACCGGAACGAGCTCACCCTGCCAGGCCCCTTCCTGGGGCACCGCCGACTCGCCGCGGTCGCGTCCCCTGCGCCGGCGGCTGCGCCGGTTGCCCAGCTCGACGCCGAAGCTCCCGCTCGCCTGGACCCCGTGCGCGCCGTGCTGGGGGCGCTCCCGGATCTGCACGCCCCCACGGCCCTGCTCGCCGTGCGGCTGGTCCGCCTGCTCACCTGCCGGCCGCACGCCGACGTGCCCGGCGCCGTCGGCCGCTGCGCCGTCGGCCGCTGCGCCCTCGCCGCCGGCGTCGGCCCGCACCCTCGGCCCCTCAACGACGACGGCCTCCGTCGTCGTGCCCGAGGCCGCAGGCAGTCGCCCGTTGCCCTCCACGGCCGCAGGGCCGCCCGCGGCGGGCCCGTCACCGGGAGCGGCCGGAGCGACCCGGCGGCTCGGCCGCTCGCGCCTGGCGGCGGACTCCCCGACCTCGAGATCGGGCCCCTCGCCCGAGCCGCCGTCGCCGGCCCCTTCGTCGCCGAAGAGCGTCGGTGCGTGCTCGGTGCGCTCGGCCGGCTTGCGCGCCGCCGCCCGGGGAGCCCTCCTCGGGCGCGACACACCCGCGCCGGCACCCGCCTCGCCGGCAGGCTCGGCGCCGGAGGTGCCGCCGGCCGCGACCGACCGGGCGCCGTCGGTGCCGCCCTCGCCGGCGCCGTTCCCGCCGGCGCCGTTGACCACTGCGTCGCCACCGGGCCCGACGCCCGTAGCGGTGAGGATGAGGTCGATGATCTCCGACTTGCGCGAGCGCGCCGGCGGCTTCAACGACATCGCGGAGGCAATGGCGTGGAGCTCGTCCCGCTCCTTGCGTTCGAGGATGGAGCGCTCGAGCTGCTCTGCTGCCATCGGCATGTACTCCTGTGCTCTGTGTTGCTGCTTGTCGACCTGTGCCGCCCCTCGTCGCGCCCGGTCCAGCCACGGGCCCGGCTCGAGCGCCCCCGGGCCCTGGGAGCATCCCGGGGGCACGGGAACGGAACAGGAGCTCCGGGCGCCACCTGCCCGGCGCTCCGATCGGCTTCGGAACGCTCGGCCCTGCCCTGCGGGCCGCGACCCGACGAGTGTGGCGGGATGCGGTCTCGGACCAGCTACGGGATCTGCGTACCGTCCTGCGGTGGCGGCCTGAGGACCCGGGTCACCGGCGCCTGGACCGCGACACAAGTCGTCGGGGAGCGGTGCTTGGGACAGTGTACCGGCTGCTCGCGACCTGGGCAACAACACCACGCCGCCGGCTCGGCCCGCCGGCTCGGCCCGCGCTCAGAGCCCGAGCGCTTCCGCGACGCCGTCGAGGGTCGCGTCCACCGCGTCGGGCACCTTCACCTGGCTGATGGCGAGGTCCGGGTCCTTCAGCCCGTGGCCGGTCAGCACGCAGACGACGCGAGAGCCCGGCGGCACCCCGGACTTGAGCAGCCCGGCGACCGAGGCGGCCGAGGCGGCCTCGCAGAAGACCGACTCCTCGGTCGCGAGCATGCGGTACGCGGCGAGGATCTCCTCGTCGTCGACCTTGGCGATCGCGCCGCCGGACTCGGCGGCGGCCGCCGTCGCCCCGCGCCAGGACGCGGGGTTCCCGATCCGGATGGCCGTCGCGACGGTCTCGGGCTGCTCGACGACGTGGCCCTCCACGATCGGGGCGGCGCCCGCTGCCTGGAAGCCGAGCAGGCGGGGCAGCCGAGTCGAGCGGCCTGCCGCTCGGTACTCGAGATAGCCCTTCCAGTACGCGGTGATGTTGCCCGCGTTGCCCACCGGGATGCAGTGGATGTCCGGGGCGTCGCCGAGCGCGTCGACGATCTCGAACGCCGCCGTCTTCTGGCCCTCGATCCGGTAGGGGTTGATGGAGTTCACGACGACGACGGGCATGTGGGCGGGCAGCTCTCTCACGATCTCGAGGGCCTTGTCGAAGTTGCCGCGGACCTGGAGGACCCTCGCCCCGTGGACGAGCGCCTGGGCGAGCTTGCCGAGGGCGATGTGGCCCTCGGGGATGAGGACGGCACAGGTGAGGCCGGCTCTGGCGGCATACGCCGCGGCCGAGGCCGAGGTGTTCCCGGTCGAGGCGCACACGACGGCGCGAGCCCCGTCCTCGAGCGCCTTGGACATCGCGACGGTCATGCCGCGGTCCTTGAACGACCCCGTCGGGTTGGCGCCCTCGACCTTGAGGTAGACCTCGGCGCCGACCCGAGCGGACAGCCTCGGGGCAAGAAGCAGGGGAGTGTTGCCTTCGTGCAGGGTCACGACCGGGGTGGCGTCCCCGACCGGGAGCAGGTCCCGGTAGCGGTGGATCACCCCCCGCCAGGCCTGCCGGCTGCCGATGTCCAGCTCAGCCTCGCTCACCGGGTCCTCAGCTCTCCGCCCCGATGACGCGCAGCACCTGGCCGACTCGCTTCACCGCGTCCACCCCGCGAAGGCCGGCGACGCTCGCTTGCACGTCCGCCTCCCTCGCCCGGTGGGTGATGAACACGATCCTGGCCTCCTCGCCGAGGCCGACCTGCTCCATCGAGCGGATCGAGACGCCATGGTCGCCGAAGACCGCGGCGACCGAGGCGAGCACCCCGGGGCGGTCGAGGACGTCGAGGGCGAGGTAGTACTGGGTCTCGAGGTCGTCGATCGGTCGGATCTCGACCCGCCGCCTCGGGGGGAACCAGACGGGTCCGCCCGCGAGCGACCTGGCGGCGACAAGCAGGTCGCCGAGCACGGCGCTCGCCGAGGGGCGACCACCGGCCCCCCTGCCGTAGAGCATCAGCTCGCCGACGGCCTCGCCCTCGACGAACACGGCGTTGAACGGCCCGCGCACCCCGGCGAGGGGGTGCTCCGAGGGCACCATCGCGGGATGGACCCGGACGCAGACCGAGCCGTCGAGGAAGCGCTCGGCGACGGCGAGCAGCTTCACCTCGTAGCCGAGGCGGTGCGCGAACTCGATGTCACCGGGCTCCACCGACTCGATGCCCTCCCGGTAGACGTCGCCGGCGACCACCTCGGCGTCGAAGGCGATGCTCGCGAGGATGGCCGCCTTCGCCGAGGCGTCGTGGCCCTCGACGTCGGCGGACGGGTCCCTCTCGGCGTAGCCCAGGCGCTGGGCGTCCTGGAGCGCCTCGCCATAGCTCACGCCGTCCTCGCTCATGCGGGTGAGCACGTAGTTCGTCGTCCCGTTCACGACGCCTGTCAGCCTGCGCAGCCGCTCGCCCGCGAGCGAGGTGCGCAGCGCCCGCACGAGCGGGATGCCGCCCGCGACCGCCGCCTCGAACAGCAGCTCGCGCCCGGCCTTCGCGGCGGCGGCGTAGAGCTCGGCGCCGCAGTTCGCGAGGAGCTCCTTGTTCGCCGTCACGACCGGCTTCCCGGACCCGAGCGCGTCGAGCACGAGCGTGCGGGCAGGCTCGACCCCTCCGATCAGCTCGACGAGGACGTCGACGTCCCGGGAGGTCGCGACGGCGTGGGCGTCGTGGGTGAGCAGCCCGGCGGGGACCTCGCCGCCCCGGGGCTTGGCGAGGTTGTGCACCGCGACGTGGGCGATCTCGAGCCGGACCCCGGCACGCCTCGCGAGCTCGTCTGCGCCGGAGGTCACGAGGTCGACGAGCGCCGCGCCGACGTTGCCGCAGCCGAGCACCCCGACTCTCACGACCGGAGGCGAGGCCTGGGAGGGCTCGGGCACGGGGACAACGTAGTCGCCACCGAGGCCGGGGTGGCCAGCCCGTCCGCGCCGTGCCGGCAGGGTCGGACCGGCCGCTCAGGGCTCCAGGCGGAGCAGGTCCTCGATCGTCTCCCGACGGACGACGACCGTCGAGGCGCCGTCCTCGACGAACAGCACGGGGGGCCGGGGGACCCGGTTGTAGTTGGAGGCCATGGAGAACCCGTAGGCGCCGGTCACCGGCGTCGCGAGGACGTCGCCGACCCGAAGGTCCCCGGGAAGGCGCGCGTCGGCGACGACCACGTCGCCCGACTCGCAGTGCTTGCCGACGACTCGCGCCTCGAGCGGGCGCCGGGCCGTGGTGGCCCGGGGCAGGAACGCCTCGTAGCCGCTGCCGTAGAGGACGGGGCGGGGGTTGTCGCTCATCCCGCCGTCGACGGCCACATAGGTTCGTATGCCCGGCAGCTCCTTGATCGTGCCGACCCGGTAGCAGGTGAGCCCGGCGGCCGCGACGATCGAGCGGCCTGGCTCGGCCGTCAGGCGGACCCCCTCGGGCAGGCCGGCGGCTCTCGCCGCAGCGAGCAGGTGCGCAGCCCACTCCGAGATCGTCGGTGCTCGCTCACCGTTGAGGTAGGCGACGCCGAGGCCGCCGCCCACGCAGAGCTCGCCGAGACGGTGGCGGGCGACGAAGGGGGCGAGGACGGCGACCTCCTGCTCGAAGGCGTCCAGCCGGAATATCTGGCTGCCGATGTGGGCATGCACGCCGGCGAGGACGACCCCGGGGATCCTGGCGAGCTCGGCAGCGGCCCGGTCGGCCGCGCCGGAGGCGAGGGAGAAGCCGAACTTCGAGTCCTCCCCACCGGTCATCACGAACTCGTGGGTGTGCGCCTCGACCCCGGGGGTGACGCGGACCATCACCTCCTGCGGGGACCGCCCCCCGCCTGCGCCGGAGCCCAGGAGCCGGCCGAGCCGCCCGATCTCCTCGAAGGAGTCGACGACGATCCGAGCGACCCCGAGGCGCAGCGCCTCGGCGAGCTCCTCGTCGGACTTGTTGTTCCCGTGGAGCACCAGCCGTTCGCCCGTCGCGCCGGCTGCCACGGCGGTGGCGAGCTCCCCGGCGCTCGAGACGTCGAGGGACATGCCCGCCTCGAGGGAGATCCTCGCCATCGCTTTGCACAAGAAGGCCTTCGTGGCGTAGGCGACGTGGCCGCCGAAGGCGTCCATCGCCTCACGGCAGCGGGCGCGCAGGTGGGCGACGTCGTAGACGAACAGCGGGGTGCCGACCTCCTCGGCCAGGTCGACGAGGTCGACGCCACCGACCGAGAGCCGGCCCCGCCCGTCGACTTGCGCCGTGTCCGGGAGCAGGTGGCGGCCGAGGGGCTCCTCGCTCGGCAAGGCGGGGTCGGCGGACCCTTGGCCGGCGGCGGAGGGAGTCGGCAGGTCCGCGTCGGCCGGCATGGCCAGACGAGGATGCTCGACGGCCCGCTACGATGCAAGGCGGCGAAGGCGATCCCATCCGGGCCGTCGCAGTCCACGGGCCCTCGTAGCTCAGGGGATAGAGCACCGGCCTCCGGAGCCGGGTGCGCAGGTTCGAATCCTGCCGGGGGCACC
>JAJYNS010000032.1:3404-5401 GCA_021786195.1 Actinomycetes bacterium | reverse complement strand
ATGTTCGTCCAAGACTTCAAGATCGTCGACCGGCCCTACGAAGAGGTGGCCGCCGCCCTGGCCGCAGGGGCAGGGGCCGTGCTCGAAGAGGCGCTTCGTGCCACCCGGCGGGAGGCCGAGCGGCTGAAGGCGGGGATCGGCCACCCCGGATGGCCGCCGGTCCTCTCGGCCGGCCTCGAGCTGCGCACCGGCCCGGTCCGGGACCGGGACGACGCGATGCTCGTCGCGTTCGGCTGGGAGTCGGCGAGGGAGGCCTCGCTGCTGCCCCGGCTCGACGCCGATCTCGAGGTGGCGCCCTTCGGCGCCCAGGCGACCGCCCTCGCGCTTCGCGGGCGCTACGAGCCGCTCGGCGGCATCCTCGCCCAGTCCCTCGACCGGGTCCTGCTGCACCGTCTCGCCGAGGCGACGATGCGCTCGTTCCTCGACGCGATCTCTCTCGGGCTCACCGCCGAACGGCTTGCCAGCCCCGCCGTCGCCCGGCGCTGAGCCCGCCCGGCGGCCGAGTGGCCGGACCCGTGCCGCCGCGGGGTTGACCGGCGGCGGGCGCCTGGCGATGATCGGGCAGGCGACCGAGGGGGCCAGGGATGACCGCAGGGCCAGGGCGCCGGCGGCGTGCCGCGGCGAGGGCACCGGGAGGCGGGAGCCGGCCGAGGTGCCTCCGGGCCCCGTCGCCGCGGCGGCAAGCCGCCGACGCGGCGGTCCTTCTCTGCGCCCCGCTGCTGCTCGCCTCGCTCCTCGGCGCCCTGCCGGCAGGCCCCGGCGGCAGGGTGCTTCGCGTCGCCAACCCTGCGCAGGCCCCGGCCGAGGTCAAGAACGCCGCCACGTGCGCGCGGCTTGCCGTGCTGTGCAGCGCGAACTGGGCCGGGGAGGAGGCCTGGGGCGAGCGGTTCACCGGGATCGAGGCCGAGTGGACGGTGCCCGCCGTCACCCCGACGAGCGTCGCGACCGAGGACCTGAGCGTCTGGATCGGCCTCGACGGCGTCCCGCTCTTCGACGGGAGCGCCAGCCCGCCGCTGATCCAGCTCGGCACCGACGCGCCGGCCGAGGACGGCAGGATCGGCTACGAGGCCTGGTACGAGCTGAGCCCCGGCGCGGAGATCCCGCTGTTCCAAGTCTCCCCGGGCGACCGGGTCCGGGCGGAGATCTCGGAGGTCGTGCGCGGCTCGGACGAGTGGGACCTCACGATCGCCGACCTCGACAGCCACCTGAAATGGTCGCTCGACGACCTGTACTACCAGGCCCCGGGCGAGTCGGCAGACGCCGTCGTCGAGGCCTCGTCGCTGTGCGGCACGGGCGGCGCATGCCTCACGAGCCAGCTCGAGGACTTCGGGAGCGTGAGGTTCGGCTCCCTCCGCTTCCTCGCCACCGGGGGCCGGCCGCGGCTCGAGCTGGACGACATGGTCGACGCGTCCGGGGCCGTCGTCGCCTACCCGACCCCGGGCAGCGCTTCGCTCGCCGTGACCTATGGCTCGCCGCCTCCTCCGGCCACCGGGACGGCCTCGGTGCCCCTCCCCCCGGGCTTCCAGGCGCTGGCGGTCGACCCGGCGACGGGCGAGGTGTTCGTGTCCTCGAGCGCGTCGGCCGCCACCGGCACGGTGACCGAGCTGAGCCCGGCGGGCGCCGTCCTCCGGTCGGCGCCGGTCCCGGGTGCGGCCGGCCTCGCCGTCTGGGGCGGCAGGCTCTACGTCGCGACGCCCACCGGCGTCGTCGCGCTCCTGCCGTCCGACCTCGGCGCCGCCGGCTCCTTCCCCGTCGCCGGAGGTCTCGAACGGGGGGCGAGCCTCGTCGAGGCCGCGGGCGCGCTGTGGTCGGTCGGGTCCTCCGGACGGCTCGTGCGGGTGACGCCTGCCGGCGCCGTCACCCCTGAGGCGCTCTCTGCGGGCGCCCGCCTCGTCGCCGGCCCCGGCGATCCCGGCAGCATCTTCGGCTTCGACCCCGGCCCGGGCCCGGCGAGGATCGACCGGGTCGTGCTGTCGGCCGGCCCGCCGGCGATCGCC
>JAJYNS010000032.1:0-2653 GCA_021786195.1 Actinomycetes bacterium | reverse complement strand
CGACGACGAGGCTGGAGGTCACCCTCGGCCCCGGGGCGAGGATCTCCGGCCGGGTGCTCGACTCGTCCGGTCCGCTGGTCTCCGGCTGCGTCGGGCTCGAGACGCCCGGAGGCTTCCCCGTGCAGTCGACCACGGTCGGAGCCGAGGGGAGCTTCTCCTTCGAGAGCCTCGCTCCCGGCGCCTACCTGGTCGAGGCCGACCCGACCTGCGGGGGGAGCCAGCCGAGCGAGGACGCCATCGGCTTCTACGGCGGCCCGAGCCCGACCACCGCCACTTCGGTGTCCGTCGGCCCCGGCGCCGCGGCGTCGGGCCTTCGCATCATGCTCGGCCCGGGGGCGACGATCTCCGGCACGCTTCGCGCCCCAGGGGCGGCGAACGCCGGAGGGGTCTGCGTGCTCGCGATCGCCCCTGGGGACAGCTCTCCCCTGGCGTCTTCCGTCAGCGCTCCCGGCGGCGCCTACTCGATCGGCAGCCTGCCCGCCGGCACCTACGCGCTCGAGCTCGACCCGACCTGCGCCGGCCGCCAGCCGAGCGACTACGGCGCCGCCGTGGTCCTCGCCACGGTCGGCCCGGGCGGGACGACCGCCGGCGTGGACGCGACCCTCCCGCTCCGGACGGCCGCCGAGTCGATCACCTCGACCTCGCTCCCTCCCGGCACGGTCGGCCTGCCCTACGGCGCCGCCCTGGAGGGGACGGGCACCGACGGCGTCGTGTGGAAGGTGACCGGCCGCCTTCCCCCCGGCCTTCGAGCGAGCCCCGGCGGCATGATCACCGGGACGCCGACCGCCGCGGGCGAGTACCCCCTGGAGGTCTCGGCGAGCGACGAGTCGGTGCCCGCCGCCTTGCCCTTGCGCGCGCAGGTCGTCCTCACCGTCGCGTCCGCGCGCGCCTCGACGCTCGCGTCCGGCCGCCCGGCCGGCGCCGCCCGGGCCCGGGCGAGGCGGCCGGGGGACGCGCCGGCGCGCGCCGGCGTCAGCCGACGAAGGGGGCGAAGGCGGTGACCTTGCCGGAGAGCAGCGTCGAGGAGGACGACCCGAAGTAGGGGGCGTCGCCGTAGTTGTAGACGTTGCCCTTGTCCGTCACCATCCAGTAGCCACGGCCGTCGGGGGTCGCGGCAAACGCGACGACGGGCCGGATCTTCCTCGGCAGCGGGGAGCCGTAGGAGGCGGCGTCGCCGTAGTTGTAGACGGCCCCGGTGGAGGAGACGAGCCAGTAGCCCTTGCCGTCCGGCGTCGAGGCGATGGCGACGATCGGGCTGACCCGGGCGTTCACCGTGAGCGAGGAGTAGGCCTGGGCGTCGCCGTAGGGGTAGACGGCGCCGGACATCGTGACCACCCAGTAGCCCTTGCCGTCGGGGGTGACCGCGAAGGCGGCGACCGGCGCCGTGAGCGCGACGTTGGCCGGGGAGCCGTAGAGGACGGCGTCGCCGAAGTGGTAGACGTTGCCGCTGCGCGAGACGAGCCAGTAGCCCTTGCCGTCCGGGGTGACGCCGAAGGCGACGATCGGGCTCGAGGGGGGAGTCGCGGCGAGCGAGCCGTAGAAGCCGGCGTCGCCGTAGTTGTAGACCGCGCCGAAGGAGCTGACGAGCCAGTAGCCCTTGCCGTCCGGCGTCGCCGCCATGGCCACGACCGCACGGGGGCCCTGCGAGGACACCGAGCGGTAGAGGACGGCCGAGCCCTCGTGGACCACCTCGCCGGTCGAGGTCGCGTACCAGTAGCCCGCGGCCTTGGCCGCCGGGGGCGGCGTCGGCGGCGCGAGGCCGGCGACGCTGATGTGGACGATCTCACTCGCCGGGGTGCCGACGCCGTTGAAGGCCGTCACCACGACCTCGTGGCTGCCCGACGCCGAGGGCGCCGGCTTGCCGGCGATGAAGCAGTAGGGCACGCCCGCCTTGGTGACGAAGCGCAGCCCGGCCGGCAGGGTGCCGGTGAGGGAGAACCTCGGCGTCGGCGAGCCGGTCGCCGTGATCCTCAGCTTGGCGTAGGCGCCGACCTTCGTCGAGATCGCCGTCCCGCCCTCGAGGCGGGGGGCGACGCGCCGCACCACGGGGGTGAGCCCGGCGACGGTGACGTGGACGACCTGGTGGGCCGCCGGGGCGACGCCGTTCGTCGCCGAGAGGTCGAGGGTGTAGGAGCCCGCCGCCGACGCGTAGGGCGTCCCGGCGAAGAAGAAGGCGCTGCCCCCGTAGGCGGGGACGAGGCGCATGCCCTTCGGCAGCGTGCCGGTCGCCGAGAGGTGCGGCTTCGGCGAGCCGGTCGCGGCGATGAGCTCCTTCGCGTAGACCCGGGCCTTCAGCGCGAAGCTCGAGGCGGTCGTGAAGCGGATCGTCGGCGCGACGACCTCGATCGTCACGCTGCGCTCGGCCGGCGTCCCGACCCCGTTCGACGCGCCGACCGTGAAGGTGAAGGTCCCGGCGGCCCTGAGGGTGCCGGAGAGCACCCCCGTCGAGGCGTCCAGCGAGAGCCCCGGCGGCAGGGTGCCCCGGACCTTCGAGAAGGTCGGCGCCGGGTAGCCGCTTGCCGTGAAGCGGTAGGCGAGGCTCGTCCCGATGCGGGCCGTCCTCGGCGGGGACGCCCTCGTGAAGGCCGGCGCGCTCGGGGCGACGACGCTGATGGTGAGCGAGGGGGTCACGGAGGAGCCGTAGGTGTTGGTC
>JAJYNS010000128.1 GCA_021786195.1 Actinomycetes bacterium | reverse complement strand
CCGGTGCTCGCGGGGACGGCGCCCGGGATCCTCGTACACCCGGACCACCTCGACGCCCGCTTCCCCCGCCGCCCCAGCCTTTGTTGCCTCGCTCATCGGGACCGGAACCCGAGGGCCGCCGCTGCCTCCTCGTCGATCATGGCCGGGCTCCACGGCGGATCCCACACCACCCGCACATCGACGTCGACGGCGCCGTCGACCGCGTCGGCGATCGCCATGCGCGCCATCTCGGGGAGCACCTCGGACGCCGGACAGCCGGGCGTCGTCATCGTCATCTCCACGACCACCGTGCCAGCTTCGGCCCGCACGTCATAGACCAGGCCGAGCGACACCACGTCGAGGTACAGCTCGGGGTCGTAGACGCCCCGCAGTGCGTCCCACGCCGCATCGAGCACGTCGGACGCCGAGAGCTGCAGCCACCTGCCGTCGGCAGCCGGAGCACCGGGCTCGGCCACGTCGTCTGGCGTTCGGTCCGTCACAACGGCCGCCGGAAGGTGACTCGCCAGTCGCCGCCGCCGAGATCCTCTGCCTCGTAGGAGAAGCCCTGCGACGAAAGCACCCCCTCCAAGGGCACCGGCTCGAACGGTGCCAGGACGACCAGCTCCTCGCCGCCTTCGAGGGCACCGGCCGCGGCCATGATCGTCTCGAACGGCTCGTCGCCCGACGCGATGATCGGGCGGGCGTCGACGATCGCCATCGCCTGTTCTCCTTCCTGACCTCCGGCAATACCCGGATGGTCCTGTTGTTCTGTCCCGCACTGGAATTTATCAGGATGCGGCGCTCCCCGGTAGTCCGACCTCTGGCATGGGCACATCGAGCTGGCAGCTCTCCGAAACGGAGCATCCCGCCCGGTTGCCGCCCGGCGCGATGAGCGGCCTGGTGAGCCGGAAGAACCCGAACCCAGCTCGAGTGTCGCTGCCCGGAGGGACTTGCGCACCGGGTGGACCACCTGGACCTGGGTTGCAGGTGACTTTCCTCGTCGAATGGAACGGCGACGGCCGGGGTGTGGTCGTGAACGACACCGGTGACGACCCCGACTGCAGCGACGGCACCCGCAAGACCGCCGAGGTGCGCGTCGGGGACCTGGGGCGCGCATGTCCTTCACGCCGGCGAGGGGATCGGGGCCATCACCAGGTCCGCCCTCGGTCCGGCGCTGGGCGAACCGGCGATCAACCCGGTGCCTGGACGCGTGATCACGACCGCTCCCGCCGAGGACCGCACGGTGCTGTAGGGAGCCCTGGCGGTTGAGGCAGGGATGCCCTGAGCGGCGGTGCAAGCGGCGATCGAGAAGGTGAGGGCACTGCACTTCTTCGACGCCTGCAGGGCTGATCGGCATCCGACCCCACCTGCCCTGTCGTGCGAGCGTGCCCGCGCCGCCTGCCTGGCGTATGCGGGTTCGAGCTTCGAGCTCGAGGTGGTGCTCGTCGACTACACCGGATCCTCCGCGCTCTTGCGTGCCGGTCCGTGACAGCGCCGAGCGCGGCCGTGCTCGAGTCCACGCTTCTTGAAAATCTGCTGTCTAGTAGATCTACACTGGTAGCGTGGCGCAATCGGGCGTGGCGACGGCTGAACGGCCGGGAGGCGGAGGGCGCTCCCGAGACGGGGACGCGCCGGTGCCGGATCCGTCGATGATCGACTTGGGCATACGCGAGGTGCCGGGGGGGCTCCTCTCCCCGTTCCTGGTCCGCCTCGGTGCCGCACCCGGGGCCATCTGGACGGAAAAGTACGACTGAATGCCCGCAGGAACCCACCAGCACGGCAGGACCGCAGATGCCGAGACCGTCACCATGCTCTCGATCTGGGCGAACTCGACCCGCAGATGACCGTGTCCGAAGCAGCGCGGGTCATGGCCTCACTCCTCGCCGGAGCAGGCAGCGGACATGACGATGCCCGGTAGCGGCGGTCCGAGGGAGGCGGAAACTTCCGGCTCCTGGGCGGCTCGGCCGCCGGGCGTGCCCGGGGCGGTGCCGCCCCCGTCGGTGCCCCTGTCGTTCCTGGCCGCGGCCTCGGCTGGCCTCGTCGCCTGCGGTGTCGCCTGGATCTGGGTGCGTTCCGCGTCCGCCGTCGACCCCAACAGCGATCCGGTAATCGCCGCGGTGCACTTCGGCGTGCTCGCAGCCTTGACCATGGGCATCCTCGGCGCGACCCACCAGTTCACCCCTGTCATCACCGGCCGCCCGCTGCGGTCGGTCCGCTTGGCTCGAGCGACGTTCATGGCCTGGCTGGCGGCATCATGGGCGCTGCCGCTCGGGGTCGGCTTCGAGAACGTCGGGTTGACCGCCGCCAGCGGTGCGCTTGCCTTGGTGGGACTGGTACTGCTCGCCTGGAACCTCGCTGCGCCGCTCTCGGTGCGGGGCAAGGGCACCCCGGTCACCGCCCTTCGCCTCGCCCTGCTCGGTGCCGTGGCGACCACGCTCCTCGGCGCCACCTTCGTCGGCGACCGCCAGGGGAACTGGTTCGCCCTGTCCGCCCACGTCGACCTGGCGATGGGCGTGCTCGGTGTCTTCGCCTGGCTCGGGGTCACCTATATCGGTGTGGCACAGAAGCTCTGGCCCATGTTCATGCTCGCCCACCTGCCCTCCGGGCATCGTGCCGGAGCCGTGGCGGTATGGGCGACGTGGCTCGGCGCCGCCGTCCTCGCGGGTGGGTTGGCGCACGGGGCCCCTTCCGCCGAATGGGCCGGCGCCGGCGCGCTCGGCATGGGCCTCGGCGCGCACCTGGCCTCGCTGTGGGCGCATCTGCGTCATCGCCGCAGGAAGGCCGACCTGCACCTCCTCTTCGTCGCGACGGCAGCGGCGTGGCTCGCCGTCGCCGCCGGCCTGGCGCTCGCCGGGGCGCTCTTGCTCCCACGCCACTACCACCTGGGGGTCGCCCTCGTCACCGCTGCCATGGTGGCTTCCGGCGGCTGGCTGCTCGAGGCGCTCGTCGGCCACGCCCACAAGGTCGTGCCCTTCATCGTGTGGTCGCTCCTGCGCTCGCAAGGCGCGCGGAACGGACCGTCCGGCAAGCCGCTCATGTTCGCCGATCTCTACCATCACGGCTGGGCTGGCACCACCTACGGGACCGTCACCACCGGCATCGCCGCGCTTTGCGCCGGTCTCGGCGCGTCGTGGACACCGGCGATCGCGGCGGGCGGGGCGCTCTTGGCGGCAACCGGTGCCCTCGCCGCAGCGAACCTCTCGGCGCGCCCACTGCACCTGCGAACCGCCGTACGAACGGGCGCCGATCTCCCTGCCGCAACGACCACCCAACGGCGTGAACCCGCCGAGCAGCCGAACTGACCACTGACGTAGGTCGCTCCTCGACGAGAGCACGCTCACCCGGGCATTCTTCGGCTGCTTCGCGGACCGCGTCCTCGTAGCCCTCGGGGACGGCGGCAAGACCTTCGGAGACGCATCGCTCCTTGCCTGCTCGCCCGAAGTCGGTTCCTCGTTCCCCCGCTGACCGGCGCTCGGCGGGGAAACGGTGTCACCACATGCCGAGCTGCAACCGGGCCGCCTCTGACCTAGGAGCGTGGGTCAGAACCGGCCATGCGGGCATTCCGGAACAATCTTGAAAAGTCCTGCCTGACCAGCGCGTTAGCCCGACCACGATGCTCGCGAAATGCCTGGTGAGCGTCGAGAATGCCTTCATGACGACAAGCGACAGCAAGACGCAGCTGATCGAGGTGGAGCTCGGCGGGCCACGGCCGAGCGTGCCGGCCGGCGAGCAGAAGACGTTCCGCCGCTACGACCAGGACCAGTGCTTCTTGCTGCCGCCCTCGCTCGACGAGTGGCTGCCCGAGGATCACGAGGCCCGCTTTGTCTCCGAGGTCGTCGAGGACCTGCTCGACCTCTCGGCCATCTACTCGAGCTACACCTCGGCCGCAGGCGCCCCGCCCTACCACCCGAAGATGATGACCAAGCTGCTCGTCTACGCCTACGCGACGGGCGTCACCTCGAGTCGAGAGCTCGAGCGGCGCTGCGTCGTCGACGTGGCCTTCCGCTGGCTGTCGGCCAACGAGGCGCCCGACTACCGCTCGATCAGCCGCTTCCGCCGCCGGCACCTCGCCGCCCTCGAGGACCTGTTCACCC
The DNA here is from genome assembly GCA_021786195.1 of Actinomycetes bacterium. GTDB lineage: Bacteria > Actinomycetota > Acidimicrobiia > Acidimicrobiales > Bog-793 > JAKAOD01. The sequence continues at coordinate 1,365 of JAJYNS010000128.1, read as the reverse complement.
AGGTCCTCGCCCTGTGTGCCAAGGCCGGGCTTCTCCGCCTCGGCCGGGTGGCTCTTGACGGCACCAAGCTCGACGCCAATGCCTCCAAGCACAAGGCGATGAGCTACGACCACATCGTGCCGAAGATCGAACAACTCGAGGCCGAGGTGAAAGAGCTGCTCGAAGAGGCCGAGCGCGTCGACCGGGCCGAGGACGAGGCCTTCGGTGAGGATCGCCGCGGCGACGAGCTGTCCGCCGAGCTCTCCCGGCGCGAGAGCCGGCGCGAGAAGCTGCGCGCCGCCAAGGAGGCGATCGAGCACGAGGCCAGGGAGAAGGCCGAGGCCACGGCACGAAAGAGGGCCGAGGCTGCTGCCAAGAGCGAGGAGCAGGTGGACGCCGCGGTCGAAGAGGCGGGCGCACGGGCCAGGCCGAAGCCCTCCGCCCAGCGCAGCTTCACCGACCCCGAGGCCCGGATGATGAAGACCAACCACGGCTTTGACTACGCCTACAACGCTCAGGCCGTCGTCGACGAGTTGAGCCAGGTCATCCTCGCAGCCGAGGTCACCGACGAGGCAAGTGACGTGAACCAGCTCGTGCCAATGATCTGCCAGACCGAAAAGAACCTCGCCGCGGCGGGGGTCGAGGACACCCCGGAGACCTACCTCGCCGATGCCGGCTACTGCTCGGAGGACAACCTCGAGGCGACCGAAGCGCTCGGTGCCGAGGTCCTCGTCGCCACCGGACGCCAGCGCCACGGCGAGCAGTTCCCGACGGCACCTCGCGGACCGATCCCAAAGAGCGCCACCCGCCGCGAGCGCATGGCCCGACGGCTGAGGACGAAGAAGGGCCGGGCCGACTACGCCAGGCGCAAGGCGATCGTCGAGCCCGCCTTTGGCCAGATGAAGGTCCGCCAGCACGCCGGACAGCTCCGTCTGCGCGGCCGTGACGGCGCCCAGGGCGAGTGGACGCTCCACGCCATCTGCCACAACCTGCGCAAGCTGATGGCAGCTCGCAGCGCGTTGGGGCTGGCAACAGCGTGAAAACCGAGGCCGCAGCCCCGTGCCTGGCCGCCCGCAGCGTCGGGCACACCGTTCAACCCTGCGGGGAGAGTGATTCATGAAGACAACAAGCCCGATCGCCGGGTCTGGCCCCCTGGCCGGTTCTGACTCACGCTCCTAGATCCTCGAGTCAGCTGGGCAAACACGACCCGAAAGACGTGACGAGGTGCCTCTCACCTGGGACAATGGTGGTTGTGAAAGCCCCATGATCCCGAGAGGAAAGGCACCCGTCAGGTGAGAAGGATACGCCGACAGATCCGCCGTGTCAGTCTTGGAGAGGCGGACCCGAGCCTCACCCCGAGAGCGGGCCTTCGCCTCGTCGCCGAGC
>JAJYNS010000045.1 GCA_021786195.1 Actinomycetes bacterium | reverse complement strand
CGTCGTCGGGCCGATGTGATCGTCGAGGGTGGCCACGACGCCGAGGATGCGGTCGAGCTCGGCGACGAGGCGAAGGCCCGCTCTCGGGGTGAGGCTCGGGTCCGCCTCTCCAAGACTGACACGGCGGATCTGTCGGCGTATCCTTCTCACCTGACGGGTGCCTTTCCTCTCGGGATCATGGGGCTTTCACAACCACCATTGTCCCAGGTGAGAGGCACCTCGTCACGTCTTTCGGGTCGTGTTTGCCCAGCTGACTCGAGGATCTAGGTCAGACCGAGCGCCCCGCACATCTCGCCGGAGGCACCCGGCATCTCGGCACGTCACAGAAGCCACGCCGATAGGCTGGTTAGGTGCACCGACGAGCTGTCACGGTGCTGTATGTCCTTGCTCTGGTGGTGACAGTCGTCGGCACGGACATCCTCTTCTTCAGGCACCACTTCTGGCCACGCTTGCTCGTGAACGTCGGCATTGTCCTTGTTTTCGTGGCCTTCTTCCTGCGTTTTCGGCACGCCATTGGCGGTTGACCAGCCGGATCGGCGCGAAGCCTGTGCGAGTGCGCTCGCACACCAGCCTGTCGCTGCCCGACGACTGGGAACGAGTCGAGCCGACGACGACCCAGGTCAGGATCCGCGCCGTCACGGCAGTGGCGAGGCCGAAGCTCCTCTCCGAAACCTCCGCGGCGTCGGCCACCAAACAGCTCGTCTGGACCCGGTGACAGGCCGCCGCGCTCTGCCGCCGGTCCAGTGCCGATCCAGACGGATCTATCCCTTGGCCAAGCTCACCATCGCCGAGCAGAACGTACCGCCCAGAACGCCGCCCTGTCCCGGCCCACGACAGGGCCTCGTGACGTACGCAGAACGGCAGGTACGCGCGCCCCTTCGGGCCCGGCGCTCCTGGAGCGCAGGGACGTACCCACGTCTCGAACCCTACTACCGTAGTAGTAGAGTATTTCCATGCCTCGAGGCCGTCCGTCACCCAAGCTCGCGATCACCGTCGATGCAGAGGTGCACGACCAGGTGCTCGCCGCGGCGGCGGCGGAGGGCGTCAGCGTCTCGGCGTGGATGACCGCCGCAGCTCGGCGTGCCCTCCTCGTCCGCGACGGATTGCGGGCCGTCGCGGAGTGGGAGGCGGAGCACGGCGCGTTCAGCGCCGATGAGCTCGATGCCGCCCATCGCCGGGTAGCCGGCGACGTCGCTCACCCAGCGCGCACTCGATCCGCATGAGCGTCGTCTATGACGCCGCGGTGCTCGTCGCCGCCGCACGGGACGATCGCGAGACCTGGGCCGATCATCGCGTCCGCCTGGAGCTAGGAGACCTTCCAAGGACGACCGCCCCTGTGGTCGCCCAAGTGAGCCGCTCGGGCCGCCAGTCACAGCTGCGTCGCTTCCTCCGGGGCTGTGAGACCGTCGCATTCTCGCCCGACCAGGCCCACGAGGTCGGAGCGCTCCTCGGTGGGGCGGGGACCTCCGACGTCGTTGACGCGCATCTCGTCGTCATCGCCGCCAAGACGGCTTCGACCGTGCTGACCGCTGACATCGACGACCTGCGATCGCTCTCGGGCCAGTTGCCTGCTCCGGTCTCGCTGCGCCGCGTCTGAGGCCGCCCTCGTTCATCGTCGACGAACGAGGGCGCGATCGCGCAGTTCGTTCACCCAAACGGCCGATCGCGCGAAGTGCCTCACCGCGCCAGATCGGCACGTACGGCGTCGAGCCCCAAGTCGCCGCGATGCCCTCGCCCGGGTTCATGCGCGAATGACAGCTACGTCCTCGGCGTGGGCTACGAGCGCCCGCAGAGCAACGATGTCGCCGGTGAGAACCGACCCGCTCGGCTCGGCAATGGCGACGACGAGGGCATCGATGGCCGATCCCCGCCGTGCGGCGGCGCGCAGCATGCCGGCTCGGCGAGCAAGGTGCTCGGGGACCTCATCGACGAGGTCGCAGGTCTTCAAGAACCTGTTCGTGACGGCGTCGTGTTGCGGGCGGCCGCTCAGGCACTCGACGAGGACCACGGTCGGCACCACGGGCGGCCAGATGCCCTGGCGAACGAAGACGGTGATCAGCGCAGCGGCGTCCTGGCTCCGTCGGGCGAGGCGAGAGACTCCTCCAGAGTCCAGCACCAGTCGCGTCACGACGCCCGGCTTGCGCCCCCGGGTCGTCTGACCTTGTCGGCGACGGCCTCGGCCCTGGCCATCGCCGCGTCGTCAGGGGGTCCGACCTCGGCGACGAGCTCATCGACGTAGCGTGCCGTCTCCTCGAGCAGCCTTTGACGTCGAAGCTCGGCCTGCACGGCCCTGCGCAGCAGGTCCGAGGCCGGCAGACCTCGGTCCTTGACGGCGCGGTAGAGGTCGTCGGGCAGGTAGACCTGCATCCGGGGCATACGCCTACTCTACGCCTAGGCCGCAGGCGGTTCGAGCCCGAACTCCTGCTCGGTCGGTGCGCACCGACCGGAGCGGCTGGCGGACTCGGAGAGCGTCTGGAGGCGACAGAGGGGCCTCCTGCTGCATCCGTGGGTCATCGGTGATCCTTGAGGCCAACCCGGAGGGAGCGGAGCGACCGGAGGGACGGAGCTCATGACCTTCCCGGAAGCGGTGGGCAGTAGCCACCGCGATCGAGCAGGGCGAGCGCGATGAGCTGCTCGGGCTCCTTGAAGCCGAAGGCCATCGGCTGGAGGAGCCGGAGCTTGGTGTTCGTCGACTCGATGAGGGCGGTCGAGACGTGCGCTCGAAGGGCCGCCTCGATGCCGGGCACGTCACTTCGCGTGCGCCCGCAGCGACGCCGACGGCCCTCGAGGAGGCGCACGTGGACGACGACGACGCTCGAGTTCCAGCAGGTCAGGGAACCCACGGATTGGCCAGGAGAGCGCCCTTGAGGGGTCATGACGCAAGGCGAGCACGCGCCTGGCTGGTGCTGAGCTCACCCCGCCTTCTCGGCCCGGAAATAGATCTCTCCGTCCCGAGGCCGTTAGTGGGCGAGGGTGACGACGTGCCGGGCGAGGGCCAGGGGGGCGATCTCTCTCGAGTCCCGGGCGGCGCCCGCGATTCGCTCGGAGCGCTCAGCCTGCGCTCCCTGGTGGCGGCTCGCTGCCTCGATCGCCGCCCAGGGCTGGGCTCTGATCGGGGAGGGCAGATGAAGCCAACCAGCTGAGCTTCTCGCTCAGAAGCTGCAGGGAGCTGAGCAGCTGGGAGAAGCGCCGGGGCCCCAGGATCTCTGCGATCTGCCGCTGGGCCTCGCCCGCCTCGGAGTAGATCGTCTGGCCGAGCTGCCAGCCCCGGGGAGTGAGCCGGATCACCCGAGCCCTTCCGTCGGTCGGGTCGGGCACGCGTTCGAGGTAGCCTCGCCGCTCCAGGTGGCCGAGCAGGTCGTTGACCGACTGCTTCGTGATCCCCGCCCGATCCGCAAGCTGGCTCGGGCGCAGGCCTTCGATGCCCGGATGGCGCCAGAGCGCGACGTGCGCGGCGCTCAGGTCGTCATACCCCGCGGCGACGACGCCCGCGTACAGCTGATCGCGGACCCACTGCCACACGACCCTCAGCAGGGCGCCGACGTACGGGGTTCGCTCTGCCTCGAGGTGGTCGGAGGAACCGCTTGACATAGTGGTAAGGCTACCATACGATCTCAGGTCGTAAGGGTGCCGGACTATCGGGGCCGGGACAGGCTCTGGCGAGGAGGTCGGTGAAGTGACGACAGCAGTTGTTGACTCCCCTGAGAACGACCAGGCGCAGGCCTGGTGGTTCCTCGACACCTTGGTCGTCGAGCATCGCTCAGCACCCGGCATGGGCACCGTCGTGCTCGAGATGACCTTGCCGGCGGGCTCCTCGCCCCCGCTGCACGTCCACGACGACCTCGACGACAACTGGTACATCCTCGAGGACCGGGTGGCCGTGTTCGCGACCTCGGCGGCCCGGGCGCGGCACGTGTCGCTCCGGCTCAGCCCCACTTCCCGCCGATCGACGAGTTGGCGCGCATCGTTGCCGTAGACGACCTCAGGCCGATCGGACCACCCATGAGCGCCGAGGACAGCGAGGCGGTCCTGGCCGGGGCGCGCTGATCTCCCGGCTCCCGTCGCCGCGCGTGCAGCCCGGTGTGCGGGGTGTGCCACGAGGGCTCGGGCCGTGGCCGTGGCCGTGGCCGTAACAGGGCCACGATACCGGCCCGGGAGCTCTCCCCTCGAGGCGTTCGGGCAGACCTGCCCTGGCAGGGGCTGGGTGCCAGCGCCGGTTCTTTCGCTACCCCAGTCGCAGCAGGCGCTCGGCGTTGCCGTGCGCGATCTTCTCCCTGTCGGCTGGGCTGATCGGCGCGGAGTCGAGGAACGCCCGCCCGGGAGCGTTCTGCGAGAAGGGGTAGTCCACGGAGAAGATGACCCGGTCGGCTCCGATCACCGCCAGGGCGCAGAGCAGCGGCGGGTGCGTGAAGTAGGCGCTCGTGGTGACGTAGAAGTTCTCGGTGAAGTACTCGGTCAAGGAGCGCTCGAGGTGACGGGCCACCGGGCCCAGGGTCGAGTCGGCTCTCGCCAGGGAGAACGGCACGTTCTCGCCCATGTGGCCGATGACGACCTGCAGGCGGGGAAAGCGGTCGAAAAGCCCCGACACGATCAGGCGCAGCGCGTGCATCCCCGTCTCCGCATGCCATCCCCAGCCGCTCGTGGACAGCACGCCCGCGATCTCGGGCTCCAAGTCGCCGTAGTAGGCGTCGTACACCGGGGAAGGGGGCGGTGTCGGGTGAAGGTACAGCGGCACATCGAGAGACTCGGCCGTCTCGAACAGCGGCCAGTAGTCCCGGTGGTCGAGAAAGCGCCCGTTCGCATGGCCGTGGAGGATCGCCCCCTTGAAGCCGAGCTCGGAGACCGCCCGCTCGAGCTCAGCCGGGCAGCTGGCGGGCTCGGGGAGGCAGAGGGAGGCGAAGCCGCCGAAGCGCCCGGGGTGGCGCGAGACGACCTCCGCCAGCCGGTCGTTCCAGACGCTCGCCTGAGCCGCCGTCTGGGGATTGGGAGGGGTGGAGGACAGGATCTGCATGCTGATCCCGTTGCGGTCCATGTCGGCAAGGCGTCCCTCGCCGACCTCGTCGAGCTGGTCCGCGAACACCTCGTGGCGGCGGACCGCCCGTGCCCGCATGGCCTCGAGATCCCTCGGCGCGAAGTGCTCCTCGATCGCGATGACCCTCATCTCGCTTATCTCCTCGCTCCTGTCGGTCGGTCCGGCGCGCCCCGCCTCGGCGACCTGCGGCCGCACGAGCCGGCCCCGGGCGAGCGTACCGGGCGCCGTGCCCACGACCGCCTGCGCCTCCCCGAGATGCCCCTTCCGGGCGACGTGCCGGTCACAGGCCGGCACACCTGGCGCAAGATGCACGCGAAGCGTAAAGTGCTTTCTGCTCGGCACTGCTCGAGGTGGCGGCCGAGGGGGCTCGTGCCCGCCGCGGGGAAGGTGGTCGCAATGGTCGATGTCGCGATCGACGCTCCGGTCGGCTCGCTCGCACCTGC
>JAJYNS010000096.1 GCA_021786195.1 Actinomycetes bacterium | reverse complement strand
GGCGACGCGGTCACCCTTCGCGCCGTCGTCCACGACCCGAACCTGAAGGAGCCGACCGGAACCGTCTACTTCCACGCGGACGAGCGCTACGACCAGTGCCCGCCCGTCCGGCTCCGCAGCCGCCCGGTCGCGACGTGCTACCTGACCTTCTACGTGCCGGGCCGCTTCTCGGTCACGGCAAGCTACGTCGGCCGGGACCGCTCGCGCGCGACGGCGACGGTCCGCTTCGAGGTGGTCCCGAACACGAGCGACTGAGAAAAGACCCTGCCCCGCGGGACAGGGCGCGTCCTCGGACTGCCCCGTGGTCACGCTAGCCTCGACGCCGGAGGGAGCAGGATGGTCGCTGGCGGGCAGGCGTTGCTCGAGCTTCCGCTCGCCGAGGTGCGCGACGCGGTGCTCGAGCGCGGCGCGCAGCTGGGCTGCAGCCACGTCGACGTGAGAATCGAGCGGATCCGGGACCAGTTCCTCCAGCTCCGCGACGGTGCCGTCGAGGGCGCGGCGGACGACCTCGAGGTCGGTGTCGGGGTCCGCGTGGTCCATGGTGAGGCGCTCGGCTTCGCCGGGACCGTCGCGGTCGGGCCCGCCGCGGCGCGAGCGCTGGTCGACGAGGCGGTCGAGATGGCGAGGACGACCTCGCTCGCCGAGTCGGCTCCGGTCCGGCTGGCCGAGGAGCCGTCCCACGGCGAGTCCAGCTGGACGGCGCCGTATGGCATCGACCCGACCGCCGTGCCCCTGTCGGAGAAGGTCGAGCTGCTCGGTGCCTGGAGCCGGCGGCTCCTCGCGGCCCCCGGCGTCGACCACGTGTCGGCGAGCCTGCATGCCGTCTCGGAGGAGAAGCACTACGCGGACCTCTCCGGGACGGTCACGACCCAGCACCGAGTCAGGGTCCATCCGAGCCTCGAGGCGGTCGCGCTCGACACCCCGAGCGGGTCGTTCGAGACGATGCGGACCTGCGCGCCGCCGGTCGCCCGCGGTTTCGAGTACCTGCAAGGCGAGGGCTGGGACTTCGAGGCGGAGCTCGAGCAGCTCCCGGGCTGGCTCGCCGAGAAGGTCGCCGCCCGAAGCGTCGAGCCCGGCGAGTACGACCTGGTCATCGACCCGACGAACCTCTGGCTCACGATCCACGAGTCAGTCGGCCACGCCACCGAGCTCGACCGTGCCCTCGGCTACGAGGCCGCCTACGCCGGGACGTCCTTCGCCACGCCCGACCGTCTCGGGCGCCTGAGGTACGGCTCGGAGCTGATGCAGGTGACCGGCGACCGGACGGCGCCGTACGGGCTTGCCACTGTCGCCTACGACGACGAGGGCGTCGAGGCGACGACGTTCGACCTCGTGCGCGACGGCATCCTCGTCGGCTACCAGCTGGACCGGCGGATCGCCGCCGAGCAGGGCATCTCCCGCTCGAACGGCTGCGCCTTCGCCTCCTCGCCGCTCATGGTCCCGATCCAGCGCATGGCGAACGTGTCCCTCGGGCACGCCGGCGATGCCGGACCGACGACGGCGGAGCTCGTCGCCGGCGTGGAGCGGGGCATCTACGTCGTCGGCGACAAGAGCTGGTCGATCGACATGCAGCGGCACAACTTCCAGTTCACCGGCCAGCGCTTCTACCGGATCGCCCACGGGCGGCTCGACGGGCAGCTGCGCGACGTCGCCTACCAGTCGAGCACGACGCAGTTCTGGGGCTCGCTCGCCCGGCTCGGAGGTGCGGCGACCTACCTCCTCGGCGGGGCGATGAACTGCGGCAAGGGCCAGCCCGGGCAGGTGGCGCCGGTGAGCCATGGCTGCCCGAGTGCCCTGTTCGAGCGGGTGCGCGTGCTGAACGTGCGAGAGGAGTCCGGCCGATGAGCCCGGCAGGGCGCCCCGGCCCGCCGGGCGCCTCGCCCCGAGTGGCGGGCGAGTCGGCGCTTCCTCCGCCGCAGGAGGTCGCCGAGCGGGCCCTGCTCGCCGCAGGCACGGGCGCGTGCACCGTCCTCGTCGAGGAGCGCAGCGAGTGCGAGGCCCGCTTCGCCAACAACGCGATGACGACCAACGGCCGCCGGCGCGACCGCCGGGTGACGGTCATCCGCTTCGTCGATCGTCGGGAAGGGACCTGCGTCGGCACGGCCTCGGCGAGCGGCCTCGCAGACGTCGCCGAGCTCGTCGCCGCCGCCGAGAAGGACGCGGACGGCACGCCGCCGGCAGAGGACGCGTCGGAGCTTATTGACGCGGGAGCCCCGCCGGGCTTCGAGGAGCCGCCGGAGATGGTGGAGCTCGGTCCGCTCTCGGAGGTCGTGGGAGGCCTGGCCGAGGTCTTCCGCAGGGCTCGGGCCGAGGGGCGGGTGATCGCGGGCTTCGCCACGAGCTCGAGGGTGACGAGCTACCTCGCGAGCTCGACGGGGACTCGCCGGCGCCACGTCCAGCCCTCGGCGACGCTCCAGCTCGTCGGTCGGAGCGGCGACGGCGTCGGCTCGGCCTGGGCGGGATCGGGCGCGGAGGTGCTCTCGGCCACCTCGCTCTCGCGCCTCGAGGACCGCGTCGCCGAGCGGCTCGCCTGGTCGCAGCGCCGAGTCGAGCTACCGGCGGGCCGCTACCAGGTCCTCCTCCCGCCCGACGCCGTGGCCGACCTCGTCCTCGTCCTCGCCGAGGCGCTGAGCGGAAGGGACGCCGAGGACGGCCGGAGCGTCTTCTCCAGGCCGGGCGGCGGGACCCGCGTGGGGGAGCGGCTGTCGGGGCTCGCCTTCGAGCTCTCGAGCGACCCGGGCCTGCCGGGGCTCGCCTGCGCGCCCTTCCTCCTCACGGAGTCGTCGGGGTCCGACGTCTCGGTCTTCGACAACGGCGCCGAGCTCGGCCCCACCTTCTGGATCGCCGGCGGGCGCCTGGAGCGCCTCCGCTACCACCGTGCCCGTGCCCGGCGCAGCGGCGCAGCGTTCACCCCGCCGGTCGACAACCTCTCCCTCGCCCTTCCCGGGGCCGGGGCGACGCTCCAGGAGATGGTCGCGCGCAGCGGGCGTTGCCTGCTGCTCACCTGCCTGTGGTACATCCGTGAGGTGGACCTCTCGACGCTCCTGCTCACCGGGCTGACTCGCGACGGCGTCTACCTCGTCGAAGGAGGGGAGGTCGTCGCCGCGGTGAACAACTTCCGCTTCAACGAGAGCCCTGTGGACCTGCTCGGGCGCGTGGGCGAGGTGGGCGCGAGCGAGCGCGCGCTGTCCCGGGAGTGGGGGGAGTGGGCGAGCCGCACCTCCATGCCCCCGCTCAGGGTGGACGGGTTCAACATGAGCTCCGTGAGCCCGGCGAGCTGAGCGGTGCTCGTCCGCCTCGCCTACGGCACCACGGGCCTCGACCTCGAGCTGCCCGACGAGCGGGTCGTGGTCGTCGCGCCGGCGCACAGGCCGCCCGCCGAGGACCCTGCGGCCGAGGTCCGGCGGTCCCTGCGCAGCCCGGTCGCCGGCCCGCCGCTCGCCGAGCGGGTGCGGCGCGGCCAGCGCGTGGCGATCGCCGTCTGCGACGGCACCAGGCCCCAGCCGAGAGAGGTCGTGGTGCCCGTCCTGCTCGAGGAGCTCGAGGGCAGGGTCGACCTCGACGACGTCGTCGTGCTCGTGGCGACGGGAACGCACCGGGGCAACACGCCCGAGGAGCTCGAGGCGATGCTCGGGCGAGGGGTGCTCGACGCCGTCCGAGTCGTCAACCACGACGCTCGAGACGACGCCGCGCTCGCCGATCTCGGAGTCCTCGGGGACGGCGTGCCGGTCAAGCTGAACCGGGAGTGGGTCGAGGCGGACTTCAGGATCACGACCGGCTTCGTCGAGCCGCACCTGTTCGCCGGCTTCTCGGGGGGACCGAAGCTCGTCGCGCCCGGCCTCGCCGGCCTCGAGACGACGCTCGTGCTCCACGACGCGCGCCGCATCGGCGATCCTCGGGCGACATGGGGGGTCATCGAGGGGAACCCGGTCCATGACGACGTGCGCGCCATCGCCGCGGCGAGCGGCGTCGACTTCGCCTGCGACGTCGTGCTCGACGGCGACCAGCGCATCGTCGAGGCGTTCGGAGGAGACCTGTTCGCGATGCACGCCGCGGCGTGCGCCGCCTCCAGGGAGGCGGCGATGCGCCCGGTCCCCCGGCGCTTTGAGGTGGTCGTCACGTCGAACGCGGGCTTCCCTCTCGACCAGAACCTCTACCAGTCGGTGAAGGGCATGTCGGCCGCGAGCCAGGTCGTCGCGCCGGGGGGCCTGGTGGTCGTGGCCGCAGAGTGCCGAGACGGCTTCCCCGACCACGGCGAGTACCGGCGCCTGCTCGCCTCGGCGCGCTCGCCCGCCGCCCTCCGCCAGAGGATCGAGAGCGGGACCTCGACCGTGCCCGACCAGTGGCAGGCGCAGGTCCAGGTGCGCGTCCAGGCGGCGGCGCGCGTCGCGGTGCATGCGGACGGCCTGGGGGACGAGGAGCTGCGCCAGGCGTTCTTCGAGCCGGCCCCCGACGTCGCCGAGACGGTGCTCGAGGAGCTCGAGCGCCTCGGGCCCGAGGCGGCGTGCTGCGTGCTCCCGGAGGGACCGGTCACGATCCCATACGTCGCCGGCGAGTCGGAGGGCACGTCTTCGGGCATGCTGTTGCCATGAGCACCGCCTTCGAAGTCGGCAGGCCGCGCCCGGGGGACCTCGAGCAGGCCTACGCCTCCGGGTTCGCCGCCGACGTCGCCCGCCGTGCGGCCACGTCGGGAAAGGCCCGGCGCCAGCAGCGCCGCACGCGCATCGTGGCGACGATCGGGCCGGCCTCCGACTCCCCCGACGTGCTCCGGGCGCTCGCCGCCGCGGGCATGGACGTCGCGAGGGTGACCCTCGCCCACGGTGGCATCGAGGAGGCGATCGGCCGCGTCCGGCGCCTTCGCGAGGTCACGCCGGACGTCGGGGTGCTCGTCGACCTTCCGGGGCCGAAGATCCGGGCGGCGCCGTTCCCCGAGGGCGGGGTGTCCCTCGAAGCGGGAAGCGAGGTCCTGCTCGTCGCGGCGGGGGTGGGCGACTCGAGCACCTCGGCGCGCATCGGGGTCGCCGCGGAGGAGGTCGTGGCCCACCTCGAGCCTGGAGACGTCGTGGCGCTCGGTGACGGCGGCGTCTCGCTCGTCGTCGTCGAGCAGGCAGAGCAGGGTGCGACGGCGCGGGTGCGCTCGGGCGGTCGGCTCCAGGGCCGGCCGGGCGTGACCGCGCCGGCGCGCAGCATGCAGCTGTCCACGCCGACCGCCGAGGACCTCGAGCGGCTCGAGACCCTCGTCGCCGAGGGTGTCGACCTCGTCGCCGTCTCCTTCGTCCGCCGAGCCGAGGACATGGTCAGGGCGCGCGAGGCCGCGGGCCCGGGCGGACCGATGCTCGTCGCCAAGATCGAGACCCGTGACGCGATCGACGACCTGGACCGGATCCTCGAGATGTCCGACGCCGTGATGGTCGCCCGGGGGGACCTCGGCGTGCGGGTGCCGCTCGAGGACGTGCCCCACCACCAGAAGCACATCATCCGGACCGGCGTCCGCTTCGGGCTGCCGGTGATCACGGCGACCCAGATGCTCGAGTCGATGGTCACCGCGCCCGTGCCCACACGCGCAGAGGTCACCGATGTCGCGAACGCGGTCCTCGACGGGACGAGCGCCGTGATGCTCTCTGCCGAGACCGCCGTCGGCGTCGACCCCGCCAACGCCGTGGCGACGATGGCGCGCATCGTCGCGAGGACCGAGGCGAACTTCGACTACGTCTCCTGGGGGGCCGGCCTCGGGGTGCAGCAGGTGAGCGGACCGCCTTCCTCGCCGGCGCGTATCACCGCGGCGATCACCGGCGCGGCGTGGCGGGCCGCCGTCGAGCAGGACGCCGCGGCGATCATCGCCTGCACGCGCTCGGGGGCGACGGCGAGGGCGATCTCGCGCTTTCGGCCCGTGATGCCGATCGTCGCGACGACGCCGTCACCCCGGACCGCCCGCCAGCTCTCGCTCAGCTGGGGGGTCGACGCGCTCGGCGTGCCGGAGTCCGAGAGCACCGACGACGTGGTGTGGTTCGCGGTCAAACGCGCGGTCGAGGCCGGCTACGCGGCGGAGGGGGACGTCGTGGTCGTGCTCGCCGGGTCGCCCGACGCGGCCCAGCCGGTCGCCGACACCCTCCGGCTGGTACGGGTGCGCTGAGCGACGGACGGCCGGCGCGAGTGGGGAGGGGCGTGATGCCGAAGCTCTACCGCAGGAGCGAGCCCTCCGGCGCCCAGGCCCGGGCCCACGGTCTCGGCGCGCCTCCGCCGGAGAGCCCGGTCGAGGTCGGGTTGGCGCTGCGCGCGGCGCGGGAGCGAGCGGGGATCTCCCTCGAGGAGGCGCGCGAGGCGACCTCGGTCCCGAAGGTCGACCTGGAGGCGCTGGAGCACGGGCGGCTCGAGCTGTTGCACGTCGAGCAGGCCGCGGTCGTCGGGCTCTGGCGCTACGCGGAGCTCGTCGGTCTCGAGCCCGCTCCGCTCGTCGAGACGGTCCGACGCCACTGGCCCCGCCCCGCCCTCGCCGCCGACGCGCTGCACGCGGCGCCGGGAGGACCGGGGACGCCTCGGGCGCACCTTGCGCTCGCCGAGGAGCTCCTCCGGAAGATCGCGCCTCGGGCCGGCGAGCTCGCCTCGGCGAGCCCTCTCGGGCTCTCCGAGCCGACGCGCCAACAGCTGTCCGAGCGTTCCGCTTCCGCGCTCCACGCGCTGGGCGCGCTCGGGCCGGCGCCAGGCGTCCAGCGCGGTCGCTCCCGCCGGCCGAGCCGCCGGCTGGCGGCACCCGGAAGCGGCGCCAAGGGCGAGGAGACGGCCACCTCCGGCACGCCTGGGCCCGCCGAGCCGGTCGAGGCCCCGGCCGCCGGCGTGCCGGGGCCGCCGGAGCCGGGAGGGGCGGGCCCCGGGCCGGCTCCGGCCCCGCGAGGTGCCACCGGCCCTGTCGCGCCGGTCGAGCCGCCCTGCTCCGATACACCCGGCGCCGAGGCGGCGCGCGCCGACGAGGGTCGGCCCCGCCGGTGGTCGAGCCAGCTCGCCCGGTCGTTCGCGCTGCGCTTCGGCTTCGAGGTGGAGGCCGGCGCTGATGCCGCCGCCTCGGCCGAGCAGGACCCGAGCCGGGGTGCCGGCTGAGGGCCGAGGCGGCCAGGCGACGTCCCCGCGCCGGGTGCTCGGCTCGGCATCCTTGACTTGCTCGGGCGGCATCGGCGATAGCGCGAGGTCCGACCGGCTCAGGCGAGCAGGGAGGGGCTAGCGACGCGCACGCCGTGAGCCAGCAGGCGACATGTGGGACCTGCGCGGCATGATCACGGGAGGAGGATCGCGGACAAGGACGTGGTGCTTGCCGCCGCCTTCGATGACCCCCATGAGGGTGCGCGCCGCCGCAGCGCCGAGCTCGTAAAAGGGCATGCGCACCGTCGTCAGCGGGGGCGAGGTGTGCTCCGCGATCCAAGTGTCATGGATCGCCACGATCGACAGCTGCTCGGGGACATCGAGGCCGGCGTCGTGCGCCGCGGAGAGCACGCCGACGGCCGCGTTCACGTTCGCCACTACGAGACAAGTGGGCAGGGTCCCGGCCGACAGGAGGTGCTGCAAGGCCACTCTTCCTGCCCCGGGCGTGTAACCGAACTGCGTCATCCAGTCTCGCCGCATAGCGATCCCGGCGTCGGCGAGCGCGCGGCGGAAACCCCGTTCGCGAGCCCGAGCCGTGCTCGTCTGTGGCAGTCCGCCGATGAGGCCTATCGACCTGTGCCCCAGGTCGACGAGGAAAGAGGTGGCGAGCCGCGCCGCCTCGAAGTCGTCCATGGCGACCGAGCTCAGCCCCTTGTGCTGGTGCCAGTTCATCACAACTGCCGGTGCGTCGACCGGAAGGAGGTCGAGGACCTTCGTCGAGCGCTCCTCGTCGCGGAGCTGGATGATGAAGCCGTCGACGCGACCTTGGTGAGAAAGCTTCGCGACGACGTTGTTCTCGGCGTCGAGCCACTCCGACCGCCCGAGCAGCACGACGAGGTCTGCCTCGGCCGCGGTCTCCGCGACGCCCCGTGACGGCTCGGAGAAGATCGCATTCGTGACGTCGGGGATCAACAACGCGATCGCCCCGGAACGGCGAAGCCGCAGAGCCCGCGCAGCGTGGTTGTGGGTGTAGTTGGTCCCGTCTATCGCTCGAAGGACGCGGGCTCGAGTCTCCTCTCGGATCCGCAGCTTGGGGTCCTCGTTCAGGACACGTGAGACCACCGACACCGAGACGCCGGCGCGCGCCGCGACGTCGCGCAGCCGGGCCACGGACGACGTCGTCGTGCCCTTGGTTGCCCCTGTGCGACTCCTGGGATCTGGCACCGTTCCTCAATCTAGGTGGAACACCTCGGCGAGCCCGGTCCACCAGGGCTCGTCGGGGTGTGCTCGCAGGCTCCGCTGCATCGGCATCACGGTGGACCACCATCGTTGGGTGGCAGGATCCGCGGCCAAGCGGGCCATGTCGGTCTCGTAGTCCGTGCCCCGGTACTCGAGGTAGCTGAACAGCAGGTCGCCGTGGCGGTAGATCGAGTAGTTGGTGACGTTCGCCGTGCGCAGCGCCGTGAGCACCTCCGGCGGCACAGCGCGATGCAGGCCCAGGTACTCCTCCGCCCGCTGGTCGACGAGGCCGACGACCGATGCCACTCGGCGAGCGGGCCCTTCGCGCGGCGACAGTTCTGGTGACATGCGCGTCCTCCTGACCTGTGAGCTCCCGGCTGGGATCGTAGGGCCGAGCGAGGGAGACACGGCCCGGCTCGTCCATGGTAAATCGATTGTGCTGACCCCAGGAAGTGTGCGATGATGCCCTGTCGCGGAGGAGGGGCCGTCGCCGTCGCAGCACTGGGAGGGTACGCGCCTGTGGTCGTGGTCGACGCGCACCAGCACTTCTGGGATCCGGCTCGGGTGAGCTATCCCTGGCTGGCGCCGTACTATCCCGAACTGGACCGAAGCTATGGCTTCGCCGACCTCGAACCTCACCTCGCAGCCGGCGGCGTCGATGCGACGGTCCTCGTCCAGTCCGCGGACTCGCTCGCCGACGACGAGCTCATGTTCGAGATCGCCGCCGCCCACCGCGAGATCGCGGGAATCGTCGCGTGGGTGCCGGTGGACGACGCGGAGCAGGCGGCCGCGCTGCTCGACCGGCTCAGCGACTCCCGACGCGTCGTGGGCGTCCGGACCTTGGTCCACAACCAGCCCGATCCGGACTGGGTGCTCCGCCCGGCTGTTGGCGAAGGCCTCGAGCTCCTGTCGGCCAGGAACCTCCCCTTCGACTACGTCGCCGTCCTCCCGCGCCACCTCGAGCACGTTCCCGTGCTGTGCGAGCGGCACCCGAACCTGCGCATCGTCATCGACCACCTGGCCAAGCCGCCGATCGGCCGGGACCTCGAGGGTTGGTCGCGCCTGCTGGCTCGAGCCGCGGCCTCCCCGAACGTGCACGCGAAGGTCTCCGGGCTCTATCCCGCAGAAGGTGACCGCGCGCCGTGGCGCCTCGACGACCTGAGGCCGGCATTCGAGACGGCGCTCCGGCTGTTCGGCCCGTCGCGCCTCATGTTCGGCAGCGACTGGCCGATCTGCGAGGTGGCAGGGGGGTACGAGGCCGTCGCCGGCGCGCTGTTCAGCCTCATCGACGAGCTCGACGAGCCAGCGCGGGCCGCGCTGCGCGGCGAGACCGCTGCACGCTTCTACGGCCTGGAGCTCGGGCAGTGATCGAGCTGTTCGCTCCGATCGCCGAGGCCTGCACGATTGAGGTTCCCCCGGCCAACCGGCTGCCGATCGCCCTCGTGGGCGCGGGTGCCATTGTCGACCTGGCGCACCTGCCGGCGTACAGAAAGGGTGGCCTGGAGGTCGTCGGCATCACCGATCTGGATCGGGCGCGTGCCGAAGACGTCGCGTCTCGCCACGACATCGGACGTGTCTACGCAGACCTGGACGAGCTGCTGGCTGACGAGCGCGTGGCCGTGATCGACATTGCGGTCCCGGCGGCAGCCCAGCCAGAGATCGTCCGGCGAGCCCTCGAGTCGGGCCGGCACGTGCTCGGGCAGAAGCCCTTCGCGCCCACAAGCGGGATCGCGGCAGAGCTTGCCCGTGAGGCGACGGCACGTGGCGTCGTCCTCGCAGTCAACCAACAGCTCCGGTTCGACGAGGGCATCGCCGCTGCCCACGAGATGATGCGGCTCGGTTGGCTCGGAGAGGTCACCTCGCTGAGCATCTCGGTCGACATCTGGACAGAATGGACGCTCTGGCCGTGGATGCTCACCCTTGCCGAGCTCGAGGTCTGGAACCATTCGATCCACTATCACGACGTCGTGCGATGGTTCCTCGGTGAGCCTGACAGCATCTACGCGTCGGCCGGGCGAACACCGGGCCAAGCGCCGAGTGGCGAGACGCGAACGGCAACCACCTACACCTTCCCGGGCGGCGCTCGGGCACTCGTCCATGCGCACCACGAGAACCGTTGGGGTGACCAGCGGGCGGAGTTCCGGCTCGAGGGCAGCGGAGGAGCCGTGCGGGGAACCCTGGGCCTGCTCTACGATTATCCCCGAGGCAGGCCCGACACGCTCGAGGTCAACAGCACGATTGTCGGTACGGACGGCTGGGTGCCTTATCCCGTGACCAGCCGCTGGCTGCCCGACGCGTTCCTGGGCCCGATGGCGTCCTTGCTGGAAGCGGCTGCGGGCGGTCGTCCGCCGAGGACGTCTGCAGACGACAACGTCCGGACGCTGTGTGTCGTAGAGGCGATCTACCGGTCGATCAGGTCGGGTAGGGCGCAGGCGCCGACAGAGATCTACCAGAGGTCACAGGAATAACGTTTGTTCACTTGCTGTACCGGCCCGAGACTGCTAACGTCCGACCGGCTGGGGGGTGTGCGCTGACGGCGTCTGCCCCGCCAGGCGAGGATTGCACCGACTAGGAGAGGGGGGCCTAGATGACCCGTGTTCGAGCAGGGACCAGACGTCGTCGAGCGGCGGCAATGATCGGTGTTCTTGCGGCTACGGGAATGGCGACGACGCTCGCGTATGGCGGGGCGGCACTGGCGTCCACCGCACGCGCGCATGGTCGCCTGGTCGCCGAGAGCACCGTTTCGAAGTCGAACCCGCTCGTCATTTGGGTGGACCCGCCGCGGATCCCGGCGGTCAAGGCGTTCGAGAAGCAGTATCCGAACATACCGATAACGGTCACCACGCTGAGCTCGAGCGCTAGCAACGCCGGCCTCGAAGCGAAGTTCGAGCTCTTCAACAGGGCGGGGAGCGGCTGGCCGGACGCCATCTTCTGGCCCGGCAACTCTGCGATCGCCTGGGCGGCTGGTCCGCAGATCCACTACGCGGCCAACTTGAAGAACCTGGTCCCGAAGAGCGTCCAGGCGGGATACCCGAAGTCGGTCATCGCCGCGTGCGCGATCAACGGCGGCCTGTACTGCCTTCGCAACGACGTGGCCCCCGACGTGCTGTGGTACAACGCCAAGCTGTTCAAGCAGTGGGGCTACACACCGCCGAAGACCTGGCCGCAGTACGAGGCACTCGGGCTGAAGATCGCGAAGCAGCACCCCGGCTACTACGTCGCGATGCTGGGCGACACCTATGCAGTCGACCGCTACCTGTGGAGCAGCGGCTGCCCGACGAACGACCTCATCGGGCCGAACACGGTGAAGATCAACCTGAACGACCCGACCTGCACTCGCGTCGAGTCGATGCTGGATGCGCTGATCAAGGCGAAGGTCGCGTCGCCGGTGGGCATCTTCGACACCGCCGCAGCGAAGGTCGGTGCGAAGCTCGTGATGACGCCCGGCGCGGCCTGGTACGGGGTCTATCTCTTCGAGGACACGTTCAAGGTGCCAGCCGGTCAGATCACCGCGACGAACCCGCTCCAGTGGCCCGGCAGCCCGCCGGGGACCGGTGACGAGGGCGGCGGCCTGTGGTCGATGTCCGACCACATCAGCGGCCAGCGGCTGACCGATGCGCTCAAGTTCATGGAGTTCATGGCGACGTCGCCGAAGTGGCAGGTCGACCTCACGACCGGGCTTCCCGCCTACAAGCCGGACGACGCGGCCTGGGTCGAGAAGAACATCGTGAAGAGCGGTTACTTCGCCGATCCCCAGCAGATCGCTCCGGCCTTTGCAAAGGCGGCCGCCGAGATCCGTCCCGGCCACGAGTACCTTCTCTATACCGCCGGGGCCATCTGGACCGACACGGTGACGCCAGTCCTCTCCGAAGGCAAGCCGCTGTCGGCAGCATGGTCTGCGTACCAGAGCCAGCTCGTCGACCAGGCGAAGCTCAACGGCTACAAGGTCCAGACCTGATCAAGCGACCCGAGGGCGCGTCGCGGCCTCGGTGCAGTTGGTCCCGCGGCCGCTGCCGCCCGGCTTGTTCCGGGCGGCAGCGTGCTCGGGGCGTGGTTGTGCTGGCGGGGTATGTCGGTCGGCATTAGTCTTTCAACGGGCGCGGTGAGTGGCGTGGCGACGGTCGCACTGGCGGGGACACGATCGAAGAGGCGGTCGTCGCGCCCCTGGCGTTTCAGCGTCGGGAGCCGCCAGGGACGTGGAGGGCTGGCGCTCCTCGGTCCGTACGTGCTCTTGCTGGCGGTCGTCGGCATCGTTCCAACGGGCTATGCGATCTACCAGAGCTTCCTCGCCCGGTCGGGATCGGGCTTCGGAGGTCTGAGCGGCTATCGGGACGCGGTGACCGAGTACCAGTTCGCGAGCTCCTTCGCCCATATCGGGCTGGTGCT
Source organism: Actinomycetes bacterium (assembly GCA_021786195.1). Lineage (GTDB taxonomy): Bacteria > Actinomycetota > Acidimicrobiia > Acidimicrobiales > Bog-793 > JAKAOD01. The sequence continues at coordinate 16,072 of JAJYNS010000096.1, read as the reverse complement.
CGCCGTCTGGCTGCCGTTCATGTTCATCGGCGTGATGGGTCTCGCGCTGCTCCTTCACGGCCAGCGCTCGCGACTGGTGGGCGTGTACCGGTTCGTCTACTACCTGCCCGGCGCGCTTGCCGGGATGGGCAACTTCATGCTTTGGATCTTCTTGCTGGACCCGAACAACTCGCCGTTCAAGTTCATCCTGTCCTGGCTCGGCTACGGGACGCTCAACCAGACAGCCGAGCCGGCGCATCTCCCGGTGATCATCGCCCTGATGCTCTTCTTCCAGGGCGCAGGGACCTGGATCCTCGTCATCTACGGCGGGCTCAATGGCATCCCCGAGGAGATCGGCGAGGCGGCGACCATCGACGGTGCCTCGCGCTGGCAGGTCACGCGCCACATCAAGCTTCCGCTCGTGCGACCGTGGATCGCGTACTTCTTGCTCCTGAACGTCGCGTACGCGACGCAGCTCTTCCTCGAGCCGGAGGTGCTCGGGCTGGCGACCCAGGGCCAGATATCCCCGCAGTGGACGCCGAACGAGCTGAGCTACACCTTCGCGTTCCAGGTCTTCGACGTCCCGGCGGCAGCAGCGCTGTCGGTCATCTTGCTGCTTATCAGCCTGGCTATCGGCGTGATCATCACCACCCGTTCGGGGCTGTTCTCGGAGCGGGACTAGCGATGCAGGTAGTCGAACGACCGGTCGAGCTGCGCAGGACGGCGAGCTTCAGGGAGCGGCGAGAGCCGCTGCCGCTGCATGCACGCCTGAGGCGGATGACGCCGATGTCGGTGCTCACCGTCGTTGCGGTCATCTATCTGTTCATCATGGTGACCTTCGTGCTGGCGATGCTCCGGCCCGAGCAGAGCCTCTCGGACCAGGGCGCGTTCGGGGGGCTCTCGCTGTCCATGCTCCGCTACGACTGGCGTCAGCTGGCGGGCTTCAGCAGCGGTATCTACTTCACGTGGTTCGAGAACTCGACCATCGTCGCCTTCGGCGGGGCGGCTATCGCGGTCGCCGTCGCGCTTCCTGCAGGTTATGCGCTTGCGATGCTGCGATTCCGGGGGCGACGCACGCTCCTGTTCATGACGATCCTGACGATGGTCATGCCAAACACGGTCCTCGTCATCCCGTTGTTCCTGGAGGTCAGCGTCGTTCACCAGATTGACAAGCTCTGGCCGGTCGCGGTGATCTTCGGGTTCTTTCCGTTCGGCACATACCTCGCATTTGTTCACTTCAAGACTACCTTGCCGTTCGAGCTGCTCGAGTCGGGACGCATCGACGGCGTATCGGAGCTCGGGCTGTTCTGGCGGATCGCGACACCGCTGGCCAGACAGGCCGCCGCGCTCGTCTTCTTCTTCGCGTTCGTCGCCGACTGGACGAACTACTTCCTGCCGTTGGTGATGCTGCCTTCCTCCGGAGCACAGACAGTGTCGGTCGGTCTTCAAGAGCTCATCACCTCGAGCCAGCTGTTCAACGCGAGCGCCGCCGCGGGCTTGAACGTGAAGCTCTACATCCCAGAGCTTGCGTTCGCCGCGGTGCTGCAGATGCTTCCGGTGCTCGCTGTGTTCATCGGTGCCCAGCGGTACCTGCAGCGGGGTGCGACGTTGGGTGCCGTGAAGGGTTGAGGGAGGTGGCGGGAATCGAGGCGGAGCCCGACGTGGCTCGACCGCTTGCAGGAATCACTGTGCTCGATTTCAGCCAGTTCCTGGCCGGTCCGGTCGCGGCACTGCGGATGGCCGATCTCGGGGCTCGGGTGATCAAGATCGAGCGACCGGTGGTCGGTGAGCTCGGGCGGACGCTCGCCTTCGCGAACTTGTCGAGGGACGGCGACTCGCTGACGTTCCACGCGATGAACCGGGGCAAGGAGAGCCTTGCGGCGGACTTGAAGTCCTCGACGGACCTCGAGCTCGTGCGCAAGCTGGTGGCCTCCGCGGACGTGCTCATCGAGAACTTCCGACCCGGGGTCATGCGCCGGCTGGGTCTGGACTTCGAGTCGGCTCGGGTGCTGAACCCGCGGCTCGTCTACGGCAGTATCAGCGGGTACGGTGACGCCGGCCCCTGGGCGGACAAGCCTGGCCAGGACCTGCTGGCCCAGGCGCGATCGGGCCTGCCCTGGCTGAGCGGTCGGGAGGACGACCCGCCGGTGCCGGTCGGGCTCTCGATCGCGGACCATCTGGCCTCCTGCCAGCTCGCCCTCGGCGTGATGGCGATGCTCGTGCAGCGTGAGCGCACGGGGGAGGGCGGCCTCGTGGAGACGAGCCTGCTGGAGGGCTTGCTGGACTTCCAGTTCGAGCTCCTCACGGCCTACTTCAACGACGAGAGATTCGAGCTGCGCCGCAACGGCATCTACGGCGCGAACGCCTACCTCTCGGCGCCCTACGGCGTCTATCCGACGCGGGACGGCTATGTCGCGCTCGCGATGTACCCGGTGTCGAAGATCGGCGCCCTGATCGGTGCCCCGGAGCTCGAGGACTGCAGTGATCCGCTCAGGTGGGCATCGGAGCGGGAGTCGATTGCCCGCACCCTGGGCGAGCATCTGCAGACGCAGCCCACGCAGCACTGGCTCGACATCCTCGAGCCGGCGGACGTGTGGTGCGCGCCGGTGCTCACCCTGTCCGAGCTCGCGGAGTCCGAGGGCTTCGCGGCACTGGAGATGCTCCAGCAGGTCCGGAGGGCGTCGCTCGCGGCTCCAGGTGAGGAGGTCGAGCTGACGACGACGCGCAGCCCGCTCAGGATCAACGGTCGGCGCCTCGTCGACGGGCGGGGCGCGCCGCATGTGGGTGAGCACACCGAGCGGCTCTGGAAGGAGTTCGCCGGGCAGGTTCCCGAGGGCTCAGAGGCGCCCGGCGGAGGTGACGTATGAGGCGCCTGCGCGGGATGACCTGGGATCATCCTCGCGGGAAGGCGCCTCTCTTGGGGCTCGGTGACCGTTCGGGCAGGCGCGGCCAGACGATCGTCGACTGGTCAGCGCGCTCGTTGCAGGCGTTCGCCGATCATCCGCTCGAGCAGCTCGCCATGGAGTACGACCTCTTGGTGATCGACCACCCGCACGTTCCTCTCGTTGCCGGCGAGGGACTGCTGGTGCCGCTCGACCAACACGGGTCGGAGGAGGATCTGGCGCTGCTCGCGGCACAGAGCGTCGGCGCGTCCTACGAGAGCTACGTCCACGAGGGGCACGTCTGGGCGCTGCCGATCGACGCGGCCGCGCAGGTGTCGGTCCACCGTCCAGACCTGCTCGACGAGCTGCCTGCCACCTGGGAGGAGGTGATCGAGCTGGCGCGCGACGGCCGAGTGCTCTGGCCGGTCAAGCCCGTCGACGCGACGTCGAGCTTCCTGACCCTCGTCTCCCAGCAAGGCGGCGTGGTCTGCAGAACTGGGGAGGAGTTCGTCGACCGCGAGCTTGGCCTTCGAGTGCTCGAGCTCATGTGCGCGCTCGTCGAGCTCGTCCCGGCGGCTTGCCTCGACCAGGACCCGATCGCGATCGCGGAAGACCTCGCGTCGGGGGAGCGCTACTGCTACGCGCCGCTCGCGTTCGGGTACGTCAACTACAGCCGGGCCGGCTTCCGGTCACACCGGCTCGCCTACCGGGACATCCCGAGCGGGCCTCGTGGCGTCGCGGGGTCCTGCCTCGGCGGTGCGGGGATCGCCGTCTCTGCGCGATCCTCGGCGCAGGCGGAGTCCGTAGACGTCGCCTATTGGCTGGCAAGTGCCGAGATCCAACGTGGTCCGTACTACGAGCTCGGCGGGCAGCCTGCCAACGCGAAGGCCTGGGAAGACCCGCAGATCAATGCGGATTGCCTCGAGTTCTTCACCGGCACCCGAGCCACCTTGGAGGGCGCGTCGTTGCGCCCACGCGAGCCCATGTGGCTCGGCCTGCAGGATCTAGTCGGCGAGCTCGTGCACGAGACGCTCGTGCATCGCCTCGACGCCGAAGCGTGCCTGGCGCGGCTCGATCGCGCCTGGCAGGAGTCGGCAAGCACGCCGAGGGCAGGTCTGCCGAGATGAGCGAGGTCGTCGAGTCCTACTTCGAGGACTACGAGGTCGGCAGCACCCGCCGGACCACGGGCCGCACGATCACCGAGGCAGACATCGTGATCCACGCGGGTCAGACAGGCGACTTCTTCCCGCACCACGTGGACAAGGAGTGGTGCGCGACCCAGCCCTTCAAAAGACGCATGGCCCACGGCACGCTCGTCGTGTCGATAGCCGTGGGCATGACCGCAGGGACCATCAATCCCCGCGCGATGAGCTACGGCTATGACCGGATCCGCTTCGTCAAGCCCGTCTTCGTCGACGACACGATCGTCGTGGAGGCCGAGGTCGTCGCGAAGCAGGATCATCCGAAGAGCCCTGACCGGCTCGGACGAGTCGACGAGCGCGTCACCGTGCGAAACCAGCACGGCGAGGTCGTCATGTCGCTCGTGCACCTCTACGTGGTCGAGAAGCGAGGTGCAGCGGTCGACCCGCAAGCATCTGATGCGCCCGGGAGCTCCGGGTCGGGGCTAACGCGGTGACGGCGTCGGGAGAGGCGGGACCCTCCGAGCAGGACGCAGCGCTTGCCGCCCGGCTCGAGCGGCTCTACACGGGGGTCGTCTTCGACGTGATGCGCGCCCTCGGCGACTCGCCGGCCGTCTTCGAGCCGGGGATCGCCGCGCTCGAGCGTGACCAGCGGCTCGCCGGTCCGGCCTGGACCGTCCACGGGTCCTGCGTCGAGGCGGCCGATCCGCACGAGACGCTGCTCTCCTGGACCCGGATGCTGAGCGCCGCCCCCGCGGGCGCCGTCGTGGTCTGCCAGCCGGAGAACCAGGAGATCGCCCTCATGGGCGAGCTCTCCTCCGAGGCGATGAAGCACCGGGGCGTCCGGGGCTACATCGTCGACGGAGGCTGCCGCGACACTGCGTTCATCCGCCGGCTCGGCTTCCCGGTCTTCTGCCGGTTCACCACGCCTCGAGACGTGGTCGGCCGCTGGCTCGCGGACGAGCTCGGAGGCAGCGTCAGGGTCGGGGGCGTGACCGTCCGGACCGGCGACTTCCTCCTTGGGGACCAGGACGGGATCGTGGTGCTGCCGAGGGCTCGGGCCGTCGAGATCGTCGAGGCCGCGGAGGCGGCGGCGCGGGTCGAGAACAAGGTCCGCACGGCGATCCTGGCCGGTGAGGACCCGCAAGCCGCCTACCTGCGGTACGGGAAGTTCTGAAAGGCGGCCGCGATGGCGCTCGACGATCGCCTCCTCCTGCTCCATCCCGACGACGACTGTCTCGTCGCGAGGGTGGCCATCGCCGCGGGCACGACGCTGCAGCTGGAAGGCGGCCCCGCACGGCTCGACGCCGACCTGGCGGTCGGCCACAAGCTGAGCCGCCGCCGGCTCGGGGCTGGCGAGGAGGTCCGAAAGTGCGGCGCCGTCATCGGCCGGGCCTCGGTCGCAGTCGAGGCTGGCGCCCACCTCCATCTCCACAACCTCGTCAGCGGGTACCTCCCGGCGCACCTCGTCGGCGGCCGGTCGGCGGGGCCGGCGCCGTCGGGAGCCTGCGGACGGGGCGATCCCGCCGGTCCGGCGCAGCCCCGGCCCGCCCCGGGTGGGCCCGAGGCCGGCGGGCAGGCTCCGAGCAGCCCGGGTAGCGGGTGGGCGGCAATGGAGCTTCCCCGGCTCGAGGGCTTCCTACGCGCCGATGGGCGCAAGGGCATCCGGAACCACCTGCTCGTCGTCTACACCGTGGAGTGCTCGCACCACGTGGTCTCGAGGATCGCCCAGGCCTTCGAGCCCACGGCCACGGGCGCCGTGCAGGTCGTCGGGTTCCCCGGCTGCTACCCGAACGCGTACGCGCACCGGGTGCTCGAGGCGCTCTGCACGCACCCGAACGTCGGCGGCGCGCTGCTCGTGTCGCTCGGCTGCGAGAGCTTCGACGCCACCTCCCTGCTCGAGGCCGTGCTCGCCAGCGGTCGCTGGGGAGAGCGCCTGGTCATCCAGGAGGAGGGCGGGACGACGGCGACCGTCGCTCGCGGACGTCAGCTCGTGGCGAGCGGGCTCGAGGCGATCGGGCGGGTCGAGCGGGTGCCGCTGCGTCTCGACGAGCTCGTCGTCGGCACCATCTGCGGGGGCTCGGACAGCACGAGCGTGCTGAGCGCGAACCCGGCAGTCGGACGCGCGTTCGACCGTCTCGTGGCCGACGGCGCCGCGTGCATCTTCGAGGAGACCGGCGAGCTCATCGGCTGCGAGGACAGCCTCCGCCGGCGAGGTGTCGACGCCTCGGTCGGCGAGGAGCTCGCGGCGCGGGTGGAGAAGGCGGCCGCCTACTACGGAGAGCTCGGCCACGCGAGCATCGCCCCCGGCAACCTTGCCGGCGGGCTGACGACGATCGAGGAGAAATCGGTCGGCGCCTACGCGAAGAGCGGGAGCGCGCCGATCTCCGGGGTCATCGAGCCGGGGGAGCGGCCGAGCCGGGGAGGGCTGTACCTGCTCGACGTCGTGCCGGACGGACCGGCGCGCTTCGGCTACCCGAACATCAACGACACGACCGAGGTCGTGGAGCTGATCGCCTGCGGCTCGCACGTCGTGTTGTTCACGACCGGGCGCGGATCGGTCGTCGGCTCGGCCATCTCCCCGGTGATCAAGGTCTGCGCCAATCCCGACACCTACGCCAAGATGTCCGACGACATGGACGTCGACGCCGGGCGGGTCCTGCTCGGCACCGCAACGCTCGAGGAGGTCGGACGGGAGATCTACTTGGCGGTGGCGAGGACCGCGAGCGGCGAGCCGACTCGCTCGGAGGCGCTGGGTCACCAGGAGTTCCAGCTCGGCTACAAGGTGTTCCGCTCCCTCGAGCCCTCCTGCCTCGCCTGATGATCGCGAAGCTCCCCCCGGGTGTCGACGCCACCTGCGGGCCTCGCCCGAGGCTTGGACGCCGCGACGCGCGTCGGCGCCGTCGGGGGCGGCCGACGCCGAAGGGGCGTTCGTGAGCGCTCCCGTCCTGCCCCGGGTGCCGCTCGGCGGGAGCGGGATCGAGGTGACGCGGCTCGTGCTCGGCTGCGCCTCCATCGGCGGTCTGTTCGACCCGATGGGCGAGGACCAGGCGCAAGCCGTGCTGGAGGCAGCCTGGCTGGCGGGGGTGCGGGCGTTCGACACCGCGCCCCACTACGGCGTGGGTCTCTCGGAGGAGCGGCTCGGCCGCTTCCTCGCCTCGCGCCCCGGCGGCGAGGTGGTCGTCTCCTCGAAGGTCGGGCGCCTGCTCGTGGACACCGACGAGGACGTGGAGGGCGTCGAAGGCTTCTACGGCACGCCGAGGCGCCGGCGCGTCCGCGACCTGAGCCGAGACGGCGTGCGTCGCTCGGTCGAGGCGAGCTGCGCTCGCCTCGGCCGGAGCCACCTCGACGTCGCGCTGATCCACGACCCGGAAGGCGAAGAGCGCCGGGCGCTCGACGAGGCGTACCCCGCGCTCGTCGAGCTGAGAGCCGAGGGCGTCGTCGGCGCGATCGGCGTCGGCACGAAGTACCGGGAGGTGGCGACCTGGCTGGTCCGGCGGGCCGAGCTCGACTGCGTGCTGATCGCAGGCGAGTACTCGCTGCTCGGGATCCCCGCGGCCGAGGAGCTGTTCCCGGCTTGCCGCGAGCGGGGCGTCTCGGTCCTTTTGGCCGGCGTCTACCGCAGCGGCGTCCTCGCCGCCCCCCGCCCCGGGGCGCACCTCGACTACCAGCCCGCCAGCGCCGAGGTGCTTGAGCGCGTCGGCGCGATACGGGCGGTCTGTGAGCGTCACGGCGTCCCGCTCCCCGCGGTGGCACTGCAGTTCGCCTCGGCCCACCCCGACGTGGACGCCGTCGTCGTCGGGGCTGCCACGCCCGCGGAGGCGCGCAGCAACGTCGCCTACCTCTCCACGCCGATCCCCCCGGAGCTCTTCGCCGAGCTCAAAGAGAAGGGGCTGCTGCCCGCCGACAAGGGGACGGCCACCACCTGATCCCGCCGGTGCCGGATCGGCCGCCGGCGGTTCCGACGCCCTGCGGCGGCAAGGCGGCCACCGGGCGGTGACGGCGGCCAGGGAGCGGGCTCAGAGCTGGAAGGCCTCGGCGATCGAGCGCTCCGCCTCGGCATATGCGAGGCCGGCCTTGGCCAGTAGCTCGGCGATCGCGACGAGCGCCTGGTTGAGGTGGTCGGCGCCGGCGTGCCACTCGGTCCACAGCTGCTCGAAGGACTCCCGGGCCGCCCCTTGCCACCCCTCGATCAGCGGCGCGATCTTGCCCTCGAGGTCTCGGACGAGCAGCTCGATCGCCTGCGCGCCCTGATGGACCTCGCCCGAGAGCGCCTGGAGGTCCTCCGGGCTGACTCCGATCTGCCTGGGCATGGCTCGACCTCCGCTGAGCTTGCCAGGGCGGCACCCTGTCCCAAGAGCTTGCGGCCGGGGAGGGCCCGATGCGACGGCCCGGCCCCGGGCCGCACAATGCCTAGCACAGCGCTGCGGCGGGGGGCGTCGACGCGGTCCTCACTCGCCGCGGCCCCCGCCTCTGGCGCGGGCGGACGGGGGGAGCGGCACCACGACGGTCGTGCCGTCCTCGTCGAGCAGGCGGAAGCGGGCGCGGGTGATGAGCATGAGGTTCTCGGCGGTGAGCGTCTCTGCGACCGGGCCGCTCGCGACGGCTCGGCCCTTGGCGAGCAATACGAGCTCGTCGGAGTACGCGCCGGCGAGGGTGAGATCGTGCATGGTCGCAAGGATCGTGAGCGATCGCTCTCGGCGGAGGCCTGCCAGCAGGTCGAGCACCTCCTGCTGGTAGGCGAGGTCGAGGCCGGTCGTGGGCTCGTCGAGGACGAGGACCGGTGCGCCTTGCGCGAGGGCACGGGCGAGCACCGCTCGCTGGCGCTCGCCTCCGGAGAGCGAGGCGAGCGGGCGCAGCCGGAAGCGGCTGAGGTCGAGCGCCTCGAGGGTCGCCTCGACCACGTCGCGGTCCGTCTGCCCCTCGACCCCGAGCGGCGGGAGGTGGGCGCTTCGTCCGAGCAGGACGTAGTCGACGACCGGGACGCCCGGCGGCACGACGGGATGCTGAGGGACGAGCGCCACGAGCCGTGCTCGGGCCCGGGGCCTGAGCCGGCGAAGGCTCGTGGCCCCGACGAGCACGTCGCCCTCGTGGCGGACGGCGCCGAGGATCGCGCGCACGAGCGTCGTCTTGCCGGCGCCGTTCGCGCCGGCGACCGTGCACCAGCGACCGGGTGCGAGGTCGAGGTCGATCCCCTCGAGCAGCGTCCGTCCCTCGAGGCGGACCGTGACGCCCCGGCAGGTGAGCCCGGCGGGGGCTTGCTTTGGGGAAGGGGTCCTCACCACGAGAGCGCGGCCCGACGATGCAGCAGCAGCAGGAAGAAGGGCCCGCCGAGCGCCGCCGTCACCACGCCGATCGGGAGCTCGGCCGGGCTGAGCGCCGTGCGGGCGACGATGTCGGCGAGCACGAGGAAGGCGCCGCCGGCGAGGAAGGACAGCGGGAGGACCGACCGGTAGCTCGTCCCGGCCACGAGCCGGACGGCGTTCGGCACGATGATGCCGACGAAGCCGATCAGCCCGGAGACCGACACCGCCGCGGCCGTGCCGAGCGAGGCGGCGGCCACGACGGCGAAGCGGGTCCGGGTGACATCGATCCCGAGGGAGGCCGCCTCCTCGTCGCCCACGGCGAGGACGTCGAGGCGGCGGCGCAAAAGGAGCAGCACGGCCGTGGCGACCAAGGCGTAGGGGGCGAGCAGCGCCGTGTCGTACCAGCCGGCGGTCGACAGGCTGCCGAGAATCCAGGTGTAGACGTCTCGCAGGGTCTGGGTCTGGCGGAGCTGGAGGAAGGTCTGGACGGCGGTGAGCATGCTCGAGATGGCGACGCCGGCGAGGAGCAAGGTCGCCGGCGAGCGCAAAGCGCGCCGCATCCCGAGCAGGTAGGCGAGGGCGACGGCGGCGAGGGCCCCGACGAAGGCGGCGAGCGGCACGAACGCGAGCGGTCCGGTGTCTCCCTCGGCGCCGGCGCCGATCGCCACCGTCGCGCCGAGCCCCGCTCCTGCGGCGGCGCCGAGCAGGTACGGGTCGGCGAGGGAGTTGCGGAACACACCCTGGTAGGCGCCGCCAGCCATGCCGAGCGTCCCCCCGACGAGCAACCCGAGGGCGACCCGGGGCGCCTGGATCTGCCAGACGATGGCGGTGTCGAGCGAGGAGAGCCCCGTGTGCAGGTGGAGGCCCGTCACCCGGTCGAGCACGACGGTCAGGGCGCCGAGCGGGCTCACCGCCACCGGTCCGAGCAGGAGACCGGCGAGGGCGGCGGCGACGAGCGCGCCCGCACAGACCGAGAGCGCGAGCCGCCGCCTCGCCACGGCGGTCAGGCCGCCGCCTTGACCGGGACCCGGTCCACGGCCGCGACCACGGCTCGGAGCAGGTCGACGACCCTCGGCCCCCAGCGCGAGGCGATGTCCTGGTCGAGCTCGACGACCCGGTGGTCCCGCACGGCGGCGAGGGAGGACCAGCCTGGCCTCTTCGCGATCTGCCGCACCGGAGTGCCGTCGGCCACGAACACGAACGTCGGGTTGTCTCGCACCACGACCTCGGAGGAGAACTGCGGGTAGTCGCTGCCGTGCACGGACGCGCCGGCGATGTTGCGGAGCCCGGCGAGCGAGAGCACCGAGCCGATGAAGGTGTCGGCCGTCGCGGTGTACAGCGGCGAGGAGCCGATCTCGTAGAAGTAGGTGAGGGGTCGCCGCCGGCGCGGCACGGTCGCGACGATCTGGGCGATCTGTCGGCGCATCGCCGCGATCTCGGCCTGGGCCCCGCGCACCTGGCCCGTCGCCCGCCCGAGCGTGGCGATCTCGCCGTAGGTCTGGGACAGGTCGGCGGCGGCGGGGAGGTAGAGCACCGGGATGTCGAGGAGCCTCAGCGACGCGACGAGGTTCGGCGGTGTCGGGTTGTAGGAGATCACGACGAGGTCGGGCTTGTAACCGGCGATCGCCTCGACGTTGGGGGTGTAGCCGGACAGGCTCGTCCGGGGCACGCCCGGCGGGTAGTTGGAGTCGTTGTCGACGGCAACGACCTGGCGGCCGGCGCCGATGGCGAAGAGCATCTCCGTCGCCGTCGGGGAGAGCGAGATCACCCGGTCCGGCCGGCGCAAGATGCGGACCTTGCCGTAGCGGGTCGTGATCGTGACCGGGAAGCCCCCGCCCGAACGGCCGGCGGCGGGCAAGCCGGGGCGCAGGCCCGGGTCGCGGGCGGCCGACCCGGCGGCCGGGCCGGCAACCAGGGTGACGAGCGCCAGCGCGAGCAGACCGGTGATGGCCGTCCGTGTGTGGCGGGCGGCGAGATGGAGCAGTGACAAGTCGTCCTCCTTCCGTCCGAGTGGGTCACGTCGACGGCGAGGACGCAACGGTCCCGACCGCACGAACCGCCCTTCCTCGAGAGCCGTTACCTCGTGCACCGTCTGGCCAGGCGATCTGGCTCGGCCTTGCGGCCTCACAGCTGCGGGACAGCGCCGGACTCTCACCGGCTTCGCTGCCCAGACGGCTGACCGAGCCTACATGCGGCCGAGGTGCTCGGAGACGACCTGGGCGACGAGCTCGCAGGCCCGAGAGAACGACCTGGCCCTCCCGAAACGGCCGAGCAGGGTGACGAGCTCGAGCCGGCCCTCGGGCACGCCCGTCGCAACGGCCAGGCGCCGGTGGTCGAGGCCGTCGGCAACGTCGCCGACGACGACGAGCGCCGGCGCCCGACCGCCGAGGCGGCGCAGCACCCCGGCGACGACCTTGCCCTCGAGGGAGGTCAGGTCGAGGCGGCCCTCGCCGGTCACGACGAGGTCGGCGCGCCCGAGCGCCGCGTCCAGCCCGACGAGGCCGGCGACGAGGTCGAAGCCGGAGACGATCTCGCCGCCGACGGCGGCGAGCCCGCCGGCGAGCCCTCCCGCGGCGCCCGCGCCGGGGAGCGTCGACACGTCGACGCCGTGGAGCTCCCGGTAGCGCTCGGCCAGCGCTGCAAGCCGCTCCTCGAGCGCCTCGAGCTGTCCCGGGCCGGCTCCCTTCTGGGGGCCGTAGACGCGCGCCGCGTCGAGGAAGGCGGTGCGCACGTCGGTCGCGACGTAAAGGCGCGCCCCGGCGAGCCGGTGGCCTGCGTCGAGCAGGCCCAGCTCCTCGAGCGCCCCGAGCGCTCCGGCTCCCCCGTCCGTCGTCGCCGAGCCCCCGCAGCCGACGACGACCCGGCGAGCACCCGCCCGTAGCGCGGCCGCGACGAGCTCGCCGGTCCCCCGTGTCGTGGCGGCGATCGGGTCGTTCGCGCCGGCACCCCCGGCGAGCTCTAGCCCCGACGCCCTCGCCATCTCGACGACGGCGGTCGGCCCCCCCCGCCCCTCGTCGCCGAGCAGCCGCCACTCGGCCTCGACCGGCTCGCCGAGCGGCCCGGTGACGAGCTCGTGCCGCCGTTCACCGCCGACCGCCTCGAGGAGGCCCTCGCCACCGTCGGAGAGCGGCAGCGCGGTGGCCTCCCAGCCAGCCCGGCGTGCCGCGCCCGTGGCCGCGTCCGCGACCTCTCCCGCCGTCGCGCTGCCGCGGAACTTGTCGGGGGCGGCGAGGAGGAGGGGCACGGTGGCAAGAACCTACGGCGCCCGGCGGGACGCCGCGACGGGGCGCGAAGAGATCGGCTGACGGCCCGAGACCGTCTCGCACGAGGGTCCGTGCCGCGCTGCCCGCGGCTCGCTCATCGCGTGCACCGTCATGTCCGCCGTTCTTTCCCCTACGGCCTTTCTCGGGCGACGCTAGCCTTGGCGGCCAGACACATCGGATCGATCGTGCACGACGCGCCCGCCTTGTCGGGGTGGTGCGCAACGGGCGCACCGCCGCTCCAGAGGTTGCACTCGCGCCGGGAGCTCGGCGCGAGGCGGCGGCTCGAGGTGAGGGAAGGGACTGCTGCGATGCGGCTGATGCGAGTGGGCGACCCCGGCAGGGAGCGACCGGCGCTGCTGGACGGGGAGGGGCGCGTGCTCGACCTGTCCGGCCTCGGGCGCGACGTCGACGGGGCGTTCCTCTCCGGCGACGGCCTCGAGGAGGCCAGGCGGCTCGCCGCCGGGGCCCTGCCGGTCCTCGGCGAGCTCGGCGAGGACGGCAAGGTCGTGCTCTTAGGCGGCCAGCGCGTCGGCGCGCCGATCGCCAAGCCCGAGAAGATCCTCTGCATCGGGCTGAACTACCGGGACCACGCGGCCGAGACGGGCGCGAGGGCGCCCGAGGAGCCGATCGTGTTCATGAAAGCGCCGAACAGCCTCGTCGGGCCCTACGACGACATCCTCCTGCCCCGCGGCTCGACGAAGACGGACTGGGAGGTGGAGCTCGCTGTCGTCGTCGGGCGGCGTGCCCGCTACCTCGACTCGCCCGACGACGCCGAGGCGGTGATCGCCGGCTACGCGATCTCGAACGACGTCTCCGAGCGCGCCTTTCAGATCGAGCGGGGCGGGCAGTGGACCAAGGGCAAGAGCTGCGAGACCTTCAACCCGATGGGCCCGTGGCTCGCGACCCCCGACGAGATCGCCGACGTCGGGGCCGTCGGGCTCAGGCTCTGGGTGAACGGGGTCGCCCGCCAGGACGGCTCGACGAAGGACATGGTCTTCGGCGTGCACCACCTCCTGTGGTACCTCAGCCAGTTCATGGTGCTCGAGCCCGGCGACCTGATCGACACCGGGACGCCGGCCGGGGTCTCGCTCGGCCACGACGACGTGCCCTTCCTCTCCGCCGGCGACCTCGTCGAGGCCGAGGCCGACGGGCTCGGCCGGCAGGCGTGCCGGGTGCGGGCGGAGCCGCTGCCGTGACGGCGGTCACGGGGTTCGACACCTTCGACGTCCGCTTCCCGACCTCCCGCAGCCTGGACGGGTCCGACGCGATGAACCCGAGCCCGGACTACGCCGCCGCCTACCTCGTGGTGCGCAGCGAGGACGAGAGCCGGAGCGGGCACGCCTTCGTCTTCACGATCGGCCGCGGCAACGACGTCGAGCTCGCCGCGATCCGCGCCCTCGAGCCGTTCGTCGTCGGGAGGGACCTCGACGGCATCCTCGACGACCTGGGGGGCCTGTGGCGCCGCCTCGTCGGCGACAGCCACCTCCGCTGGCTCGGGCCCGAGAAGGGCGTCATGCACATGGCGATCGGCGCCGTGGTCAACGCCTTCTGGGACCTCGCGGCGAAGCGCGCCGGCCTGCCGCTGTGGCGCCTGCTCGCCGGGATGTCCCCCGAGGAGCTCCTCGAGCTCGTCGACCTCCGCTACCTCACCGACGCGCTTTGCCGGGACGAGGCGCTCGAGCTGCTCTCTGCCGGCCAGGACGGCAAGCAGGCCCGCATCGCCGAGCTCGAGGCGCACGGCTACCCGGCCTACACGACCTCTCCGGGCTGGCTCGGCTACAGCGACGAGCGGCTTACGGCGTTGCTCGAGGCCGCGGTGAAGGACGGCTTCCCGCAGGTGAAGCTCAAGGTGGGGGCCGACCTCGACGACGACCGGCGCCGCCTGCGCCTCGCCCGCGAGGTCGTCGGCGGCGGGATCGACATCGCCGTCGACGCCAACCAGGTCTGGGAGGTCGCCCAGGCGATCGGGTGGGTGCGCGAGCTCGCCGGCTTCGACCTCGCCTGGGTCGAGGAGCCGACGAGCCCCGACGACGTGCTCGGGACGGCGGCGATCCGGCGCGCGATCGCGCCGGTCCGGGTCGCCTGCGGGGAGCACGTCGCCAACCGGGTGATCTTCAAACAGCTCCTGCAGGCCGGAGCGATCGACGTGATGCAGGTCGACGCCTGCCGGGTCGCTGGCGTCAACGAGAACCTCGCCAACCTCCTCCTCGCCGCGAAGTTCGGGGTGCCGGTGTGCCCGCACGCGGGCGGCGTGGGGCTCTGTGAGGTCGTCCAGCACCTGGCGTTCTTCGACTACGCGGCGCTCTCGGGGAGCAGCGAGGGCCGGATGGTCGAGTGGATCGACCACCTCCACGAGCACTTCGTCTCGCCGGCCTCGGTCGTGGCGGGCCGCTACCTGGCGCCGAAGGCGCCGGGCACCTCGGCCGAGATGCTCGCCTCCTCGATCGCCGAGTTCGCCTACCCGAGCGGGCCAAGCTGGTCCGGCCCGCTCGCCACGTTCGGAGGTGCCTGACATGGGGGAGCTCGACGGCCGGCTGGCGATCGTGACGGGTGGGTCGTCCGGGATCGGCCTCGCGACCGCCCGGGCCCTGCGAGCCAGAGGCGCCGCGGTCGCGCTGCTCGACCTCGCGGAGCCGCCAGAGCGCGAGCAGCTCGCCTGGCACCGCTGCGACGTCGCTGACGACGCAAGCGTCGTCGAGGCCGTGGGGGCCGCCCTCAGCGCCCTCGGTGGTCTCGACGTGCTCGTCAACAACGCGGGGATCGGGGCCCAGGGGACCGTGGAGGACAACCCGGACGAGGAGTGGCGCAGGGTCTTCGAGGTCAACGTCTTCGGGATGGTCCGGGTGACCAGAGCCGCCCTCCCGGCGCTTCGCGCCTCCGCGCACGGCTGCATCGTGAACACCTGCTCGGTCGCCGCGACGGTCGGCCTGCCGCGCCGGGCCCTCTACTCGGCGACCAAAGGCGCCGTCGCCGCGCTGACGAGGGCGATGGCCGCCGACCATCTCGCCGAGGGGATCCGCGTCAACTGCGTCGACCCGGGCACCGTCGAGACCCCGTGGGTCCAGCGCCTGCTCGGTCAGGCGGCAGATCCGGCAGCCGAGCGCGCCGCGCTCGTCGCGCGCCAGCCCCACGGACGGCTCGTCACGGCCGAGGAGGTCGCCGCCGCGATCTGCTACCTCGCGAGCCCGACCTCCGGGTCGACGACCGGGGTCGAGCTCGCGGTGGACGGGGGCATGGCGGGTCTCAGGCTCCCGCCCCGGGGGACATGAGCGTACGCGCCCTCCGCGCCGGCGGGCCCGGGGGGTGACGCCATGGCGGTGACCGGCGAGGCGATCGGCAAGACCTCAAGGAGATGATCGTCTCTGGCGTCCTGCAGCCCGGCGATCGGTTGCCGGAGGGGCAAGAGCTCGCCGCGAGGCTCCGGCGACGACTCAGGCCACCGGGCTCGAGGGCTTGCTCCGCAACGCCCGTCGAGGAGCGCCGGGCCCTGGGCGCACCCTAAG